>CAVGRW010000005.1:18594-44853 GCA_963631735.1 Bacteroidaceae bacterium | reverse complement strand
AAAATCCCCGAAAGCCTTGATACTGCTTGCTTTCGGGGTATATTTTTGCTCAAAAAATTTTTAAAAAATATTGAAAAAAGGCTTGCAATTTGCAATAAAGTATGGTATGATACTCGAGCATGCTATATTATTATGTAGTTTAGTGCGTAGATATGCGTTGATGTGAGAGGTGGCGGCTCGTAGAAGTCGGGAATTCTCGCGGAGTATGTCCGATTTAAAACCGGGCGATTTAATAACCTACAGCACAGGTTTGCTATCCCTTAGCAAACTTGCGCGTGTATGTGCGTTTAAGACCTTAAATGCACTATCCCGGAAACTAACCCATTTCCGGTTTTTAAATGCAGAGGGTGGAAACACCCGGAAACGTTGCGAAATTAGGTTTTAAACGTTGCCCGCCAAACTTTGTAAGGAGGCAAAATCATGGCAGTAAAGGGAAAAATCAGAATCAGATTGAAGGGCTATGACCACAATCTCGTTGATAAGGCAGCGGAGAAGATCGTTGAGACTGCTAAGCGCACAGGCGCTCAGGTTTCAGGTCCCGTTCCCCTTCCGACAGAGAAAGAGGTCGTTACGATCCTTCGTGCTGTTCACAAGTACAAGGACTCCAGAGAGCAGTTTGAACAGCGCACACACAAAAGGCTTATCGACATCATCAGACCGTCAGCCAAGACTGTTGACGCTTTGAGAGGTCTTGAGCTTCCTGCCGGCGTAGAAATCGAAATCAAGCTTTGATTTTACGCTAACAGGTCAAGTTGGCGCAGTTGCCAACCAATAACCTATAAGGAGGAAAACTTATATGAAAAAGGGTCTTATCGGAAAGAAAATCGGTATGACGCAGATCTTCGACGAAAAGGGTAACGTAATCCCCGTAACAGTCGTTGAAGCAGGTCCGTGTGTAATCACACAGAAGAAGACGATCGAGAATGACGGCTATGAGGCTGTTCAGGTCGGCTTCGGTGACGTAAAGGCACAGAGAGTCAACAAGGCTATGAAGGGTCACTTCGCCAAGAACGATGTTGCTCCCAAGAAGGTACTCAAGGAGTTCCGTCTCGAGAACATTGCAGACGTTAACGTAGGTGACATCCTCAAGGCTGACGTGTTCGCAGCAGGCGACAAGGTTGACGTTATCGGCACAAGCAAGGGTCACGGAACAGCAGGTTCCATCAAGCGTTGGAACTTCTCAAGACTCAGAGAGTCTCACGGTACAGGTCCCGTTGCAAGACATGCCGGTTCATTGGGTGCTTGTTCAACTCCTTCCCGTGTTTACAAGGGAAAGAAGCTTGCAGGTCACTACGGTGTAGACCGCACCACAGTTCAGAATTTAACTATTGCTAAGGTTGACGTCGAGAACAACCTCATCGCCGTTAAGGGCGCTATTCCGGGCCCGAAGGGCGGAATCGTTGTTATCGCCGATGCCAAGAAAGCGTAACGGAAGGAGTGTTAAAGTATGCCTAATGTATCAGTATTCGATATGAACGGTAAAAAGGTCTCCGATCTTGCTCTTGCAGAGTCTGTTTTCGGAATCGAGCCGAATTCTTATGCTATGCATCTTTGCGTAGTTAACTATTTGGCAAATCAGCGTCAGGGCACACAGTCAACCCGTACACGCTCAGAGGTAAGCGGCGGCGGCAAGAAGCCGTGGAAGCAGAAGGGTACAGGCCGTGCACGTCAGGGCTCAACAAGAGCTCCTCAGTGGACACATGGCGGTATCGCACACGGCCCCAAGCCGAGAGAGTACGGCTTCTCAATCAACAAGAAGGTAAGAAGACTCGCTATGAAGTCTGCTTTCTCTTCAAAGGTTGCAGCAGAGGAGCTTGTAGTTCTTGACGATCTCAAGCTTGACGCAATCAAGACTAAGGAAGTTGTAAAGGTTCTTACAGCTCTCGAGACAGGCAAGAAGGTTCTTCTCGTTCTTCCTGAGAACAACGACGTTCTTTACAGAAGCGCAAGAAACATTGCCGGTGTTAAGGTTTCAACCGTAAACACATTGAATGTTTATGACATTCTTAATTGTGACACAATGCTCGTTCTCAAGGACAGCGTTGCAAAGATTGAGGAGGTATATGCATGAGTAAAGCAGCACAGGACATAATCCTCCGTCCGATTATCACTGAAGAGAGCATGCTCGGCACAGCCGATAAGAAGTACACCTTCTCGGTTGCCAAGGATGCAAACAAGATCGAAATCGCAACAGCCGTTGAGGAGCTTTTCGGCGTAAAGGTAGC
The DNA here is from genome assembly GCA_963631735.1 of Bacteroidaceae bacterium. Classification (GTDB taxonomy): domain Bacteria; phylum Bacillota; class Clostridia; order Oscillospirales; family Acutalibacteraceae; genus CAG-488. The sequence continues at coordinate 42,628 of CAVGRW010000005.1, read as the reverse complement.
TAAGGTCAACACCATCAACTGCCTCGGCAAGCTTCGCAGACAGGGCGTTTCCCAGGGCTACACAGCCGCTTGGAAAAAGGCGATCGTTACTCTTACAGAGGATTCAAAGACCATCGAGTTCTTCGATGGCATGATGTAATCTGACATCACAAAACAAACCGTAAAATTCCGGTGGTAATGTATGGAGTTCGACATACTCCGCGAAGCCACTTAAAGGAGTGTGAATCAAATGTCGATCAAAGTCTATAAGCCGACTTCAAATTCACGTAGAAATATGTCGGTTACAGATTATTCAGAGCTTTCAAAGGTTGCTCCCGAAAGAAGCCTCCTTGAGCCGCTCAAGAATAAATCGGGTCGTAACAATTACGGTCGCATCACAGTACGTCACCGCGGCGGCGCAAACCGCAGAAAGTACCGTGTAATCGACTTCAAGCGTTCCAAGTTCGATGTTCCCGCTGAGGTAGTTTCACTCGAATATGACCCGAACCGTTCAGCTCATATCGCTCTCATCAAGTATGAGGACGGCGTAAAGAGCTACATCCTTGCTCCTGCAGGCCTCAAGGTCGGCGACAAGGTTATGGCAGGTCCCGATGCCGATATCAAGCCGGGCAACGCACTGCCGCTCGTTAACATCCCCACAGGTACCGTTGTTCACAACGTTGAGCTTTATCCGGGCCGCGGCGGTCAGCTTGCAAGAGCTGCAGGTAACGCTGCACAGCTTATGGCTAAGGAAGGCGAATATGCTCTCCTCAGACTTCCCTCGGGCGAGCTTCGTAAGGTTCCCGCAAATTGCATGGCTACAGTAGGCCAGGTTGGTAACCTTGATCACGAGAACGTTAAGATCGGTAACGCAGGTAGAAAACGTCATATGGGTTGGAGACCTACAGTCCGCGGTTCTGTCATGAACCCGAACGATCACCCCCACGGTGGTGGTGAAGGTAAGTCACCTATCGGTCGTCCCGGCCCTGTTACACCTTGGGGCAAGCCGGCTCTCGGTTACAAGACTCGTAACAAGAAGAAGGCTTCCAACAAGATGATCGTAAGACGTCGTAACGGCAAATAAGTTGAAAGGAGATAAAGATCTATGGGCAGAAGCATAAAGAAAGGTCCCTACGTGCAGGCTAAGTTGCTCCAGAGAGTACAGGCCATGAACGAGAAGGGCGAAAAAATAGTTCTCAAGACATGGAGCCGCAGCTCCACAATCTTCCCTGACTTTGTCGGCCACACATTTGCGGTTCATGACGGACGCAAACACGTTCCCGTATATGTTACAGAGGACATGGTTGGTCATAAGTTGGGCGAATTTGCACCTACAAGAACCTTCAGAGGTCATGCAGGTTCAAAGACAACAAATAATGGTAAATAATTAGCCGAAAGGAGTGTGTATTCATGGAAGCAACAGCAAAAGTAACCTACGTGCGTATTGCACCGAGAAAGGTTCAGATTGTGCTTGACCTTATCAGAAATAAGCCTTGCGACCAGGCAATGGCTATCCTTAAACACACGCCGAAGGCTGCGTGTGAACCGCTTGAGAAGCTGCTTAAGTCAGCTATGGCAAATGCGGAAAACAAAGATATGGACGTTTCCAGCCTCTACGTTGCAGAGTGCTTCGTAGGCCAGGGTCCGACTCTCAAGAGAATCAGACCTCGCGCACAGGGACGTGCATACAGAATAAACAAGAAGACTTCTCACATCACATTAGTACTCAGAGAAGCAGAATAAGCGAGGAGGAGGTAAACATATGGGCCAGAAAATAAATCCTACCGGTCTTAGAATCGGTGTTATTAAGAATTGGGAATCCCGCTGGTATGCCGGTAAGAGCACTTTCGGCGATACTCTTGTTGAGGATTATAATCTTCGTGAATACCTTCTCGATACACTCGCTCCTGCAGGTGTACCTAAGGTTGAGATCGAGAGAGACGCAAAGCGTGTTTATATCAACATTCATTGCGCAAAGCCCGGCATGGTAATCGGCCGCGGCGGCTCGGAGATCGAGAAGCTCAAGGAAATTTGTAAGAAGAAGCTTGGCGGAGACAAGGATGTTTCAATCAACATCATCGAGATTAAGCAGCCTGATCTTGACGCACAGCTCGTTGCTGAGAACATTGCATCTCAGCTTGAAAGACGTATTTCCTTCCGTCGTGCTATGAAGCAGTGCATCGGACGCACAATGAAGCTCGGCGCAAAGGGTATCAAAATTCAGTGTTCAGGCCGTCTCGGCGGAGCAGAAATCGCTCGTTCAGAGACTTATCATGAGGGTACAATTCCCCTTCAGACAATCCGTGCAGACATCGACTACGGCTTTGCTGAGGCAAAGACAACTTATGGTCGTATCGGCGTTAAGGTTTGGCTTTACAAGGGCGAGGTTCTCCATGAGGCTAACAACAATCATCGCAGACCACGCCGTAAGGAGGGAGCTAAATAATGCTGTTACCTAAGAGAGTTAAATATCGTCGTGTTCAGAGAGGTCGTCTGAAGGGTAAGGCAACACGTGGTAACAAGGTTACCAACGGTGAATTTGGACTTCAGGCTCTCGAGCCGGCATGGATCACATCAAACCAGATCGAGGCAGCTCGTATCGCTATGACTCGTTACATCAAGCGTAACGGTCAGGTTTGGATCAAGATTTTCCCGGATAAGCCGATCACAGAGAAGCCGGCTGAGACCCGAATGGGTTCAGGTAAAGGATCACCTGAATATTGGGTTGCAGTCGTTAAGCCGGGCAGAGTTATGTTTGAAATTGCAGGTGTTGATGAGGACACAGCTCGTGAGGCTCTTCGTCTCGCAGCTAACAAGCTCCCGATCAAATGCAAGTTTGTTACTAAAGAAGAAACGGGTGGTGAGCAGTAATGAAAGCAAGTGAAATCAGAAAAATGTCCGCAAGCGAGCTTGACACCAAGCTTCACGATCTTAAGGATGAGCTTTTCAAGCTTCGTTTCCAGCAGGCCATTAACCAGCTCGACAACCCAATGCGTATTAACGCCGTTAAAAAGGATATCGCAAGAATAAAGACTGTTCAGCGTGATATCGAACTTCACGGCGCTGAGTCGTAATGAAAGGGAGGTTAACTGTAATGGAAGAAAGAAACCTCAGAAAGACGCGCGTAGGCGTTGTCAGCAGCGACAAGATGGATAAGACAGTCGTTGTTACTGTTAAGGACAAGATAAAGCATCCGCTTTATAAGAAGATCGTTAACCGTACAATCAAGTTCAAGGCTCATGACGAGAAGAACGAGTGCGGCGTAGGCGACAAGGTATTGATTATGGAAACACGTCCTCTTTCAAAGGACAAGAGATGGCGTGTAGTCGAGATTATCGAGAAAGCCAAATAATTGGCGCAGGTGTAAGGAGGCAAACACTGTGATACAGCAAGAAAGTAACCTCAAAGTTGCCGACAACACCGGAGCGAAGGAGATCAGATGTATCCGAGTTCTCGGTGGTACCGGCAGAAGATACGCCAACATCGGCGACGTTATCGTTGCTTCGGTTAAGAAAGCAACACCCGGCGGCGTCGTAAAGAAGGGCGAGGTTGTAAAGGCAGTAGTTGTTCGTACTGCCAGCGGCGTACGCCGCAACGACGGCACATATATTCGTTTCGACGAAAATGCAGCTGTCATCATCAGAGACGATAAAAACCCAAAGGGCACACGTATTTTTGGACCTGTTGCAAGAGAGCTTCGTGACCATGACTTCATGAAGATCCTTTCACTCGCTCCCGAAGTGCTTTAATCAGGGGGTGCAACTATGAGTAATAAAGTACACGTTAAGACCGGTGATCAGGTCATCGTAATCAACGGTAAGTACCGTGGAGCTAAAGGTAAGGTTCTCCAGGTTGCTCCTTCAGAGGGTAAGGTTATCGTTGAGGGCATTAACATCGTAACAAAGCATGTTAAGCCGAGACAGATGGGTGAGCAGGGAGGCCTTGTAAAGGCTGAGAGCGCACTCTATGCCGATAAGGTACAGCTCGTTTGCCCGAAGTGCGGCAGACCGACAAGAGTTGGTCACGCAGCTAAGGCTGACGGCAAGAAAGATAAGAAGCGCATTTGCAAAAAGTGCAACGCGGAATTTTAATAAGGGAGGTACATGACAAATGGCAGCAAGGTTAAAAGAAACCTATGTTAACGAAGTCGCACCGGCTTTGATGAAAAAGTTTGAATACAAGAGTGTCATGCAGATCCCTAAGCTTGAGAAGATCGTTATCAACGTTGCTTGCGGCGAAGCAAGAGACAACCCGAAGGTTGTTGACGCTATCGTAAGCGATCTCAGCCAGATCACAGGTCAGAAGCCTGTTCTTTGCAAGGCTAAGAAGTCAGTTGCTAACTTCAAGCTCCGTGAGGGCATGACAATCGGCGTTAAGGTCACACTCAGAGGAGACAGAATGTATGAATTCCTTGACAGATTCTTCAATCTCGCTCTTCCCCGTGTTCGTGACTTCAGAGGAATCAACGCTAACTCTTTTGACGGCCGCGGAAACTATTCCATGGGCATCAAAGAGCAGCTTATCTTCCCCGAAATCGATTATGATAAGGTAGATAAGGTTCGTGGTATGGATATTTGCTTCGTAACCACAGCAAAAACAGACGAAGAGGCTCGTGAGCTGCTTACGCTTATGGGTGCTCCGTTCGAGAAATAAGGAGGTATAATTGTGGCTAAGACATCAATGAAGGTTAAGCAGGCTAAAACTGCAAAGTATTCATCAAGAGCATATAACAGATGCAAGATCTGCGGCAGACCACATGCATATCTTCGTAAGTACGGCGTTTGCCGTATCTGCTTCAGGGAGCTTGCTCATGCAGGTCAGATCCCCGGAGTTAAGAAAGCAAGTTGGTAATTAGAGTAATTGCATTAAGGAGGTTGACGGTATGCAAACTACAGATTCAATCGCAGATATGTTGACCAGAATTCGCAACGCAAGTTCTGCAAAACATGATTCTGTCAAAATCCCGGCATCTAACATGAAGAAGGCAATTGCTCAGATTCTTGTTGATGAAGGTTATATCAAAGGCTTCAAGGTTGAGGATGACGGAAAGCAGGGCATGATCGAAATCGCCCTCAAGTACGGTCAGAACAAGACCGCAGCCATCACAGGTTTACGCAGAGTTTCTAAGCCCGGTCTGAGAATTTACTCAGGTTGTGAGGACATGCCGAAGGTCATGAAGGGTCTCGGTATCGCAATCGTTTCCACATCCAAGGGCGTTATGACAGACAAGGACGCACGCAAGGCTAACGTCGGCGGTGAAGTTCTTGCATTCGTTTGGTAAGGGGAGGTGCTGTTAGAATGTCACGTATAGGTAAGTTGCCAATCGCAATTCCTGCAGGCGTTGATGTTACAATCGACGGCAGCACTGTTACCGTAAAGGGACCTCAGGGAACTCTTACCAGAACAGTGCACAGCAATATTGCTGTTGCAGTTGAGAACAACGAGATCGTTGTTACTCGTCCGAATGATGAAAAGCTCAACAGATCTCTTCACGGTCTTACGAGAACACTTATCGCCAACATGGTTGAGGGTGTTGCTCACGGATACAAGAAGGAGCTTGAGATCAACGGTATCGGTTACCGTGCCGCTATGCAGGGAACACAGCTTGTTATGAATATCGGTTATTCACATCAGGTATTCATGGATCAGCCCGAGGGCATCAAGATCGAAGTTCCCGCACCGAACAAAATCGTTATTTCCGGTCCTGACAAGCAGAAGGTAGGTCAGTTTGCCGCTGAAGTACGCGAGAAGCGTCCTCCGGAGCCTTATAAGGGTAAGGGCATCAAGTATGTTGATGAGCATATCCGCCGTAAGGAAGGTAAAGCCGGTAAGGGTGGCAAATAATCTTAATGAAGGAGTGAAAAACTTATGGTTAACAGACCAGACAGTAATAAGGCGAGACTTGCACGTCACCAGAGAGTACGTAACAAGATCTCCGGCACAGCTCAGTGCCCCCGCCTTGATGTATTCCGCTCATTACAGAACATCTACGCTCAGTTAATAGATGACGAGGCAGGCGTAACACTTGTCAGCGCTTCTACTGTTGAGAAGGATTTCACGGAATACGGCGGAAACAAAGCCGCAGCTCACAAGGTGGGCGAGTTACTCGCACAGCGCGCTAAGGACAAAGGCATTGAAGAATGCGTATTTGACCGCGGTGGCTATATATATCACGGCCGTGTTCAGGAACTGGCCGAAGGCGCCCGTGAGGGCGGCCTCAAGTTCTAAGGTAAGGAGGAATTACTTTTGGCTAAGATTGATGCATCGGCTATGGAACTTACGGAACGCGTTGTTACTATCAACCGTGTTTCTAAGACAGTTAAAGGTGGTCGTATCTTCAAGTTTGCTGCTCTTGTAGTTGTCGGCGACGGCAACGGAACAGTTGGCTTCGGTATCGGTAAGTCGGGCGAAGTTCCGGACGCTATCCGTAAGGGTATCGAGGATGCGAAGAAGAACCTTATTAAAGTTTCTCTCAGAGGAACAACTATTCCTCATGAGATCATCGGTAAATACGGCGCAGGCGTTGTACTTCTCAAGCCGGCTGCTCCCGGTACCGGTGTTATCGCAGGCGGCCCGGTTCGTGCTGTCGTTGAGTCCGTCGGAATCAGAGACATCCGTTCAAAGGCACTGCGTTCAAACAATCCGTGCAATGTAGTCAGAGCTACTATTGACGGTCTTTCAAAACTCCGTGATGTTGACGAGGTTGCAGCAGTTCGTGACAAGTCAGCTAAGGAAATTTTAGGTTAAGGAGGGCGGTACAAATGGCAGATGTACAGGTAAAGCTCGTTAAGAGCTTGATCGGCAGCAAAAAGGACCAGATTGCCACCGCTCATGCACTTGGTCTTCACAAGATCGGAGATGTTTCGGTTCAGCCGAACAATCCGCAGACACTCGGTAAGGTAAAGAAAATTCAGCATCTTATCGATGTAACCGAAGCATAAGCAAGGAGGTGCGAATTATGAAGTTGCACGAACTTTCACCGGCGCCCGGCTCAACAAAGGAGCGTAAGCGTATCGGTAGAGGTGCAGGTTCCGGTCAGGGTAAAACTGCAGGTAAGGGCCATAAGGGTCAGAAAGCCAGAGCAGGCCGCGGCATGCGTCCGGGCTTTGAAGGCGGCCAGATGCCTTTACAGAGACGTCTTCCCAAGAGAGGTTTCAACAATATATTCCGCAAAGAGATCGTAGCTCTCAATGTTAAGGATCTTGAGAAGAAGTTTGACAACGATGCAGTTGTTGACACTGAGGCTCTCAGAGCAGCAGGACTTGTTAAGAATTCCTTCGACGGCGTAAAGATCCTTGGTAACGGCGAGCTTACGAAGAAGCTCACAGTTAAAGCTAACGCATTCTCAGAGTCTGCGAAGCAGAAGATCGAGGCTGCAGGCGGAATTGCAGAGGTGATTTGAAATGTTGAGGACGCTTGCCAACGCATGGAAAATCGCAGATCTTCGTAAGAAAATTTTATTCACGGCTCTTATCGTTCTGATTTTCAGAATCGGTGCAGCCATTCCGGTTCCGTTTGTCGCGGCGGGTGCCAACGGCATTTTCTCCGACGCACAGATGTCCGGAACATTTATGGAATACCTGAACATGATGACAGGTAATGCTTTTAACTACGGTACGATTTTCGCAATGTCAATCACACCGTACATTAACAGCTCCATTATAGTTCAGTTGTTGACAGTTGCTATTCCCGCTCTCGAGCGTCTTTCAAAAGACGGCGAGGAAGGACGCAAGAAGATTGCCACGATCACTCGTTATGTAACGGTCGGTCTCGCACTTCTTCAGAGCACAGCTTACTATTTCTACCTTCGTGGAAATAATTATCTTCTTATGAAAGACGTCGGCGTGTTTGCCGATATCTTCCAGGCACTTGTTATTATCCTCTGCTTCTCCGCAGGATGTGCACTCATCATGTGGCTCGGCGAGCAGATCAATGACAAGGGAATCGGCAACGGAATCTCAATTATTCTTTTCGCCGGTATCGTTGCGAGAATCCCGTCAATCATCGCTTCTCTTTTCGATGCAAACGGCGGTTACTTCTCATACGGCGGTGCTTATTCCGTTCTTTCTGTTGTAGTTGCGATCTGTCTTATCCTTATGATCGCTTACATCGTTTGGATGGATAACGCCGAAAGAAGAATTCCTGTTCAGTACGCAAAGAGAGTTGTAGGCCGTAAGATGTACGGCGGACAGAGCACACATATTCCTATCAAGGTTAATATGTCAGGTGTTATGCCGATCATCTTCGCTTCTTCAATTCTTTCCCTTCCTCCGACAATCAACCTTTTCGTTGGTGCCAAGGAAGGTGACGGCTGGTATGACCATTTCTTCAAATTCTTCTCAAGCTCAAGCTGGGTATATGTGATTTTGTATTTCCTTCTTATAATCTTCTTCGCATATTTCTATGCTTCAATTCAGTACAATCCGATCGAGATGGCTAACAACATCCGTAAGAACAGCGGTGCTATCCCGGGTATCCGTCCCGGCAAGCCGACTTCCGATTATATTCAGAAGATCCTTTCAAGAATTACCTTGCTCGGAGCTCTTCTTCTCTCGGTTGTTGCGCTCTTCCCGCTTCTGTTCCAGCTTATCACATCAGCTTGCGGTAAGCCGATGAACGTTTCACTCGGCGGTACTTCGATCATCATCCTTGTAGGTGTTGCAATCGAAACAGTTAAGCAGCTTGAGTCTCAGATGATGATGCGTCATTATAAGGGATTCCTTGACTAATCAAAAAGGAGTTAATTATGAAATTAATTCTTCTCGGCGCCCCGGGCGCAGGTAAGGGCACACAGGCAGAGGTTATCTGCAAGGCTCTCAATATTCCTGCGATCTCAACGGGCAATATAATCCGTGAAGCCCTTGCACAGGGCACGGAGATGGGACTCAAGGCAAAGTCCTTCATGGATGCAGGTCAGCTCGTTCCCGATGATGTCGTTATCGGCATCATCAAGGAAAGACTTGCTAAGGACGACTGTGCAAACGGTTTTATCCTTGACGGTTTCCCGCGCACGATTCCTCAGGCGGAAGCACTCGACGCTATGGGCGTAGTCATTGACAGAGTCATTGATATCGAGGTTCCCGATGAGAAAATCGCTGCAAGAATGTCGGGCAGACGTGTCTGCAAGGATTGCGGCTCCTCTTACCATCTGGAGTATAAGGCTCCGAAGGCTGAGGGCGTATGCGATGCTTGCGACGGTGAACTTATTCAGCGTAAGGATGACGCTCCCGAAACGGTTCTTGACAGGCTTGCTGTTTATCACAAGCAGACAGAGCCGCTCAAAGATTTCTATTCTAAGAAGGGAATTCTCAGAATAGTTGAAGGCCAGGAGGAGATCGCCGACACGTCGGCACTCACACTCAAGGCATTGGAGGATTAAGCATGATAGTGCTCAAAACGAACAGAGAGCTCGCTCTCATGAGAGAAGCTTGCATCATTTCGGCAGGAGCATTAAAGTTGGCAGGAGAGGCTGTCGAGCCGGGTGTTACCACGGCTGAGATAGACAAGATAGCCTATGATTATATCATCAAGTGCGGCGCTCAGCCAAACTTCCTTAATTATAACGGCTATCCTGCCACCGCATGCATTTCCATAAACGATGAGGTTATTCATGGAATACCCAGCAAGAAGCGTGTTATCGAAGAGGGCGACATCGTAAGCATAGACTTGGGTGCGGTTCTCGAAGGCTTTAACGGCGACAATGCTGCTACTTTCGCTGCAGGAGCGATAAGCTCCGAGGCGAAGCGGCTGTGCGACACAACCAAGGAGAGCCTGTTTTTAGGCATCGAAAAGGCTGTCGCAGGCGGCAGAATCGGCGATATAGGCTATGCGGTACAGCATCATTGCGAGTCGAGAGGCTATTCCGTAGTCCGCGAATTTGTCGGACACGGCGTCGGCCACAAGCTCCATGAGGACCCCAGTGTTCCGAATTACGGAACCCCCGGAAGGGGAGTTCGCCTGTTGCCGGGCATGACGATTGCGATTGAACCGATGATCAACCTCGGCAAGGCAGACGTCAAAACGTTGCCGGACGGATGGACAGTAAAAACCCGTGACGGCAAGCTGTCGGCGCACTTTGAACACACGGTGGCAATCACACCGAGTGGTCCAAAGATACTCACTCTGCTTTAAGGAGGTGCAGTATATGTCAAAACAGGATATGCTTGAGCTTGAAGGTGTTGTTGTTGAGGCATTGCCGAACGCAATATTTCAGGTAGAGCTCGAAAACGGACACAAGATTTTAGCACATATTTCCGGTAAGCTCAGAATGAATTACATTCGTATCCTTCCCGGAGACAAGGTGACGGTCGAAGTTTCGCCATATGACCTCACCAAAGGAAGAATAACATGGCGATCAAAATAAGCTAAGGCTAATTTTTCAAGGAGGGCATTCAAATGAAAGTCAGACCTTCTGTAAAGAAAATTTGCGAGAAGTGCAAGATTATTAAGCGCAAGGGAAAAATCATGGTTATCTGTGAGAATCCTAAGCACAAACAGCGTCAGGGCTAATCCGACGCAAACCATTTATGGAGGTGCAACTGAGAAATGGCGCGTATATCAGGTGTTGACTTGCCGAGAGAGAAGAGAATTGAAATCGCTCTTACTTATATCTACGGCATCGGTCGTAAAACTGCCGGCGACATTATCGCAGCTACAGGCGTAGATCCCGACATCAGAGTTAAGGATCTGTCAGAAGACGATGTAGCAAAACTGCGTGAGTATATTGACCACAACGTTAAGGTTGAGGGTGATCTCCGCAGAGAGACCGCTTTTGATATCAAGAGACTTATCGAAATCGGTTGTTATCGTGGCGTACGCCACAGAAAGGGCCTTCCCGTTAGAGGACAGCGCTCAAAGACAAACGCACGTACACGCAAGGGTCCGAAGAAGACTATTGCTAACAAGAAGAAGTAATTAGGAGGGATAATATGGCACCTAAGGGTTCCGCTAAGAAGGGCACTGCAACACGCAGACGCCGTGAACGTAAGAACATTGAACGCGGCGCAGCTCATATCCAATCCACCTTCAACAATACTATCGTTACCATCAGTGATACACAGGGCAACGCAGTATCATGGGCAAGCGCTGGTGAGATGGGCTTCAGAGGTTCAAAGAAGTCAACTCCGTTCGCAGCTCAGACCGCTGCCGAGACTGCCGCTAAGATCGCTATCGAGCATGGTATGAAGACAGTTGAGGTTTACGTTAAGGGTCCGGGAGCAGGACGTGAAGCTGCAATCAGAGCATTGCAGACAGCAGGCTTGGAAGTAAGCCTTATCAAGGACGTTACTCCGATCCCGCACAACGGCTGCCGTCCGCCGAAGAGAAGACGTGTATAATTCAGAAGAAGGAGGATATTGATATGGCAAGAAATATGCAGCCTATTGCTAAGCGTTGCAAGGCTCTCGGCATTTCTCCGGCTGTTATGGGTTACAAGAATAAGGAAACTAACCGTAATCCTAAGGGTCAGATGAGAAGAAAGAAGTCCGAGTATGCTCTTCAGCTCAACGAGAAGCAGAAGGTTAAGTTCATATATGGTATGCTTGAGAAGCAGTTCTATTCATATTATGAAAAGGCTACGAAGATGCAGGGCAAAGCAGGTGAAAATCTCCTTGTTCTTTGCGAACGCCGTCTTGACAATGTTGTTTTCCGTCTCGGATTTGCAGCAACTCGTCGTCAGGCTCGTCAGCTCGTTTCTCACGGCCACTTCACCATCAACGGTAAGCGTGTAGACATTCCGTCATACATGGTTAAGCCGGGTGAGGTTATCTCCGTTTGCGAGAACAGCAGATCAAGCTCTATTTTCACAGAGCTCACAGGCGAGAAGGCACCTGTTGTTCTTCTTCCGAAGTGGCTTGAGAAGACAGATGATCCGTTTACCGGTAAGGTTATTGCTATGCCGTCCCGTGACGATATAGACTACCCCGTTGAGGAGCATCTCATCGTCGAGCTTTATTCAAAATAATTAACCGTATACTTAATACAACAAGGAGGGTTTTGAATGATTGGCATAGAAAAACCAAGAATCGAAACAGCCGATGTTTTACCTGACGGTACTTACGGTAAATTTGTAGTAGAACCTTTGGAGAGAGGTTACGGCACAACTCTGGGCAACAGCCTCAGACGTGTTCTTCTTTCTTCATTGCCGGGCTACGCAATAACTTCCGTTAAGATTGACGGAATTCTTCACGAGTTTTCAACGATCCCCGGCGTCAAGGAAGACGTTACGGAAATCGTTCTTAACTTGAAGAGCGTAATCCTTAAAATTCACGGCGATGGTCCCAAGACCATGTACGTTGATGTTAAAGGTGAAGGTGAAATCACCGCAGGCTCCTTCAAGACAGATTCAGATGTTGAGATCCTTAATCCCGATCTTCACATCGCATCTCTTGACAGCGACGCTCATGTGGTAATGGAGTTGACCTGCAACAACGGCCGTGGCTATGATTCTGCCGAGAGAAACAAGCAGTATCTTCAGCCGCCGATCGGTGTTATCGCAATCGACTCGATCTATTCACCGGTATTAAAGGTAAATTACACAGTCGAGAACACACGTGTCGGCCAGATAACCGACTATGATAAGCTGACACTTGAAGTGTGGACAAACGGTACAATTTCCGCTAAGGAAGCCGTTTCTCTGGGCGCCAAGATCCTCAACGAGCATCTCAGTCTTTTCGGAGATCTCTCTGATGAGGCTTTTGAAACTGAGATAATGGTTGAGAAGAGTAAGAATGGCAAGGAAAAAGTCTTGGAGATGACCATTGAGGAACTTGACCTGTCTGTGCGCTCTTTTAACTGCTTGAAGAGAGCAGGAATCAATACAGTAGAGGACTTGATCGGTAAGTCTGAGGACGATATGATGAAGGTTCGTAACCTTGGCAGAAAGTCGCTTGATGAGGTTGTTGCAAAGCTTGCTTCCCTCGGATACGATCTTCGCAGGGATGACGACTGATCGTCAAAGCTGTAATTAAATCAAACAACACACTAACGGTAAAGGAGTGACTTTTAATGCCAGGAGCCAGAAAGCTTGGAAGAGCAAGTGACCATCGTAAGTCAATGCTCAGAGGCATGGTAACATACCTTTTAGAGAACGGCAGAATAGAGACCACCGTTACGAGAGCAAAGGAAGTTCGTGCAATGGCTGAGAAAATGATTACCATTGCTAAGGATAACACACTTCATTCAAGAAGACAGGTTTTAGCATACGTTACCAAAGAGGACGTTGTTAAGAAGCTTTTTGATGAAATTGCTCCGAAATATAAGGACGTAAACGGCGGTTATTGCCGCATTATTAAGACAGGCGCTCGCCGCGGTGATGCTGCTGAAATGTGCATCATCGAGTTGGTTGACACTGAGTCGAAATAATCAGGTATAAATCCGTATAAATCAACGGCAGACACGAAAGTGCCTGCCGTTTTTTTTCGTTGATCAAGAAATATGCGATCAAAATAAACTTTTAGGTTGATAATAGTAAAAAAATCATGTAGAATGATTATAGATATAATGAGGAAAGGAATATGAAAATGAAAAAGATAATTGCTGCAATAATTGCTCTGTTTGTTGTATTTGCCGTTGCTTTGGGCGTGGAGAGCGGCTTTTCAAAAGAAAAAATTGAATTTGTCGGCGAAGCGAAGAATATCGAATACTATTATCAAAAAATGTATTTTTATAATTCCTTGCAGGATGAATTTGATGCAACGGCGAGCTTGTTGGATATAAACACTCGGGTCGTTGCGCTTGATGAAAATGAAAAAATTCAATTTAAGCTGCCTCACAAGCCGCTTAGGGTTTATGAATTAGCGGCAAACGAAAAGGGAAGTAAAATCAAAGTCATTTATGATAAGGCGTGCGGTTTATATACTCTTTCCGATTTGCCGTCAAGCGAAGTAAGCGAATACGATATTGTTGCCGATTACGGTTTGATAAAGAACATATACTGCTTCATGATTTACAACAAGACGTATATTGAGAAAAACAAAAAGCAAAAGCCTGACGCAGAGCTTGTAAAAAGTGTGTATGAAATATCCGAAAGCGATGAAAAAATAATTGTAAAAACGAACGGAATAAATTATCAGGACGATACTCTGTCATTTGAATTCTCAATAAAAAATAACGAGAATAAACCAATAAGCTGTTCATACTTTAAACTCGAAAAAAAGATAGGCGATAATTGGTATTCGGTCGATGAAAATGACCTTTCTTACAACGCAGAGGTCTATGAAAAATTCAAGCAAGAGGCGGAAGGCACAGTCAAAACGAATGAAAGCAAAACAATTAAAATTTCGATGAGCTTTTGTGTGCTTTTTGATTTAGATGCGCTCGACGGTGTATCAAGCGGCACCTACAGAATTACAGTTCCGTTTACCTGCGAAAATGAAAATAACTTCTCAATTTCAAATTCATTTACTGTCGGATATGTTGGCTGAAAGAGGGCGGCAAAATGAAAAAGAAAATCATAAGCATAGCGGCAATGTTTTTAGCTTCATCGCTTTTGTTTTGTGTTGTGCTGCTTGCCATCTTGCCGAAAGGAAAGTATTCTGAAAAAATAAGTCTCAATATTGACACAAAAATTTCGGAAAAATTTACAAGCATGGATGTTTATTCCGATAGCGTTGAGGAAAGAAATATTTGCTTTGAAAAAAATAAAAATGACGGATATACATACGATTTCAAAGGAAACACCATTAGCTGCTTGAAAAAGATGAACGGCACATTGACAATCGCTTTCTCAAACGCCCAAGACGGCAGCCGAACCGAATACAAAGCAAATATTAAAACATTTTATCCGTTCAAAGCTTTGTCACTGATTGAAATACATAACGGCGATGTTACCGTCGGCTACAAGTATAATTTTTGGTGCTGGTATTTGCTGTTAGAAATTCCGACGGCGGTTGTTTTTACATTGATTATAATTACGAAAAAGCGAAAATCAAATTGAATTGATAATGTGACTATGCATCTTGCAGGAGAAAAATTATGACAAAGACAAGTAAAAAAGCTTGCATCGGTATTGTTTGTATTTGCGCTTTGGTTGCTGCGCTTGTGTTCGGCGGAAAGGCAATTCTAATTCGATATGCCGAAAAGAATTCTTTGCTTGACGGACTGCAAGCCGCCGAAAAATTTGACGGCAGATATTACGACAAAGAAAATAATTTATATCTCACCTTTTCCGAAAATGACGAAGAATTTTTAATGACCGACGGCTCAGCGGTCTATCGTGTTTCTTTCAGACGAGGAGGACTCAACGGAGATTTGTTCGTGATGTTTTCCGATGAAAGCGGAGAGGGTGAAGCCTTTACGGGCAGTGCAAAAATTGATAAAGACGGCTCGATTATCAAGATAGACTGTGAGTCTGCGAAATATAATAAATTGAATTTTACAAAAGAAAAAGCTGCGCTTTAATTGAAGTGCAGCCATTTCTTTTTTATCTTTTTTCCTTAACATATATCGCAACGGCGGTCATATCGTCACGCTGTTTTCCGAGCTTGCGCTCGCATGCCGAGTTGACGATGAATTCCGCCAGCTCACGGGGCGAGTGCTTTGTGTCCCAAAGCTTCATTTCCTGTTGAATCCAACCGTTGCAGTCTCCGAGCACGCCGTCGGAAATCATTAAAATTATATCGCCGTCCTCGGGCTTTGCCGTCGCCTTTGAAAATTCAATTTCACGCAGAATTCCTATCGGAAGTGAAGCCTGTTCAAGAGATGCGACGCTGTCTTTGTGACGGATAAAAGTAGCCGCCGCACCCGCTTTCATAAAATCGGTTCTGCCCGTGTAAAGGTCAATGCAAACAACATCGAGCGTGGCAAGCGACTCATCGGAGCTTTTTACGAGCAGCGCCGAATTTGCAATCGGCAGGGCGCAGTCAAAGCTCAGACCCGATTTGATAAGCTTTGAAAAAAGCTCCGCCGCCATTGCCGAATCGACCGCCGCTCGGCTGCCTGTTCCCATGCCGTCGCTGAGCACGGTTATGTGTCTCCCGTTTTCGTCCCGAAAGCTCCTGTAATAATCGCCGCAAACTTTTATATCATCGGCGGAGCGGCTGAATGCGCCGACCTCAACGTCGTAAATCATTTCCTGCTTGAATTTCATCACACATTCATCGTCGCCCGTGTCAATGTCTGGAACGTCAAGTGCCGTTCCCGTTGCCATGGAGAGCGCATCGGTGAATTGAGTTATATTAAAATTATCTCTCGGCGTCGAAACCTTGAGATTGACGCTCATTCTCCCGAATTTGTCAAGGTAGCTTTCACAGCCGATAACGTTAAGCCCCGATTCCTTTGCTTCCTCGCCGCAGATGTCGGAAATCTCCGTGTTGAGGTTTAAATCTTCGTCAAATTCGCAGGCGATATCCCGAAGAATATCTGCCATGCTTTTGAACTGATCGGACATGAGTCCCTGCATTTGCTCAACCTTGCCCTGAGCGCCGAGCGAGGCAACGTAGCTCATGTAGCGCATAGAAATTTTTTCTTTCATCTCGTCGAAGCTGTAGCACGCTTCGGAAAAATTTTGGGGGAAGTGCATTTCGCCGAGCGTTGCATGGTCGGCTAAGGCTCTTGAAATTTTGTCAATCGTTTCGTCGCTCGGACAGCGTACTTCCTCACGGCAGCTTTTCTTTAAATCGCAGTTGTCGCAGACCTTGTTCCATGCCGATTTAACGGCAAGCCGTAATTCCTTTTCGTGCTGAGGAGCAAGCGTGCGTTGAACGGTGTCAACGCAGTCGGAAAGCTCGGTTATTGCCTCGGATGCCTCGGTAAGACGTCGGGTCAGCACACGGCTGTTGTCGCTTTTTATGTAAACGGGAACGGGAAGATTGACTTTCTCGCTGAGAAATGAAAAAAATCTGTCTGGTAAAAGCAAGAATATTGCGGCGGCAACAAGCGCCTCGGCAATTGCGAGATATGCCTTGAGCGTCGAATCAATCAGCGCACAAACGGCAACGCAGCCGACAAATCCGAGTGCGGCAAAATATTTATTTTTTCTCGAAAGCTCGCCGCATAAAAGCCCCGACAGCGCATAGCCGGCGCCGAGAAAAGAGACCTGACCGCTTAGCCCGACACATATCCCGACGCAAACTCCTGCAAGTGTTCCTCCGTTTCCGCTTTTCAGCCTGCCGAGCAGGAGAATTACAAAAGAAAAGATAACGCCGACAAAAGAGAAATTCAGCACGGTGTATTTGTAAAACGGCATCAGTAAAAAGCCTGCCGTTAAAAGAGTGATCATGAATTCCTTCGTTGTGAAGCGTGAAAAATCCTTCTCGCCGAAAATGAGCAAATTGCCCTGAACAAAAATGTATGTGCCGACGCAGCAAAGCATGGACTCGTATATAATTGTAATAAACGTTTCAAGCTCAAAGCCCGTCGCAAACATAATTGCTCCGCTGATGATGAGCATGCTGAGAAAAGAATTTATGTACGGGGTAAATTTTGTCAGCTCCGAGCCGAAGTACCGTGCACAGATCTCGTTGATCATACAGCAGAAAAGCGCAACGGCGAGATATTTCACCGTGTCGGTCGCATCGAAGAACACAAATGAGCCTATTGCCGTTCCGACCGTTGCGGCAACGCATTGCATACCCGAGAGCGAAGCAATGAGCGATATCGAAAAGGGCGAGATCGTTCCTGTGACAAACGGATTCATCAGCAGAAAGCCGAAAATAAACGCCAACGCCGTTTTCATAACGGGCTTGAATTGCAGCTTAGGTTGTTTCTCGTCCGCTTTTACCGTAATAAAATTTTTTACTCTTGTTTTCAACATAATTTTTATCTCCCTGCTACTCAATGGTTATCTATATTTTATAACCCGTCCGAGAAAAAACAGGTCGAAAGAAAAAGGGGCATTAAAGGAACATTTGAGGAACTTTGAAAATAAACGCCGTTTTGTCTTGTTTTTTGTCCCCGATATATGATAGAATATATATGTTTATATATTTTCAGAATAGAGGATTTTTATGGATAACGAAAAACGCACAGAACGTGACGATCTTATAATAGGAAGAAATGCCGTTTCCGAGGCGCTCAAAAGCGGCAGAGCGATTGATACTCTGCTTGTGGCAAAGGGTGAGCGCAACGGCTCGATAGGACAGATACTTGCAAAGTGCCGTGACCTCGGAATTGTCATCAAAGAGGTTGACAGAAAAAAGCTTGACATGATGTGCAATTCCTCGACCCATCAGGGTGTTGCCGCTTATGCCGCTTCTCATGAGTATGCAAGCATGGAGGATGTTTTTGCACTCGCAGAGGAGAGGGGCGAAAAGCCGTTTATAATCATTTGTGACGAGCTTGAGGATCCGCACAATCTCGGAGCAATTCTCAGAACCGCCGAAGCGACGGGCGTTCACGGAGTTATTATTCCGAAAAGGCGCAACGCATCTCTGAGCTATGTCGTCGGAAAGGCATCGGCAGGTGCAGTCGAATATGTTCCCGTTGTCAGGGTGGCAAATCTTGCACAGACCATGGAGGAGCTTAAAGAAAAAGGTATTTGGTTCTACGGCGCAGACATGGACGGAGAGAATTGGTGCGGCGTCGATTACGACGGTGGAGTCGGACTCGTTATCGGCTCCGAGGGAAAGGGTATCAGCCGACTTGTTAAAGAAAAATGCGATTTCATCGTGTCGATGCCGATGAAAGGAAAAATAAATTCGCTCAATGCCTCTGTTGCGGCAGGCGTACTCATGTATGAGGTCGCAAGGCAGAGGTCGGGAATTAAAGCTAAGGGGTGAGAACCTTGTCAGATTTAACAAACGAACAGCTCATGGAGCTGATTGAAGAAATAAAAAAGAAAAACGGCGGCGAAACCGATGCGAAGAATTGGTCGCATGAGGATATCGAACGTTTGCTTGAGCTGACCGACAGAGGAAAGCAGCTCGAGGAGCTTGACCGTGGGTCCGAAACTGATCCGGAGGAGCAGCCTGCTCCGAGCGAGGAAATAATTGAAGCCAAGGACGAACCGACCGTTGAAGAAAATAAAGAGCCGGACGAGGTTCGTGAGGAGAACACCGACAAAACGGAAATCAAAACGGAAGAGCAGACTCAGCAAAGTGTTGACAACGAGCTTGACGATGATGAATTTGAAGCCGAAAGCTTGGAAAACGCCGTGAAGTTTTTGTCTGGAGAAATAAAATCGGATAATGATGAAAATATAAAGACGTTTGATATTTCGGAAGAACACGAAAGCACCGATGAAGACAACAGACTTAAATCAATTATGACCGATGTTGCTCCGATTGAAAAAGAAAAAGCCATCGGTTCGGCGAAAAAAAGTCTGTCGGCGTTTGCGAAAAAAATTAAAACTTCGGGCGAAAAATTCTTTGCTTCTTTTAAAAATAAATCGGAGAAAAAAGAAGAAGCGGACGAAGAAATTTTTGACGACGAGCTTGAAGATACCGATGAGGAAGATGTTGAAAATATTTCTTTCACCGAGGACGAAAAAACAAAACAGCTTCCCGACCTTGAAGCGACAAGGGAGGTTTATATCGAGAAGCCCGGTTTTGTTATAAAGAAAGGTGAAGCGCAGGAGGATCTTGAAGGTGCTCCGATAATCATGTCGGCGGACGATGCGCTGGAGGACGAAAAAGCAACTGAGGGCGAACAGGCTCCCGTCGGCGATTTCCAAAATAAAATTCGTGATGCCGAGCTCGGAGGACAGATGGTTTTCAGCGGAATGGATACGGAGGACGAAGTGCCGAACCGTATTGACGAGAGTGAAGCCGAGAAAGAGCTTTTTGAAAAAAGAAAAGAAAAAATCAGTAAATTCTCATTGCTCGAAAAGGACGAAAACGGGGATCCTTACGGACTTGATCCCGAGAGCAGCAAGATAGGCGAGCTGTTCGCTTCAAACGAGGAAAGACCGAGAAGAAAAGAATCGGAAAGCTTTGTCGGAATCGAATATTCGCAGACAAAGGATTCTCGCAGAGTAATAAGATACCTCAACACTCAAAAGAAAAAATCTCTGAACAAGATTGTCGGACTCGGAGTTGTTCTCGGCTTGACTGTTCTTGTCAGCATTTTTTCCGCTTCGTCAACAACGATTGCAGGCGACAGAATTCTTACGATTTTTTCAAACTTTGTTTTGCTCTGCGTCGGACTTGTTGTTGCCAACCAATCTATAGTCGGCAGCTTTGAAATGATCAGACGCAAAAAAATAAATATCAACACGATGATTTCTCTGTCGGCGATAATTTGTTTCTTCCAAAGTCTTTTGATGCTCATATTTTATTTTGCAGACAAAAACACTGTCAGCGTTTTTTCGGGCGCAGGTCTTGTGCTTCTTTTGACGGGCGAGATAAATAATTACGTTGTTCATTCCCGAACGGTTGACGCAATGGAAATGTGTACGGGTGATAACAAGGACAAGCTTTACAGCATCGAAGGAATTTCAGACGATAAGGATGCCGTCGAGCTTGCAAAGAATGTTAAGAATACAAGCCCGAGAATTCGTTTTTCGTGCAAGACAAAATTTCCGGCTCATCTTATCGAGCTTTGCATGAGTGAAACATCGGCGGATAAAATGACAAGGTTTTTGCTTCCGCTCACAGCGCTTTTTGCACTGATAAATCTTGCGGTCGCATGGGCTGTCAAGAGAGACTTTGCGACCGGCTTTGCCGCATTTTCGATAACGTTTGCGATGTGTATTCCCGCCTATGCTCCGCTGCTTTACGAGCTGCCGCTCAGCCGAGTGAACAGGAAGTTTAACAAAGAGGGCGGAATGATCTCCTGCCAGGAAGCTGTAAACGAGCTTTGCCGAACGAATGTCGTCATCATCGACAGCAAGGATCTCTTTGATCAAAAGGCTTGCTCGATGCACGGCTTTAAGGATTTTAAAAATGTGCGCCTTGATGACGCAATGCTTTACGCTGCGGCGATGGTTATCCGCTCGGGCGGACCGCTTACGGGTGTGTTTGACCAGGTGGTCGTAAACAGACGCGACCTTCTTCCTGCCGTCAAGAGCTTCAGCTATGAAGAAAAGCAGGGAATTTCGGGTTGGATATTCGGTCAAAAGGTCGTGCTCGGAAACCGTCTGATGATGGTGAACCACAACATTCAAATTCCCGAAACCGTTGATGAGGACAAATATCTTATAGCAGGCCATGAGGTTTTGTATCTCGGCATCGCACATAAGCTTGCGGCGATGATGGTTGTCGATTATGCTCCGAACGAGCAGATCCGTCCGTATCTTTTAAAGCTTCGAGACAGCGGCGTAAGTATTCTTGTTCGCAACTGCGACCCGAACGTAAATGAAGCGATGATTTCAAGTTGCTTCGACATGAGACTGAACAATATTAAAATTCTCAACTCGTCCTCGGGCAGAATTTTCAAAAAATATAAGTCACGGCCTAAGCTTTCCGCAAGAGCCGTTGCAATTCATGACGGCACGCCCTATACGTTTATGAAAAGCCTTTGTCTCGCTTCAACGCTCAGGCAAATGTTTAAGGTTTCGGGTCTGCTGACAATGCTCGGAATTTTGATGGGCTTTGTCATTGTGCTGATACTTTCGGCGATGAATGTTATATGTGATCTGCCGCAGATTTTCGTTTTGCTGATGCAGATTCTTGTGACCTTCGGATTCATCGGAATAGTTAACGTTGTAAGCATCGGAAATTCATCAAAATAATTAAGATAATATTTAAAAAAGATCTTGCGCTTTGCAAGGTCTTTTTTCTTGCAACAAGGATATATAAGGGTGTATAATTTATATGTAATTTGAAAGGAGTTTTTTCAATGATTAAATTCGGAGTTATAGGCTCGGGCTGGATTGCCGAGGAGTTCGTAAAAGGAGCGAAGCTTGTTGACGGTTTTGTTTTCTCGGCGATGTATTCCCGCACATATGAAAAAGGAAAAGAGTTTGCGGATAAGTTCGGCGGCGCTCCCGTTTATACGGACTTGAATGAATTTGCAAAAAGCGATATCGACGCCGTTTATATTGCAAGCCCGAATTCACTTCATTATTCTCAAAGTAAGCTGATGCTTGAAAACGGAAAGCATGTGCTTTGCGAAAAGCCGATTACGGTAACGCCGGATGAATTTATTGAATTAAGCGAGCTTGCCGAGAGGAAAAATTTGGTCTATACCGAAGCTATAATGATGCTGCATCTCTCGCAAAGAAAAATTATAAAAGATAAGCTGAATTCACTCGGAAAAATTTCAACGGCTCATTTTGATTTCTCTCAGCTTTCTTCAAAATATCCCGCATTGCTTCGCGGAGAAAATCCGAACATTTTCAACCCCGAAATGAAAACGGGATGTCTGCGAGATCTCGGAATTTATTGCTTTTATCCTGCTATAGATTTTTTCGGCGAGCCCGAGAAAATAATTTCCTCGGCAGGCTTCCTTTCGACGGGAGCGGACGGCTACGGCACGGCAATTCTTGACTATGCCGATAAGCAGATAACATTGACTTATTCAAAAATCGGTCAGGATCAATCGGGTTCTCAGATAATCGGCGACAAAGGCACGATGACATTCGGCTCGATTTCCAAGCTGACCGATGTGGAAATTTATTATAACGACGGCACAAAAGAAAGCCTTGTCGGAGAAATAGAAAAACATATTTTAATGGGTGAAGAAGCGAAGGATTTTTATGATTATATTTGCGGAAACAACGCCGATTTGAAAAAAACAAACACTGAAATTTTGTCGGTTCTGAGAGCAATGAATACTGTCATAATTCAGTGCAATATAACTTAACAAATGATTAACAATCGGACAAATTTCATAAAACTTTTTTTGCACTTTTTGATAAAAAAATCATTGACTAATCGTGTGAAATATGTTAAAGTAATATACATGTAATAGTGTGCCAATGGGACAAGTGCCCCCTTTTGTACAAAAGTACAATATGTTGTATTTTGTCGTTTGTTGGCCACAAGGCAAAAAGTTTTAGCGGATTTTACATTGATGGAGAGTGTCGCATATGGCTGAAAACAAAAATAAAACCGGATCCGGCAGAACGCTCAGAACGCTTGAGCTTAGGTACAGACCGGTCTTTGACATTCACTTGAATATGGCGATAGATTATGAGATCTCAATGCTTATCAATGATAAGGTTATGGGTGTCATGCTGCCGAAGCTTTTTGTTCCGATAGCGGAAAAGTCAAACCAGATCGTTCAGCTTAACCTTTGGGAGGTTGAAGAAGCCTGCGAAGCGATTAAGCGCTGCGAGGAGCGTGAAGCCGACCTGAACTCCATAATCGTTCAGATCTCAGTCAAGAGCTTTGCAAAGAAAAACTTCGTTGCTCAGGTCAAGAAGATCCTTGACAAGCATGGAGTCTCGCCCGACAGATTCTGCTTTGACATAAACGAAAGTATTCTTGAAGCGGTCAAGGATCAGGTAATGGAAAACATCATGGCATTCAGAGAGATGGGTCTCAAGGTTTCCATTAACGATTTCGGTCTTGAATACACATCGCTTACGCACCTTGCTCATTACGACGTCGATTATATCGGACTTCACAAAAGTCTGCTTGACGGAATAATGACAAGCGAAAAGGTTCAGAACACAGTGCAGGGAATTATTGATTTCTGCAAAAAGATAGACGCACAGGTCAGGGTCGACGGAATAGAGTCCAAGGAAATGTTTGATCTTCTCAACAAGATGGGAGCGGATCAGTTCACCGGATCTTATTTCGGCGAGGCGATGAAAGAAAAACAAATCAACTAAGGAGTGATCGGCTTTGGCAAAGAAAGATAAAAAAAATCAGCTTCCAGGCGACGGAGCAACTCCCGAGCAGGACCGCATGAGCCGATACGGAGTCAGAAGAGAGTCCAAGAAGGTAAAGAAAAGAGAAGCGGTTATCCGTATTCTTCTTATAATTCTTGTTCTCCTCTTGATTTTCCTTTCTGTTATGTTCGGATGCTCCTCATACATAAACGAGAGAAGAGAATATGATGATATTCTCAAAAATGCCATGCTCGATGAGGTTCCGGATATCAACAGCTTTGATGACCTGAAAAGGGTAGTTGATAAGATGGACAGAGAGACTCAGGCAGTCAGCACGGCAATCAATACGCTTGAGCTCACTCCCGGTCAGATCAGCTTCATCAAGGCTAAGCTTACTCAGAT
>CAVGRW010000005.1:0-17687 GCA_963631735.1 Bacteroidaceae bacterium | reverse complement strand
GTGAACGATATGGGCGACTGCACATACACATGGCTTCCGTCGGCGGCAGAGCTTGACAGCGTTGATGGCTCCCACAACCGTTCAAACGGCAAGGAGTTCTTCGCATATACATTCTATGCCAAGAATGTCGGTGATGTTGACGTCAGATACACGGCAAATCTCCAGATTGAGTCTGTAAATCTCGGCGCCGATGAGGCAGTCAGAGTTATGGTAATCAGAGACGGCGGAACACCCACAATTTACGCTAAACCGAAGAAGGGTACGACCGACGTATTTGATACCAACGATAAATACAACGAGGATGACAAGCTGTTCATAAACGATTCAACGGTTATGCAGGATAAGGACGTCCTTACAAAGGCCGGCAGCTATCATAAGTACACGATAGTAATGTGGCTTGAAGGTTGGGATCCAGATTGTGTCAATGACATTTTGGGCGGAAGCATTAAGCTTTCGATGAAATTTGATTATGACTATGTATAAGCTTGCGTGACGGGAAGCTTACACCTATCAAATTAAATTCATCGAAGTTATGCAAAGCTCCGAAGGTCAAAGACAATTCGGATAAAACTTGTGCGTTTGGCGGCGCGTTAACGGTCGCCAAGGCATGAAATCTTTATGGAGGTAAAGATAATGAAAAAGACATTCAAAAAGCGCGCATTCATTTCTGCCATTGCAATGCTTATTGTATCTGCTATCGTTCTTACGTCAGCTACATATGCATGGTTCTCAATGGCAAAAAGAGTTGAAGTCGAGTCTATGGAATTGAACGTCACATCACCTGAAGGTATTCAGATTTCTGCAAATACATCTGCTTTCACAACAAAGCTTACAGCTGATGAGATCTCCGGCTCCACGACAACACGTTTCTCGGCATATGAAGGAAATATGAATAATATTCCCGATACTCTTAAGCCGTCATCGTCACTTTTCGCAACTAACGGAAACCTTCCGAGATTCTTCGACGGATCGATCAACGATTCCGGCAGAATGGATATCTACTCAAGAGCTGATGTTGACAGCGGTTTCGTTGCATTTGACCTTTTCGTAAAGGTTAAGTCGGAAACTGTTGTAAAGTTCGGTTCAACAAAGATCACCTGCGAAGGCAACCCCGAGCTTCCCACAGCTATGCGTGTAGCACTTGTAAACTGCGGCACAGTAGCTGAAAAGGCAGACGCTTCTGCTATCCAGAGTGTTCTCCCGGGCACAGACACAACCAAGAAGGTTGTTTATGAAGTTGACGCCGCTAACCACACTGCAGCTGCTTCTGCTCTCGGTGCAGGCGGAATCATGACCACAAGCCCGCTCAGAGCAGCAGGTCTTAACGTAGGTACAAACTCCACATACAACAATATCGTTTCAAACGTAACTTACACAGGTCCGCTTGAGGCTACACTCGCAACTTCTGCATCACAGGCAAGAGTTACCGTTGCTGCCGGCGTTTCCAGAGTAAGAGTTTACATGTGGATGGAAGGTAACGACGTTGACTGCGCAAACGATGTTGCAGGTTCAACTCTTAACTTCAACCTTGTTCTTGAAATAGACTAATTTGTATATTTCGGAACATTCGGATCATTGATTCGAGTTTAACCCGTCACTTTGGGAGGGTGACACCGCTAACCCGGTGTCACCCGTGATC
This sequence comes from Bacteroidaceae bacterium, assembly GCA_963631735.1. Lineage (GTDB taxonomy): Bacteria > Bacillota > Clostridia > Oscillospirales > Acutalibacteraceae > CAG-488. The sequence continues at coordinate 16,048 of CAVGRW010000005.1, read as the reverse complement.
CTAAGCTAAAAGGGCGATTTGTCGGCACAGATTGCTGTGATGACAAATGACCTTTTTAGGTAAAAAAATACAGGAGTGAATGTTGTAAATGAACGAAAAAGGGAAAAGCATTTGGGGTGTTATTTCCGATATATTGCTGATTATTATAATCATAATTGCAATTATAATAACGGTTATGACGTTTACCTCAAAGAATTCGGATATGGGCATCGGAAATGTTCTCGGATATACACCGTTTGCCGTCCAGTCCGATTCAATGGACTCCGGCGAACCGTCGGGCTTCGGAACCGGCGATCTTATAATCTCCAAGGAGGTTAAGGATCCCGAAACGCTTCAAGTCGGTGATGTTATTACATATACCACGATTATCGATGGCGAAAAGGCCGGTAAAAAAATAAGAGGCTATAATACGCATAGAATTACCGATATATTGAAGGCCGGTGACGGCTCGGTTTATGCGTTTGTTACAGCCGGTGACGCCGTAGGCATGGAGGATACAGTGAACGTCCTTCCCGATGAGGTCATTGCCAAGCAGGTCAATTCGGGAATAGACAAAGAAACAGGAAAAAAGCTCACGGGAATGAAGATTGCAAATTTCGGTTCTGCGCTCAGTTTTCTTCAAAGCAGAACAGGATTTATGATATGTATTATAATTCCGCTGGCTCTGTTCTTTATCTGGCAGATATATAAGCTGATATCTATGTTTATGACTGCTAAAGCGGAAAATCTTGATGAAGAATCAAAGCAGCGTGTAATTGATGAGTATCTTGCTCAGCAAAAGAAAGAAAACTCCCAAAATAAAGAAGAAAAATAACATTCAACTCATACCAATATAAAACTTGAAAACAGAGGGTGACCGAAATGACAATCACAAAGTTCCTTGCAGAATTTTTAAACCAGTTTTTCGTAAAAGGTGTTTGGGGTATATTTAAAGGTATCGGCTTAGGTATTGCCAATATTTTCAATATTCCGCAGTACATAAAAATCTTTAAATCCTGGGCAGGCAAGTTTACCATTGTTGACTGGCTTCTTGCCATAGTTGCCGTTATCGCAACAGTAGCGGTTCTTGCAGCAATCGTTATTCTTGTTGTTGTTCTTATTAAAAAGTATGTAAGAGTAAGAAAAACTCTCGTTGACCAGGAAGAACTTCTTCTGGAAGTCGGCAACCTCAACCGTGAGGTAATTAAGCTCAACAACGAGAAAGAAAGAATTCTTGCAATGAAGGTTTCTCAGCTCGGTCTCAATCCCGGCGAAAGTCCGTATGACGAGAACGGCGAGGAGACAGAGGAAGAAAAGAAGGATGGCGAAGTTGATAAAACAGCCGACGATTACAGCCGTTTCTACAAGTGTACTCAGGTTGACCTCGAAATTGAGAACTATGTTGCTCCCGATTTTGATAATGAAATCACTCTCCCGGAAATCTGTGAAAGATTCCGCAACTTTGCTTGCTCACGTCTCGGTCTTTTCTATGAAATTAAGATTATCAGATTGTTCCTTTCGGCATTTGCTTCAACAAGACTTATAATTCTTCAGGGTATTTCAGGTACAGGTAAAACATCGCTTGCGTATGCTTGGGGTAAATTCCTCAAGAATCCTGTTACAATCGCTTCGGTTCAGCCTTCATGGCGTGACCGTACCGAGATTTTCGGTTACTTCAACGAGTTCACTAAGCGTTTCAATGAGACGGAAGTTCTCAAGAAGATGTATGAGGCTACATTCAAAGAGGAGATCTTCATTACCGTTCTTGACGAAATGAACATTGCCCGTGTTGAGTATTATTTCGCCGAGCTTCTTTCAATCCTTGAAATGCCGTCAAGAGATGAGTGGGTCGTTTCCCTTGTTCCGAGCGTATGGCCGACCGACCCGAAGCACGTTATCGACGGTAAGCTCAAGCTTCCCGAGAACATGTGGTATATCGGTACAATCAATAACGATGACTCGACATTCGCTGTTTCCGATAAGGTTTATGACCGTGCTATTCCGATCGACCTTAACAGTAAGGGTAAGTTCTTTGAGGCTCCGTACACCGAGGAGCTCAACCTCAGCTATAAGCACCTTGAGGGCATGTTCCTTGAGTGCCAGACCAAGTATAAAGTATCTGATGAAAACCTCAAGAAGATTGAGGAGCTTGACGACTATGTTATCGAACATTTCCGTCTTGCTTTCGGTAACCGTATTGTTAAGCAGCTTAAGGAATTCGTTCCTGCATATGTCGGCTGCGGCGGAACAGAAATTGACGGTATTGACTTTGTTCTTGCCAAGAAGGTTTTCCGTAAGTTTGAAAGCTTGAACCTTTCATTTATCCGTGATGAAATCGACGGACTTGTTACATATCTTAATAAGCACTTCGGCAAGGCAAACATGAACGAGTGTAAAGAGTATCTCCAGCTTCTTAAGAGACTTATGTAATCCCGAAACCGTTATTATAACTTTTGTCAAAGGGGACATACTTAATGAACAAATCGTATCTTGAATTATATCTTGAATACAAGGATTATCTCGCATCGGCAACTGCGGATAACGAGTTTTACAGCGAAATGGATACTGCTATAAACAGCGGTACGAACAGCTATTCCTTGTTCAACAGATATTTTGATAAGAAGATCGACCTTAAATGGGTTGAAGAAATCGAAGCGTGTATCATTCCCCTTGACAATATTATTCGTGTTCCGAGAAAGTTTATCGTTCAGGAGGAAGAAATTGTTCCCATTGAGCGTGCAAGAAAAATTACGAACGAATCGATCCGTCACCTTGCTCAGCATACAAATATGATTGCCAAGGTTGAGGGTGACGATGTTACTCCTAACCAGATCCTCAACGTTTTCCGTGAGGAAAGCTATGAGGTTTACGAAAATAGATTTGTTTTCACTCTTATGCAGAACCTTGTCAGATTTATTGATGTAAGATATAATGTTCTTTTCAATATTTCCGATGATGACAATATGGCTTCCCTCAAGATGGAAAGCGATTTCACAAGAGGACGTGAAAAGATCCAGTATAAGCTCGAGGTCTCGGCTCAGTCCGCCGGCAGTGATGTTGATGGCGAAGCAGGTCCAGAGGGTGAGAATGCAACGGCATTTCAGCGTATTGAGAGAGTCAAGAGGATTATCAACGAATATGCCAACTCTTCTTTCATGAAGGAGCTCAGAAACTGCGTTCCCGTAAGACCTCCTATCATGAGAACAAACGCTATTCAGAAAAACCCGAATTTCAGAGCTTGCCTGAAACTGTGGCAGTTTATTCAGTCATACAACGAGTTGGGTTATGAAATAACGGTCAAAGAATCAAATGATATGGTCAGCGCAGAGTACATGAATGAGCTCAATCGCATGACCGCAATGAACTATATGATGCTCAAGGCGAACACCCTTTCCGAGGATGCCGTCGGCAAGCAAAAAAAGCGTAAACTCAAGCCGAAACTTCTCAAGAGATTGGCAGAAGAGCTTGTTATGGACTATGACATGGAGGAAGTTGAAATTCAGCGTGTCTTTGTCGATGAGGTCAAGCGTGTCAGCCGCAAGAAGATTGAGGGCGAAAAGAAAATTCAGGAAGCAATTCAGCGTGCCCTTGACGCAGAAAATGCACGCAAGAAGGCTATTGAAGATAAAATCAAGGCAAAAATCGCTCACGAAAAAGAGATGGAGCGCCGCCGCATAGCAAGGGAAAAAGAGAGAGCAAGAAAAGAAAAGGAAAAAGAGAGGCAAAGACTCAAGAGAGAGAAAGAGCGCGAGAAGGCTCGTATCGCCAAGGAGAAAGCACTCGCAAAAGAAAAGGCAAGAAAAGAAAAAGAGAGAGCGGCAAAGCTCAAGGCGCAGGAAGAAGCTCGTATTGCGAAAGAAAAGCAGCGTGAAGAAATGCGCATAGCAAGAGAGAAAGCCGCAAAGCTTGCTAAGATAGAAAAAGAAAAGGCTGCAAAGGCTAAGGCTAAAGAGAAGGAGCGCAAGGCAAAAGAACTCGCCGCTCAGAAGGCTAAGGAAAAGGCTGCCGCAGCAAAGCAGAGAGAAAAAGAAGCGATTGCAAAAGCGAGAGCCGCACAGGCAGAGAAAGAACGCCTTGCAAAAGAAAAAGCAAAGCAGAAAGCTGCTGCCGCTAAAGCCGCACAAGCTGAAAAGGATCGCATAGCTAAAGAAAAGGCTAAGCAGAAGGAAGCCGCTGCAAAGGCTGCACAGGCAGAGAAAGAGCGTTTAGCCAAGGAAAAGGCGAAGGAAAAAGAACGCCTTGCTAAAGAAAAAGCTAAGCAGAAAGAGGCAGCCGCAAAGGCAGCACAGGCTGAGAAAGAGCGCTTAGCTAAAGAGAAGGCAAAAGAAAAGGAAAAGGCAGCAAAAGATAAAGCAAAAGCTAAGGAAAAAGAGCGCATTGCAAAGATGAGAGCTGCCGAGGCTGAAAAGCAGCGTATCGCCAAAGAAAAGGCGAAAGAAAAAGAACGCCTTGCCCGTGAGAAAATCAAGGAGCAGGAGCGCGCCGCTAAAGAAAAAGCCAAAGAAAAAGAGCGTATAGCACGTGAAAAAGCAAGAGCTAAGGCGAAAGAGCAGGAGCGACTTGCAAGAGAGCGTGCAAAAGCCAAAGAAGAAAAGCTCAAAGCGAATAAGACAGCAAAAAACGGCTGAAACAATTATTAACAATAAATACATGTTGACTCGCCGCATCGGTATCGTGGAGCCGAAGTGAGCGAAAACAGTGGAGGTTTTTACTATGCTTAAAAGGAGATTAGAAAGGGTTGCGGTAACGTTGCTCAGTGCAGCATTGTTACTGTCCTCAACCGGAATAGCATCGTCGTTGGCTGTCAACGAGGTGGGCACATCCGGTTCTACAACTGCAGCTTCTACCTCCGCAGTAAATTCTTCCACGACTGTTTCGCAGGAGGGCGGGGCAATCTCTGCCACAACGGTAGCCTCTGAGGGCGGTGAGCTTGTTACGGAAAACAAAGGAAGCGGCACTGTTGCCGATCCTTACAGAATTTCCGACGCAGCTGATTTTGCTGCAATGCAGGAAAAGATAAATCTTACAACAAGCGCAAATAAAAACTTTGTTCTTACAAATGATATTGACTTGTCAAGCCTCAGTGCCGATGATTTCACATCGAATTCGGTTTACTCGGGTTCGCTTGTTTCCGTAAGCAAGAATCTCAGCTCAGCGTCGAAAAATGTTTACTTTACGTTTGACGGTAACGGACACAAAATCAAGGGTCTCAACGTTACCTTTACTAAGGGCGAGAATTTTGCAATCTTCGGCTATGTGAATAGCAGATCAACAATTAAAAATCTCACGGTTGAAAACTGTGTAATCAATGTAAGCACCGATGCAAAGAACTGCGCTGTACTTGCTGCGGAGAACGACGGAACGATTTCAAATTGTGAGATCAACAGCTCTGTTCTTACGCTGAAAAATGTTGCAAACGCAGGTATGGTTACGGCTGTAAACGCAGGCACGGTTAACGGCGTAAAGGTAACGGGAACACAGCCGAATGTCAGCGGTGCTTCTGCCGCTTCTCATACGATTGCCGCAAACGGTACAGTCGGTGCAATTGCAGGTAAAAACAGCGGAAAAATTACCGGTGTATCTGCAATCAACGTAGGTGAATTTATTGACTCTGCTCTTTCGGGCAAAACGGTTTACGGCGGAATTGCAGGCTCAAGCTCAGGCATTATCTCGAACAGCTTTGCTTCGGGTAACGTTGTCGGCGGCAAGACAACCGATTTTGTCGGCGGACTTGCAGGCTCGGCGTCAAAGGGCGCAAAATTTGTAAACAACTATGTCCTTGTCGCTCTCAAGTGCAGTGCTTCGGGCAACGGACTTGTAGGTGTCGGCGGAACTTCCGATATGCTTACCGATTGCTATTGGTCGAGCGATATAAGCGGAAGAACGACCTCCGTAACGAATTACGGAACGGACATCAATGATATTGATACTCTCAGATTTAAGACAGTTAAAGCAGGCGAAACTGTAACACTTTCAAAGTCTGCGCTTTCCGCATCGTGGGGAAAAGCAAGCTTTTCAATCGGCGACAGCTTCAAGCAGGGCGGAAACGGAATTTCTGTTTCAGGCTTAACCGTAAAGGGCGTTGCTGCGAATAAGATTGCGTGGTTTAACTATAAGGCTGAGATTTCCTTGCCGTCAACAATCGGAACGGGCTCTCTCAAGATTACACAGAGCTTTGATCTTCCGATTCTTGTTGTTTCGGCTGATACAAACGGTGACGGAACAGCTTCAGATCCGCTTGTTGTCGGAAATTCGGCTGAGTTCCATTTACTTAAATATGCTCACGGCGTTTATGCAAAGCTTAATAAGGTTATTTCCGTAAGCGGTTCTGCATTTTCGTTCAACGGCAGTCTTGACGGAAACGGTCATACTGCTAATATTTCCGCACCTGTTTTCACAGAGGTTTGCGGAACGGTTTCAAACATTAACTTTGTTTCAAAGGCAGACCTTTCTTCAGCTGTACTCGGTAATGCACTTAACGTGAAAGCAAGCAATGTTTCCGTTACAATTGCAAACGGTGCAGTATTTAACGCTATGGGTGTAAACTCGGGTGTAATGTTCGGCACGGTTGCGGGAAGCAGTGTTCTTGACAATTGCCAAGTTAAGGCAGAAGTTAAAATCGCAGACGAGACAACATCATTCGGTGCACTCGTCGGCTCGGTAATCGGTAACGGAACAAAAATATCAAACAGCGGTGCCGCAGCAAATATTGCCGCTTCCAAGAAGGCGACAAATGCAGCGCTCGTTATAGGTTCGGTAAACGCTTCCGATGTAAGCATTGATAATTGCTATGTTTCTGGCAAGAATGATGCAGGAAAATATGCGTTTATCGCAAACATTTCTGCTAATGATACAAGAATTTCAAATATTTATATGAGCAAGGGTACGCAGACTCCTGCCAACTTTGCGAAGGCTGATAAAGCTCAGTTTGTTGAGTGGTCGTTTGATGACGGTGAGGTTGCTTTCTTCACAGGCAACGGCGGCAAATTCGATGTAACGCTTCCGTCTGTTAAGGCGATGAGCAATTCAACGGCTTCCGATTATTCTGTTGAAACAGATACATCACTTCTTTCGGCAAAGGTGAATGTTGAGAACGGAAAGATTGTTCTCAGTGTCAGCCGTGCCGCAGGCATTGTAACAGTTAAGGGCTGTGCCGTTACAGTGACGAACAAGGCAACGGGCCTTTATACAACTGTCAGAATTTCCAACGGACTTGAGAAGGACAGTGCAGGTAACTATATTGTTTCCGGCGCATATGATCTTGCATACATCAGTGAAAATATCACGGAGATGAACAAGGCAAGCTTTGTTGTCGAGTCCGATATTGATATGTCCGAGCTTTCATCGTTTGCCCCGATCGGCGGAACTCTCGCTCCGTTCAGCGGTAAGTTTAACGGAAACGGACATACAATTTCAAATCTCAAAATCAACGGAACCTCTAAGTCGGGTCTTTTCGCCGCTCTTGAAAATGCCGAGGTAAGCAACCTTGCAATTGCTTCGGCTCAGGTCAATGCAAAGGGTCTCTACTCGGCAGTCCTTGCAGGTCAGGTTCTCGGAAACACCAAGCTTTCGGACATTACGGTTACCGGTAGCAGTGTTGCTTCCGACGGAATTTATTCGGGAGTTATAGCAGGTTCGATTTCGGGTTCTGTTAATATGAACGGAATTCATGTTGAAAACTGCTCGGTTAATTCAAAGGCAAACTATGTAGGTGCGCTTGCAGGCGCTGCGTCAATTGACGGAGCTTTGGTAAACGCAGAGATTATAAATGTTAAGCTCAACGGTGCGGAATTTGTCGGCGGTGCCGTCGGTCTCGCCGAGGGCAAAACGGCAATTAAGTCCGTATCAGTTGACGGTTCGACAATTAAAGGTGTATCCGAGGTTTCGGGTATTGCCGCAGGCAGAGGAGATGCTTCTGCTGCAAACGCAAAGGTTTCTTCCTCCGAGATTTCAACGATTGCCGATACAGCGGCATTTGTTGCAGGCGGTATTGCTTCAAGCTTCGGCGCTTCAATCGACAATGTTGAAGTTCGCAATACAACAGTAAAAGCAGGCATTGCATCGGCAATTGTCGGTAAAGCAACATCGGATGCCAAGCTTTCGATTAAGGGAGCAAAGGTTTACGATGCAACTGTTCGTGCCGAGGGTGCAAATACCGTTGCGGCAGGAATTCTTGCTGTTCATAATGCAGGCGGTGCGGTTGTAATAAGTGACGGTTATGTTGACTCGGCTACCGCGATTGTTTCAACGTCTGTTGCTTCGGGTATCGTCGGAGATATAACAGGTGCAGAGAGTGCACTCGTTGCCGAAAATATTAAGTCATTTGCAAAGGTTGAGGTTCTTTCCTCTGCCGATGCTGTTGCTGCGGCAGGCACAGTTGCAAAGCTCAGCGGTGCGGCTCTTAACAATGTACAGTTCAAGAATGTAAAGATTTTCGGAACCGTTGCAGGCGAAAAGGCTGTAGGCGGTATGATCGGCATTGTAAAGGGAATTGGTGATTTCAACGGAATGACAGCCGTGATTTCAAATTCCGTATGTGCCGCTCAGATTAAGACAGAGAAAACAAATAAAGATGCCGGTGTTGTAATCGGCTCAGTGGAGAACGGCAAGTCCGTAAACTCCGACAATATAGATTCGATAATCAACGGTACGGTTATTTCAACATATTTCGGAAATGTTCCCGCTTTCGGCGAGTCAACCGAGATAAAGAGTGCGAATATTACCGATATGGATAAGCCGAACGGTTCGGCAATTAAGCCTTCGGTCGAAACAATTTCGACAGTCGGCAAGACCGAGATTACGCTTTCAAATCTTCCTAAGGTTAACGGATACACATTTGACAGTGCAACAGGTTGGGCTTCCGAAGCCGACGAAAGAATAAGCGTTGTTTCTTCAAGCGAGGATAAGCTTGTTCTTAGTGTAAACCGCATGGCGGACATTTCCATCGTTGCTTACTATGTTTTAAATTCGGACAGCGAGGTCAGAATTCCTGTTCATTTTGCAATAAAGTCCGATGTACGCACGCCGCTCAAGGGTGAAGGTACGAGCGCATCGCCGTATCTTATTTCCAATGCTTATGACCTTGAGTCGGTTGCCTATTACGACAGTCTCGGCAAGTATTTTGCACTTGCCGCAGACATCAGCTTCGATGCTAAGGATTTTGAATTCGGCGGCGGCTTCTATAATGTCGGCAACGGCGTTGTAACCATCGGCAGTGCCGAAAGCGCGTTCAATGGCACCTTTACGGGACTTTACAACGGAAAAGTTCATTCAATCAACGGTTTGAAGCTTTCGGGTAATGTTCTCGGCGGACTGTTCGGAGCAACGGACGGTGCGGTTATATCCGATATCGTAATCAACAATGCAAGCGTAACGGGTCTTAACTATGCAGGCGTTGTAGTCGGTAATGCTAAGAACACCGTAATTAAAAATGTAACGGTTAATGATTCATCTGCAATGTCAAGTGAATTCGGTAGTGCGGCAGGTATTATTGTCGGTAAAGCCGAGGGCTTGACAGCAGAGAATATTACAATAAACAAATCAAATGCTTCAACAACGCTTAATGCAACCTCGGCGACGGTTGAGACGGCTGGCGGTGTTGCCGGAATTTTCAACGGAAAGCTCAGCAATGTTCATCTTAACGGCGTTACCGTTAAAGCCGGAACAATTGCAGGCGGCGCGGCAGGCAGTGCGGCAAATGCACAGCTTGAAAACGTTGTATTTAATGGAAATGTTTCCGCAAAAACAGCCGGCGGTTTGATCGGCGTTCTTGAAAATCCGAATAACAGCTTTGTAAATAACAGCTTTGTCGGCGGAAGCGTTGCAGGTGAAAAACTTGCGGCAGGCGTTATCGCAGAGGTTTGCTCGAATTCCGCATATAATGCAAAATCCGAACAGGCATTTGTTGAGAGCACTGTTATAGCTGCCAAGGCTGAGGGTGAAATCTCTGCGGCGGTTATTGCTAAGGCGGATAAGGAAGCTTTCTCAGCTGATGCAAATGCTCAGATTTTGTCGGATGTATATTATTCGTCATATCAGAACGAGAGCATTTTCGGTACGCAGGAGCTCAATTCTTATCAGAATAAGGGCTTTACAGCAGTTGATCTCAGCGCAATGAGCTGTGTTCTCGGCGGAACAGGAAAGTCATTCATTACGCTTGACGGCGAAAGCATCGTTCTCGGCGATAATGATATTATAATTGCAGCAGGTAGCGGTACTTACAAGTCGTTTGAGCTCAGCGGACATAAGTTTGAGCTTGCTTCCGTGGTTTCAGAGCCTAAGGGTGTATTGACTTATGACTCGGCAACGTCTTCAATCAGCGCAAAGGGCGCTGTTGACGGAGCAAAGCTTGTGTTCACTTATTCAAACGGTCTCGAAACCGCAATCTCGGTTGCTTATTCATCGCTTCTTGCAGGCACGGGAACAAAATCCGATCCGTACAGACTCGGAACGGCGGACGAATTTGCAGTTATGATGCAGAACGGTGACCGCGAAGATGTTTATTATACGTTAATAAATGATATCGACCTTAGCGGAGTTAAATCTGCGGAGAGCTTTGCAGGTATCCTCGATGGCGGAAATCACGTTGTTTATGATTTCAGCGGAGAGTCGTTATTTGCAAGCGTGAGCGGAACGATAAAGAATATCGGCTTTGTTGGCTTCGATATTGACACTGAGTCATCAACATCGGTCGGTGCCGTTGCAGGAGAGCTGAACGGTGCAGCGATTGAGAACTGCGTTGTAATTGCCGATGTCAACGCTGTCGGCAAGGCTCAGGATGCAGGTATAATTGCGGGACGTGCAACAAACGGTACGAAGATTGAAAATTGCATCACTTCCGGTCGGGTAAGCGGTTCATCGCTTTTTGCGGCAGGCGGCTTGGTCGGTGCGTCAAGCAATTCTCAGATAAACGGCACAGTATCCACGGCATATGTTTCGGTCGGCGGATATGCAGGCGGACTTGTCGGTGAAGCCGATTATACAACGCTCACTAACGCTGTTTTCGGAAATATGACAAACTCGCTTAATAAGAAAGCCGGAAATATCGCAGGCAGATTTGCCGATACATCATCGGCGGAGAACGTTCTCTTTGACAGCTGCACAGCAAAGAACGGCGTTGCAGCGTTCGAGGGCGCAACAAGCATGATGAAGGCTTCAACAACAAGGGCACTTGCAGAGGCTTCCGTAGTCGGTTTTGCAAAGACAAATTCAGGTTATGCTGTACCTGCTTCGCTCAAGTCAACCGAAAGCTCGGCGAAGTTCGCAACAACGGTTGAGTTTGCGGCTCTCGCTGTGAAGTATGTGTCCGGCTCAAATATCGGAACTGCAATGAACTATACCGATATTAAAGTTCCGTCGGAGGTTAATTCAAACTCGGTAAGTGTGGACAGATCTAAGGGTCTTGTTATCACACTTATGAAGAATAAGGATTTTGCCTCAACGGATAATGTGATTGCAAGATATTCAAATCCTGCAAGCGGAAGCTTGACGGAGATCGGATATTCAATAGTTGATAAAACGAATAAGCTTGACGGCAAACTCATTGGCGTAATGCTTAAAACAAAGGCTAATGATAACGCCGAAGCATTCGGTTTCTTCACAAAGGTCGGCGCTCAAACGAAGGCTGTCAACAGCATCAGCGTTGCCGACGGAGTGTATATTGATCTCAGTCTTCCCGAGGGCTATGGATATGATGTTAAAGCCGTAGGTTCTGACGGAAAAGAGCTTAATGTTACGGATATGGCTAACGAAGGAAAGCTGATTGACGTAAACGGAAGCGACAGCGTTGATATAACTGTTGGAATCAAAGAAGTTAAGCCCGTTTGGGGACTCAGAGCTCTTTGGAGTGTTATCGGTAAATAAGTAGAGGGTTGATGTTACAATGAACAAAAAGTTTACTTTTATCAAAAACTTAATATTAGCTGTGGCATCGGCCCTGACCCTTATTGCAGTTTCCTTTGCATGGTTCAGCAATCCAAGCCAAAATTTTGTCCCCTCAATTACCGGTGAGGTGGCAAGTCCGACATATGCAAGCGTTGCATATTATACAGCCGACAGCAAAGGCAACTACTCGAGACTTACAGGAAATATTGAGCTCAATAACTGGACTTCGGGTTCATACAAAAAATATAAGATGATTCTTACGACTGCTACCGACGAAAAGCTTAAATTGAGTATGTCGATTGATTCGCTTCCGTCAAACATGAATTCAGATTTGAAAAAATCCGTTCAGGTTAAATACACCGTGTATAAGGCGATAAAAAATGTGAAAAACGGAGTCGTAACGTTTACTGACGGAGCTCAGCTTTTCGGTTCCGATTATATGAGCCTTTCATCGCTTTCAAGCGGAAAAATTTTTGACGGAAGGTCGCTTGCTGACAGCCAAACTGCAAAGAACGATGTGTTTATTATTTATTATGAGATAGGTCTTGCGGCTGACAGCCCGTCCTCGATCGAGGGCTTGTCATCGTCGCTCGGTACTCTTAAAATTAACGTTCAGCCGGTTTCATAAGTTATGAAAAAAGCAGGAAAAATCTTCTCGAGAATAATGGCGGTGCTTTCGGCACTTATCTTTATTCTCGGTTTTACAGTATTTGTTTCGGTACTCAGCGCTTCTGCAGGCAAAGCACCGAGTGTGTTGGGCTTCAGCGTATTTCAGGTGCAGACGGGAAGCATGGAGCCGGAAATCCCCATCGGAGGAATCGTTATTGTTCATAAAACAAAGCCTTCCTCGCTCAAGGTGGGAGATGTAATTTCTTTTTATTCAAATGACACTTCAATAAGCGGCCGGGTCAACACGCACAGAATAGTTGAAATAAAGGACAGCGACAGCGGCGAAAAGATTTTTCGCACAAAGGGCGACGCAAACGATGCGGTCGATACGGCGGCTGTTTTTGAAGTGGATCTGATAGGCAAGGTTATTGTTAATGTAGGAACGGTCGGAAGCTCGGCATTGGACGTGCTGAGAAATCCGAAAATTATATTTATTTTTATTGTTTTGCCTCTGATATTTATTACCTTGGGCGAAGCAGTCAATTTGGCAAAGCTGATTGCCGAATATAAATTCTCGGATCAGAAGGATGAAGAAGATGAAAAATCTTCGCCAACAAAAGATTAATATGCTTCTGACCGCAATTATTATTTGCATTTCGGTCGTAGCTGTCGGAGTTGTTTATACTCCAAAAATTCTCAAAATGGATATGAAGGTTGTTGAAACAGGAAGTATGTCACCGACAATAAAGCCCTACAGCCTTATATATATAAAGCCTTATGATAAATTTGAGGACTATAGGGTCGGCGATATCGTCACCTTTACCGATAATTATCAGCAAAAAAGCTTTACGCACAGAATTGTTGAAATTGATGAACAGACGCAAAGCTTTGTAACAAAGGGCGATGCGAATGAGGAAAACGATCTCGGTAAAACATCGGCTGAATATGCCGAGGGTAAGGTAGAAGCAACGATCCCGTATTTGGGCTATCTTGTTAAGTTCCTGCGATATACCGCCGTTAAGGTTGTTATCGCAATAATTTATATCGCATGGGCGGCGATTGAGATTGAGCTGTTTATAGCGGAAAGGAAGAAAGCTTATGACTAAAAGAATAATCGCTTTTGTAGCGTCGTTGGCAGTCGTTATAGGTCTTATGAACTGCGGAACATCTTATGCTTGGTTTGTTACGACGCTGGAAAAGAAGCAGAGCATTTCGGTTTCCGTTGTCAGTGCGGCACAGACGGCAAAGCTCACCGACCTGGACAGTGATGAAAAAACCATTATTATGCCCGGTGACAACCTTGTGAACCTTGACGGACAGGGCGCAATGCTCAGAATAAACAACGGCTCGACAACCGATGTTCAGATAAGACTTTCGATTGAATACACAAGCTATGCTTCGGGAAAAGCGGAGCAAAAGATTTATTCCGGCAGCGGAGATGATATTGATGTTACCTTTGCCGCAAACAAGTGGTCCAAGAACACAAACGCAAGCGGAGTTTGTTATTTCTACTATATGGGCGACAAGTACGAGTCGGATAGCATAACCGATTTGAACTCTGTTCCGTCGGTCAGCTCCGAAGTTTCCTTTGTTGACGCAATTTCGAGCATTGTATATAAGGAGAGCATTTCAAAGGCTTACGCAGGTCAGCCCGTAAATATAAAGGTTAGCTTTGAGGCTAAGCAGGCTGATAATGTTTCGTGGAACAGCATTGATTCCTATCAGCTTTCCGGCACTGCTGCATGAAAAATAACAGAATGAAGCCGAAGGTCGGCAATGTTTTATTTAACATTCTTGCGATAATTACCGTAATTTCGGTCGGTTTTGTTGCTTTTAATATTTTTTCGGGCGCAAAGGGATATGCCGTAACGAGCGACAGTATGGCTGAAACCTTGCATCGGGGCGATCTTGTGTTTTCAAGAAAAGCCGAGTTTGCAGAGCTTGATGTCGGTGACGTCGTTACCGTCGGCTCAAAGGAGCTTGATGAATATTTTACCCACAGAATTGTTGCTATAGACAGAGGAAACCAAACTATAACAACACGGGGCGATAACAATCCCGAAAACGATCCGATGCCAACGCCTGCCGATAGGATTGTAGGTAAGATGTGGTACAGTGTGCCGTTGCTCGGATATATTTCCATAGCGGTCGGCAGTGTTTCGCAGATAAAAGGCTTGATAATTCTCGCAATCATAGCGGTTACGCTGATTGCATTAAATTTGATTTTAACTAGTATAAAGAATAAGAAAAACGGAGGTGGCAGCGATGAATAAAGTAAAAAGAATAATGACGCCGATAATGGCTTTCGTTCTTGTGCTTTGCATCGGATATTTTTCGGGAATGTCGAAAACCTCCGCATGGTTTTATGACAGCGGCGTTATTGACAGCGGTGACAGCTTTGTTTTCGGAAATCTCTCCGTCAATACAAAGTTCGTTATAAACCACAGCGTTCTTTTTGAAGCCGCAACCAAGCTTGCGGATAATGACGAAAAGCTCTTTGACAAGGCGCTGAATTTCGATGACATCAATGTCACAAATTCAGGCACGATCCCTGCCAGAGTATATATCAATGTTGACGTTACGAACGGCGCAAAGGGTTATCGTTGGTTTGTATATACCGATGATATGCTTGTCAACGGAAGCGTAAAAGATACGATCAAAGCAAAACTGGCTTCTCTCACTAAGTCGGAATTGGATAAGTACAACAGTTCAAAATATGTGCTTTTGGCTCCGGGTGAAACAAAGGTTGTAAAGGTTGCAAGTTGGGTCGAATATGATGAAGTCAGCGTAGCTCTTGCACAGGGTGAATCGCTTACCATTGCAACAAGAATTTATATGACAGCAACGCAGGATAAAGACGGAATGATCGGCTAAAGAAATCGAGGTGACGGATATGTCAAAAAAGATAAGCAAAAAAGCAATAGTGGTTATCGTTGCGGTTATCGCAATAATTGCCGTTGTGGGCAGTTCTTTGGCGTGGTTCGTTACTCAGACCTCGAAATCGCAGAGCTTCATTCTTTCGGGAATTAAAGCCTCGGCAACTGTTTATTTTGCAAACGATAAAAAGGATGTTGACGCCGAAAAGTTTAAGGACGAAAACGGACTTTACACACTCAGTCTCAACAAGGACGATGAGAATTATATCGGAAAGCTGAAAGTGATCGTTCATCGCAGCGGTGCAGCCTGCTGCCTCAGAGTTAAGACAGCTTTTGAGTGGCAGCTTGCCGACGGTTCGGTTACAAGCTTTACGACAAATGTTCCGTATGTTTTCAACGAAGAATGGTATGATAACCGCAGTGCGGATTATTGTGTATATTATATGGGCGGTGACCGCTCGGGAAAAGCAAGAAATGACACGCTCTATCTCATCAACAATTTTGATGAAAGCAAGCTTGACCTCTCCGATGTTGAGGCAGGCACCACAGTTAAAGCCTTGATAGAGGTTGATGCAGTACAGACAAACCGTTATCCGCAGCTTTGGAATATTGAAAAATTACCGTGGGAATAATGGAAGTTGATTTCTATGTCGAATAAGAAAAATGTGCCTGTGGCAGGTAAAACTGTCGCAGGCAAAAAC
>CAVGRW010000004.1:0-54076 GCA_963631735.1 Bacteroidaceae bacterium | reverse complement strand
GCCCATAAAAAGCACGAAAACCCTTGATAATTCAAGGGTTTTTAGCTGGGTTTGATTATTGTTACCCAATCATGGAAAAAGCAGCTAATTTTAATACAATAATCACACCCTTTGGAAAAATCACACCCCTAAATGCATCAAAACATGAAAATGCTTTTTAAATAATCACATAAACTTGGGCTTTGAAATTTATTTAACTAATTAAGCACTACAACACCAAAACACTGTTTGATAATAATAATTCAGTCAAAAATATTCAATTAATAAAATGTGTGTAACCACAATAATATTCATAGCCACAGTAAAAAAGACTTTTGTAAGTAAAAATAGAATTTGCATTTATTAAAGTTATTCTTTAAAGTCAGTGTAATTAACCTATTAAATCATTAATATACTTCAAAATTTTTTTAACGAATGAAATAATATCCATTAAATTTTGTGTAAACGACAAAGCAGTTACAACATTGGCTAATATTTCTAAAAATTCCTTAACCTTTTCTTTACGGTCGGTTTTTTTTGATATTTTAATCTCTTCAAATTTTGTCGTTACCTTTTTCATTTCAGGTTCTTTACGCAAGAATTCTGGTCCAAAATATTTCAACTCATATTCAACATGATTTTTAAAATCTTCAAAAATATCGTCTTCAATAAATTCTTTTTTCTCGATATGATTTTTACATTCTTTTATTTCTTTTAATAGTTTATCTATATCTTTATTGTAATTATTATTGTAATTATTAATAATAAAATCATTATTTTGCACACCATTCCCATTGTTAATATTCTGAATACTAAAATTATTTATTTGATTGCTCAAACCCATCCGCTTCCTTTCAATGTTTTGCAAACTCCTATAATAATGTTGCAAAACTTTAGGTAATCTATCAATATTTCTAATAGCACTTTGCGTTATTTCATAATAATTACAATTATTTTTAGAATAATCTGCAAAATAACTGTATAAATTAAGAAGTAAATTTTCATTATCTTCTCCAATACTCTGTGTCCATGAAATCAAAAGATCCGAAACATTTTTTGAATATCCCAATTTTTTACATCCGAGAATAATTCCTTCTTTTTCTGCTATTTTCAGATTTTTAATTTTATATTCAATTTCTTTAATAAAATCCAAATTATTTTCAATAAAATCGTTGTTCTGGAATAATTTGACCAAATTCCACTTTAAGACTCCTGTTTCCTGTTTAAGAACATCTTCTAATTTAATTGGTGTTTCCCAACTGCTAATATCCTGCGCATATGCCCACATAGAGTATTTACGTACAATTTCGCTAGGATGGTCTATCAAATTATTCAAAACACTATAAGATACATCTATATAATTTGAACTATCACAATAATATTTGTACTTATTTGCGTAGATTTTGGTTATCCAAATTGGGCTAATTATATCATCTTGTGAAATTGCCTTGCTTATAACATTACTATCAATTATATAAAATGGCGCTTCTCGAAAAGATGAAGAAGATAATTTAATTTGAAATTCTGTTAAATATTCTTTGATATCATTCTTTTTTATTTGATCTTCAAAACATTCTTGTGATTTTGCATGTGCCCCGCATGCAGCCACAATCCAAGAAATATTCTCTATATTTTCACTTGCTTCAATTTCAATGTTTTCAAACAAAGCATTAATTAAACTTGACATATCATTTATAGGATCATTATAAACACATAATAAATGATAAATCCATTTTCTAATATCGAAATCATTGCTTTTTGAAAGTTTACGAATATGTGAATATAAATCATTCCATGAAATGGAGTCATACCTAGAAAAAATATATCCTCGCTCAAAATAATCAAGTACTTCTTGTACTCCAGTTTTTACTATCTTAGGTGTAGAATTAGCTAATTTTTCCCTAATCAAGTAATAAGAATTAAACGGAATAATCATCATATTTGTCACCATAATAGAGCAGCTATAATTTATCGCTTTTAAAATTCAACATCCAGAAAATTTAAATGCCGAATTCTATATTTAAATAGATCCCAAAAACAGACTTTTTACCATATATTTTAGTTCGAATTATAAAGTCTATTTATTTTTTATGAGCAAAATGGAAGACTTGCACAGCACCATGAAAATACAATTTTTTCAATTTCTTCCCATTGTTTTTTTAGATAATCGTCCAAGGGGATATTTTTATAATAACATTCTTCATTAGAAGAATCCTCCATAAGCCGTAAAGCATTATCAAGGATGTTATTTCCGACTTTAGTAAAATCCTGTTCTTCAATTTGTTCACATATTTCTCTCCAATATATTGCACATGGCGAATTTTCACTCATATCAACATTTATTCCATTTTTAAAATCATAAACTAATATTGCTTCCTCAAGATGATTTTCTAAAAGTTTTTTTAACAAACAAAGTCCTTCTGTGTTATGAGGCAACCTTTCAATGATTACTATAGGAATTAGATTTTCAATTTCGTGAATCGGAATACAGTAACAATCAAACGGTATAACATTTGTCTGTTTCATCAATCTCCTATGAGCTTTTTTTATTCTTTTTGCAGTATCTCCGATTGCAGGATGATTGGGAAACATTTTTGTTTCTCTTGACTTTATATCACTATCAACAATACAAATTGTAGGCACCTTGTCTTCAACAACACACTTATTGTATATGGAATCTGTTGTATTCCCTCCGCCATGTTCTAAATGACAACTGACACTAACACCGTGAAAATTATTAATTGCCAAGTATCTATTCGCCATCATTTTGTAAAATTTACAATCTTGTAAGTTTTCTCCAATCAATGTACAAGGCTTATATACGTTTAAATGATTTTTAATTATTTGGTTAACAATTAAATAATATGTATTACATGACGTTGGAATAAAATCAGGAGTAACAGAATTTTCACTAAACGACAAGATGACAAGCCGATTCACCAAAGTAATTAATGAACCTACTTCTGAATGCTTGTTTCGTATCATCTTGTAAATTGAACTAGATAATTCGTCTGTCCACTTTATAAGTTCTTCTATACTCGAAAGATCACCACATAAAAAGCAATCCCCTCTTTTGTGTGCAATGGCCAATTGATTAAATAGGATTTTTTCTTCAGTTGTTAGTTCATTTTTTGTACAATAATCTGCAATTGTTTTATCTATATATATAATCAAAAAATCATTCCTCCGGGGCGAAGAAACCATACGGCCAATCTTTCAGAAGTCCTTCGTCATCATAATAACTATTTCTTACATCTGTAACACAGCAATTTTTCTCTTTTTCGAACAATATTATTGAAACATCGTTTGGAGATAGTTGTTTTCTATATATTGCACGTCCAAAATAATTAATTATTGTTTCACTGTGTGTTTCAATTATTAATTGCAATTGATAGCCATGATCCTTTGCTAACTTTATACATGCAATAAAAGCTTTCGCCAATCGTGCCTGTACTGCAGGATGTAAATGAAGTTCAGGTTGCTCAATAGCAACTACTAATGGAATTAGTTGTTTATCGATTGGATGCTTCCAGTTATTTTTTTTCTGTCTAGATGACAATTCCCAAAGCTCAGTTATAATAGGTAAAACCTGACTATATCCAAATCCAGTATCAGAAAGGTTTATTGATTTATCTGAATTTTTCAATTTTATTTGCAATGAAAGATGACCTTTGCTAAGTTCTGTATTAACCGAAAATCCGAAATGAGTTAATGTCCATTCATTAAACTCTTTTATTTGTTCATTATTTAAGCTGTTTATAAAAATCGCCAAATTCTTTCCCTGAAAATCCACTTCATCAACAGCCAAATTTCTTAAACGATAGTATCTTTCTGCTGTTGCCCTCAAGGGTGCAATATAATGAACATTATTAAAATAACTTATAATATAATCATCTAAATCAGGAAAAATCGAATACACATATAATAATTTTGCATAATTTTGTAATTTAATATTATTTTTCACCTCTTTTTTAAGAAAGTTCCCCATTTTAATATAATTTTCAAAATCCGGATCTTTTTTGCTTCTTTTTTTTGTACTCGGATTAATACTTTCGTATTTTTCAATTAATTGTTTTCCCAAAAGAGAAATAGTGGAAGCCATCAAATAATAATTATATTCTTCATTGTCTTTCTTTTGATTTTCAAACATAATATTTGAGAATTCATTCCATACTTCTTTAATATTCGGAAGAGCAAAACCAAAAGCATTACACCTCCCATTTATTAAGCTATCTCGAAAGTATATATTGTGTGACGAAACGTCTGTGTCATCTGCAACCTTAGATGTAATAATATCTGATTCATTATTAATCTGAATTCTATTATTTATAATATCAAAATTAAAAACATCAGAGTTCAAGAATAAAGTAAACTTCGAAACTATATCTTTATTATCTTTTGAAGTTATTTCTATCTCAAATCCAACATCCATTTTTTTATTCTGCCTATTATTTGCAAAATAGAAATGACTTTGGATACATATTGAAAAATTAAATCTAAAAATTATACAATTTGATCCATCGTTGGTAACCGTTTCATCAAAACTGCCAAAATCCACATAATCATCTACGTCTCCTGACCAAAGTACTGGGCCAGACGTTCTTTTGCTTATGGATTGTTTTAGCAACGGGAATAGCCTCAGAAAAGAACTTTTACCCGAGCTGTTTTCTCCGACTAAAATCGTAATAGGAGATAACTCTTGCATCTTTGTATCCTTTAAACTTCTAAAATTTTTTACTTGAATTTCCTTCAAAACATTGGCCCCTTTCATAAATCATCCTCCTGATTATATACCACTTAACTAATTATTTCAATATGCAATTATAATATTTAATACATAAATTTTTTGTTGCAATAATGTATATAATTATAATTTAAACCAAGATTATAAAACATATTTCGGTTGCTATATGTAGAAATTGCGATATTATTCGAATTAGCATAATATTTCCATTCCGTTATAAAACTTGAATAACAGTCCACCGTCTTTCTGAACAACAACTTTATCAACAGTTGTCAGCCAAAGCCAATCATCGAAATCTGATAAAAGATTATCATTTTTCACCAAATTAGTGATAAATTGCTCCATCTTTCTTCTTTTGGTATTTAGTTTTTCTTTCTGTACTACAAGCTCGTCATATTCTGCTTTTAGAGCTTCATACCTTTCAAAATACCCATTATACCTTATGCTATACTCCTCTTGATTTTGAACAACCACTGCGTTTTCCATAACACACTTCTGTATTATTTCCTTTAATGTATCCATTTCATTAAGACATCGATCCATTTCTTTATCAATAAATGAGGTATCGGTAAATCTGTTGATTATAGAATTACATTTGTCAATGATGCTTTCTCTGTCGGAAATCAATCTGTTATATACCGAGATAAAACGTGATTTAATATCACTATCTAATAAATGCGGTGTTTTACAATGAGGTTTATCTTTATCATATTTACTGTTACATTGCCATATAACCGTTTTATATTTATCGGTTGAATGCCAGGTTTTAACGCCGTACCATTCACCGCAATCTCCGCATACAATTTTTGCACTTAATACACTTTTACTGCTGTATGCCCTGCCAATTTCCTTGCGACGCTTTACTTCATCCTGAACCGCATCCCATTCAATGGGATCAATAATCGCTTCATGACTATGTTCAATATAATACTGTGGAACTTCGCCTTCATTCTTTTTCATTGTTTTCGTCAGAAAATCAACAGTAAATTTCTTTTGCAGCCTTGCCGAGCCTCGATATTTTTCATTAGTCAAAATGCTGTTAATTGTCGTTGCTCTCCACATCTGCTTTCCGCTCGGCGTCGGAGTTTTCTCATTGGTAAGTGTTCTTGCTATCTTTCCGGGCGTCTGCCCATGCATAAACATAGAGTAAATCCTTCGAACTAATTTAGCCTGTTCTTCATTTATCACAGGAGGATCATCTTTGTTTTCTCCGTGTTCATATCCGAGGAACTGCTTATACGGAAGAGTTACCTTTCCGTCGAAAAATCGCTTGCGCTGTCCCCAAGTTACATTCTCTGAAATAGATCTGGATTCTTCCTGCGCAAGTGATGACATTATTGTAATAAGCAGTTCTCCCTTACCGTCAAAAGTCCATATGTTTTCTTTTTCAAAATATACTTCTATCCCCTTTTCCTTAAGTCTACGAATTGTTGAAAGGCTGTCAACCGTATTTCTTGCAAACCTGCTGACCGATTTTGTTATAATAAGGTCAATTTTGCCGTCAAGAGCATCACTAATCATTTCATTGAAGCCCTCTCGCTTTTTGGTATTCAATCCACTTATTCCTTCATCAGTATAAACTTTTATAAAACACCATTCTTTATGCTGCTTTATATAATTTGTATAGTAGTCGACCTGAGCCTCATATGAAGTGAACTGTTCATCTTTGTCTGTTGAAACACGTGCATATCCTGCTACACGCCTTTTGTTTAATGATGTTTCCGACTTATTCGTTATTGGATTTATTGTTGCAGGGATTACAGTGACTGTTCTTTGCTGTTCCATATTTCTTTCATCCTTTCAGATTGTGTCAGTTTCATTTCTGCCGTCCAACTCTCTGATCTCGATTTATCAAACCATTTTTCAGTAATGACATTTCCATTTTTAAGTAAAATTCTAAGCTCGTTGTTATCATAAATGATGATCTTTTCAACGGCATGTTCCGAAGCAAAGTTCAAAAGAACCTCTTCCGGCACTGCTTTTGCATCACATACACCCTTTCCTTTCATATTATAGGTATTACAAATCCACACCGGTTTCCCGTGGCGAATTTTTCGTCTGCACCTTTTTCCGCACTTCCCGCAATATACCAGACCTGTTAATTCTGTTTGATTCTTATTTTCAGGTCTTCCGAATCGTTTTGAACGTCTTATTGATTCTTCCTGAACAGCATTAAACCATTCAATCGAAACAATTGGTTCATACGTACATTTTGCATGATACATTGGGTATTCACCTTTGTTAAAACGATATTTCTTCGTTATATGATTCTCTGTAAACGTTGTCTGTAACATCAAATTGCCGGTATAGGAATAATTATGTAAAATCCAAAGTACGGAAGAATGGCTCCATTCATTTCCGTTTCTTGTCACATATCCCCTGCTTTTTAATTCATTGGCAATTGCTTCATAACCAAGACCTGAAAGATATAGCTTATAAATCAGTTTAATTATTTCGGCTTCTTTTTCGACTACTTCATATTTGTTATTCTTAATTCGATAACCAAGCAAGGTTCCGTTCCAAGGAATACCGTTTTCAAATTTATTACGCACTTTCCATTTCATATTTTCACTTACGGACAGGCTTTCTTCCTGTGCATAAGATGCAAGAATCGTCATCATAAGCTCACCGTCGGTACTTAATGTATTGATGTTTTGCTCTTCAAAAACAACATCAACTCCAAGTTGTTTTAATTCTCTTACGGTTTCCAACAAAGTTACAGTATTCCTTGCAAAACGAGAAATTGACTTTGTAAGAATAATATCTATCTTACCTTGCCGGCAGTCATTTAGCATCCGCAGAAAATCAGGTCTGTTTATTTTTGTGCCGGTGACAGCTTCGTCAACATATACTCCGCAGTATTTCCATCCCGGATGATTTTGAATTAATCTGTTGTAATGACTGACTTGAGCTGACAATGAATGGATCATGGCATCTTTTCCGGTTGAAACCCGAGCATATGCAGCAACATTTTTCAGTCTCGGTACCTGCTCGACAAATTCAACGGTCTGTATTTTTCGCTCCATTGTTATACCTCCTGTCAGCTTACATATTACCTCTGTTACTCACATATATCCACTTATATCTGTGAATATAGTATACGGTTTTAAGCCATATTCTTCGGCAGAAATTGTAAGTATTTTCAGGAAATCTTCCTTTGAAATCAACCCTATATTCAACATCTTCTCAAAAATCGATGTAATCTCTCTAAATGATGAAACGGAGCTATACAATTCATTTTTCACTTGTCTTCCCCTCTCCTTCTCGCATCGGCAAAACATGCAACAGAGCAATATTTACTTGTTGATCTGTCGGAATAAAAATCTTTGCCGCAAAATAAGCATTTGTGGGCATACGATTTTTCTCTTTTTTCAGGATGAATTTTCCACCAGTCCATCCTGCATTTGTCCGAGCAGAATTTACGTTTCTTTTTATGCGGTATATGGCTGATCGGTTTACCGCAGTTTAGGCAATGAAAATCATCAGGCTTTGTGCGCTTTTTCGTATTGCAAAAGGACTTAATTGTATTAACCGATATTCCTGTCATGTCGGCGATTCTTTTATATCCGTATCCTTGCTTTCTAAGATTGGAAACAGTATTTTTCTCTTCGTTTGTCACTGCTTTTCTCCTCTATTTAAATTTCCTAACAATACATAACGGAAATAAGACTTCATTTTGGCCACTCAAAAAAGAAAAAGCCTCCGAGCGCATCAATTTGATGCACCTCGGAGGCTTTCTCGTACTTATTCTTATTCTTTTATTCGATTAAATTCGGATACTACAGATTCAATAAGCATATCCATCTCAATTTCGGTAATTTCAATACCCTCTTGCGTTAGCATCTGAAGTATGTTTTCCTTAGCCTTTTGAAGCTTTTCAGAGCCGTCAATATCTTTGTAAAGCTGTTCAACCGCCTTAACACAGGTTTCGACGACTTTACGCTTGCGGTCGGTATTGATATGCTTTTCATATAACCTTTTTATCTGCGTACCTATAAAACCGGCTACCGCAGTAAGCAAAGTATAAATTATAAGCAATCCGTATTCTGAAATAAAGCTATTTAAAATATTCATATCAATTCTCCTTATGTAAGTTTTTAACTGCCTGTTCTGCAAGAAAATCCACCTGTGCGGATTTTGCATCATTTGCAAGACTTAATGCATGTTCCGTTTCACCGTTTGTCTTTCCGTCACGCAATGCTATAGCCGTTGCTTCACCGAGTGCAATAGATGCATTTACGCACTTCATTAACAAAATATCATGTTTTTCTCTGTCTTTATCCTTTGAATCTCGCTGTTCTTCACGCTTGTCGATATAACGCTTTAAAAGCCAAAAGAAAAATCCCGTCACTGCTGACGGAATCCCCATAATAGCTATTAAACTGCCAATATCAAGAGTCATTGTGTTCCACCTCTTCTCCGAGCAAAGCAAGCAATACCTGCTCCGCTCCCATAACAGCATTAAGCTGTGCCATGATTTGTTCCTTTTGTTTTGCAAGTTCGTTGAGCTTATTTCTCATTTTTTCTTCCATTATCCGACCTCCTTTACCCGAATGTATATCCCAGAGTTTTTAGAATTGACTTTAGGCTGTAATATGTGCTCATATTTCCGTTCACCTTATCACGTGAGCCGGAAATATAAATATCATTAACAACTACAGGGTTTGTAAGGAAATCAAGCCCATAGTCGGTAACTCTGAATGTTCTGAATGATATCGAACCGCCTGACAGCCTTCCAAATCTGACGTCAAGATCATTGTAATATGTCCAGCTCAAAGTTCCGGGGTCACTGCTTGTGCCACTGTGTTTCGATCCGAACATTCTTTGGAATATATCAACCCTTGCGGTTATATCATCTGCGCTCGTATTTCCGATTGCAAGCTCTAATGCTATTGACGGTGAATTTGAGGCCGAGCCTACACCGAACTTTGAATATGCGGGATATTTGTATGCTGTTGTTGCAAATTGTGCATATCTGCAATGAGTAATTCCTGCAAAAACATTCTGGTTAGCCGCAGCACAAGTAGCAATTCCTCCGTTTAAAATATTTAATTTTGGCATAATTTGAGCAAGACTCGGGGTGAATTCGGCCATCATATTAAAAGAGCCGTCAGCATTTTCTTTTGCTATGGAAACGCCCTTTGATGAAGATAGCTTTGACGAGTATATTGCCTGATAATGATTGTTTTCTGAAATAACGGGAATAAGTCCGCCGACCTCGGTTATTGCTGAAGAAAGATATTGTTTCAAAGAACCATCTTCAATGACCGTTTTATACAGTGTTCCGCCGATATTAATGCTTCCACCGACAATTTCGGCTTTTGCCGTATGTATCAATCCGCTTTCAAGATTAAAATATGAGGTTCCGTCAGCAGATGATAAAATGCCTGCCTTGATTATATTTGCGGTAAGGGTACCTGCAGTTATGAAATCCGCCACGATTTGCCCGTCCATTGTAATAGCCGTCGCAAACGGTCCATTATATCCATTTTTACTGTAACCGAGTCCGCCAAGATTCCATCGCCACATTTTTGACGCTGTGTTCTTATCGGCAGTATTCATTATCAATATTTCCTGTGGATTGAGTTCCGGGTTAAGAAGGATATAGCCTCCGCTGTTACCCGTAATGGCTTTCGTTGCCGCATCAATGGCAGCCATATATGCTTTTGTAATTGCCGATGTATTATCAAATTTACTGATAAGCCGAATAGTCTGAGACAACTTGTCCGTAGCCTGTTTCATCGTATCGGCAAAGTTGGATCTCGCCGAACCGAGTTCAAGTTTTTCATACCTTTCGGCAAGGACATTGTAAACGGTTTTTATTACCTGCGCCTTTACATCAATATCAAGCTGTGGATGACGGACTGTTACATAATCACACAGAGCAACCTTTTCCAATGCTGCAACCGATGTATATTCGGGTGACTGCCATAAATGAATAAAAGACACTGAAACATTTATACTCGGTGCATTAATATCGTTCTGTTGTAACCATTCGTTTGCTTTAGCAAGAAGCGAATCGGCAGTTATTTCCTCATCGCTTTCAAAAAATGATGAAAAGTCCTTAATTAAAACTCTTTGTGCAATACCGCTTTGGTTCTTAACTTCTATTCGTTTACCCGCAATCGTTGTAAGAACATCATCTTTAGTGCAATATGGGAACAAGTGCGTATAACTTGACTCGGTTGAAGTTGTTGCCGTTACGTCTGTAAGATTTTTACCATAAGCTACCAACACACCTGTATTCTTCCCTCGATTTTTATGCAGCTTAATAACGTAGTTATCGAACTCATATTCACCGCCGAACACATCAAGAACCGAGCCTTCCGATCCACCGAGAGCAGACCGAACCGAGCCGACAGTATACGAGAAGGCTTTGCTTGATACCATATCCGTCGTGGCAACCGTAAAGTTATGAGAAGAAGCAAGATTTTGATTTGCATTATCCAATATAGCCTGAATTACAATTGCCGGATTTCCGTTTACCGAAACATTGTTCACAGGATAATGTGAAAGCGCATACGAAATATGCTCGGCATTAACCGTAACTATTCCATTGAGCGGTTTTGTTATTTCATAAATTCTGAACAGCTGTAATTCAGAAGTATCGTTCGGTTTTGCTTTAATCAATCGGCCAACCGAAAGTTCCTGAAACATCTGTCCGGCAATCGGATATTGCATTGTCAGCTCATATATTCCGTTTCGTTCTTCGGTTACTGTACAGGAAATAGTTTCTTGCAGAAAGCCTAAAACCTTCGTGTCTGATAAAAGAATTGGTATCAATGTATCACCACCCGTTGATAAATAATCACAACGTTCTCCATTTCGGTAAAACAACAACCTTTGTTATATTGCCAGTAAAAGAAATGTTATTATCACCGGGTTCCAGATACGGAAACTCGGTGAATTGCATTTTATCATTATGTAAGACATCTCCTTTATGACATGACATCAGATCGCTGTCAATTTCAAGATAAGTCGGGATACTTATAAAAGAATACGACCGATTATTTATGTGCAATGTTCCGCTTCCGCTGCCATAAACAGTTATTAAAGGCATTGAATTAAAGCCGTATGGGTTATTCAAAGTAGCATCTGCAGTACATGTCCGTGGAAACAATCCCGCAAGGTAATAGCGAAACGGCTTGCAACTGAAATTTACCGTAAACTTTCCGACATTGTTTATCAGCTCATCAACCTTAAGATTTGTTGAGAAGCTTGCATATCTTATCATAAGCGGGTTATATCCGTCCTGCAGCTGAAAATATCCCGGCTGACATAACCAGGCTTTGATTTCATCCATATTGCTAACGAGATCCTTGCAGTAGCAGGTGTATGAAACATTTACATTTTCATATCTTCCGTTATCCAGCAGCACATCACCGTTTCTGCCCGGAACAGAAATAAAACTTTGATCTCGTGCCGGGGCTGAATGAATATCTTTTTCAGACGTATAGATTCCGAATTCATCGGAAGTATGGTCGTTAAAATAAAATATACCCATTTACATTTCCTCTCAAAATATGGCAATTCATAATTGTCCATTGTGAACTGTCAATTGTCCATTGTAAATTTTAAAACGCCTCCGCTTTTCTGCTAACCTGACTTGCCAGGATAGTAGAAATCTCTTCTGCCAATTGGCGGATGTCCTGTGCTGTGTTGTTGTAGAAGTTTTCGATATGAAGCGTAAGAGAAATTCCCCTTGCTGTACCTGGGGATCCGCTAAATGTACTGTTAACATCTGTCGAAATATCAAAATCCGTCAGCACTGCATTTGCCATATCTTCTTTTACTCTGTTCATCGTCTCCGCAAAACCGACTCCGACACCAAGTGCAAGATTTTTACCTATCTGATCCCGAAATACAGAACTCGGACTGTGTATTCCGAGTACAGCTTTCATCGCATCGGTAATAGCCGACCCAAGGCCTCTGATTTTGTCAATCAGCCAACTTTTAACATTTTGTATACCATTCCATAGTCCTTCAAGAAGATTTCTGCCGAAGCCTGCAAACACAGTCGAGGGTGAATGTATTCCGAACAAGTTGCAAAATGTTTCAATAATACTTTGACCGACGCTTTTAACTTTATCTTTTAGACTTTCAATCATGTCAGAGACACCGTTTTTCAGTCCGGTCATAATATTTGTGCCGATTGATTTCCAATCATACGCTTTAAACGTATCAACAACAGAAATAATAACTCTCGGTATTACAAGTAACAAATCCGGAATCGCCTGAATTAAACCTTCTCCTATGGCCGCCAATATCGAGGGCGCATATAGAATCAATGTAGGCAAATTCTCGGTAAAGCCCTGAATTAAACCTAAAATGAGGTTTGGAACAATAGCGATAAACTCAGGCAAAGCCTGTAAAATTCCGCTTGCAAGACTCATTACTATTTCAATCGCCGCAGGCAAAAGCAGCGGCAGCGATGCGTTAATTTCGGTAACAATCGAAGAAATTAAACGAGGAATTTCAGCCACCAGTAACGGTAATGCTGACGCAATTCCCTCTCCGACCGCAATGCAAATATCAAGTACTGCACGAACTAAGACATCAACATTTGATATCAAAGTTTCTGCAATTGTTATTACCGTCTGCACTATTTGCGGAATCAACGTCGGCGCAGCCGAAGCAATTCCGTTTGCTAACATGAGAACAACTTGCAACGCCGTTTGAACAATAATCGGCAAATTTGAAGTCAACCCGTCTGCAAGTGAAAGTAATAACGGTACTGCAACCGTCATCAACTTGGGCAAAGCCGTGTTTATTCCTGAAATCAGAGAATCAAGAATTTTAGATGCAGCAGAAACTACACTTTGAGTGTTTGACGCCAGCCCCTCTGTCAATGCAGAAATAATGCCTACTGCCATATCAACGACAGTAGGCAAATATGCATTCAGTTTGGAGAGGATTCCTTCTATTGCCGCACCAATTGAATCGCCGATTTTACTCCAATCACCTTCGGACTCAGCAATGCCCTTTGTAAGACCTCGTACAACTTCGGTTAAATCAGTTAGTGCGTTCTTCTTAATGTTTGAGAATATCTCTCCTGTTTCGATCTGCAATCCTTCAAGAGCGGATTTCCACGAGCGTTCTGTACCGGCAAGACCGGATTCCATGGTATTTGCCATTTCCTTTGCCGCACCGGCCGAATCAAGTACAAGTCCGTTCAGTTCTTTAAACCTGCCTGATGTTGAACTAAGCAGCGTATTTACTGCCGCAATATCCGTTTTATTGAATATGCTCTTTATTGCAGCTGTCTTTTCCTCTTGCGACATCTTTGCCATAGATTTCTCAAGGTCGGTGAGAACTACATCGAGCTGTTTCATATTGCCCTTGGCATCGAACACCTCAACGCCCAGTTTTTTCAGTTGTTTTGCACCTTTATCCGTTGGAGAAGAAAGTGCAAGAAGAACATTTCGCAAATGCGTACCGCCCTCGGCACCTTTGATACCGTTATCAGCCATAACGCCGAGAGCTGTGTTTATGTTATCAAGGTCTTGTCCTGTCATTGAAGCTGTACCTGCACATACAAGAATCGCTTCACCTAACTGCTGAACGGATGTGTTGGATTTTTGGCTTGTCCTTGCCATTTGATCCATAAACTTATCCAGATCTTTTGAGCTTAGCCCGAGAGCGGACATTGAATCGGTTACAAGATCTGAAGCGTATGCCAAGTCAAGCCCGCCTGCCGCAGCAAGATCAAGAACCTTTGGCATTACTTCTATAGATTTTTTCGCATCATAGCCGGCAAGAGCAAGATAGTTCAGCGCCTCCGCCGCTTGAGATGCAGTATATCTGGTCGAAGCGCCGGCATCCTTGGCAGCTTGTGACAATTTATCGAAATCTCCTCCGCCTTTGAATATCTCCTCTGAGGAAAGGCCCATAGTTGCTGCGACCTGACGCATTGAATCATCAAAATCGGCATAAACATCAACACAGTCATCAACCATACCGACAGTTTTACTCACTGCAACACCTATGGCTGCAACTGCAGCTGACAATACTACACCGAGTCCTTTTGCGATTTCACCGAGTTTTTCAATTTTTTCACTACTGCTCTTGGCTTCTTTTCCGGCTTTCTTAACTTCTTTGCCGAAATCGTCTGCTTCTTTTTCGGCATTGTCAAAACCCTTTGCCGTGTCATCCAAGGATTTTTCGTTATTTTCAAGCTCTTTATCAAGCTTATTCAACGTTGCTTTCGCTTCATTAAGCTGCACCTGCCAGTTTTGCGTGCGCTTGTCGTTTTCTCCGAAAGACTTTGAAGCATTTTCAAGTGCAGATGCTAAAAGAGCGATCTTTTTTTGTTGCTCCTCAACTTCTTTATTAAGAACTTTATTTCTCGCAGATACAGCTTCAACTGATTTATCCTGTTTATCAAACTGTGATGTTACAAGAGTAAGCTCAGAACCAAGAACCTTGAAGGTGAAATTTATGTCCTTTAGGGCTGACTTAAACTCCTTTTCACCCTCTATCCCCAGTTTCAAGCCGAAGGTATCGGACATATATTTCACCTGCCTTAGATTATTGTTGATTTTTCTTTGAAATAATGATAAAATACCATTAGAAATGAGGTGTTACTATGTCTCCGTCAATGCACAATTGGAATATGAAAAATCTTGAAGGAAGTTTTTCTGTTGAGGGAATAACCCTCAGTGAGGATATTAAATCCAAATTAAAAGATGTTGCGACAGGCAAAGCAACCAGTGATATGCTCGTAGCAGAAATAATTAAAAAATACAAATCTGCAGGTGCTTGAAATGTTTAATAAATATGAAGTTTACTCAACCACCGAATCCGTATATTGTTATAAAGGCACTAATGTCCTTATAAACAAGTTAAGAATTAGAAATACTGAAGATTTAAGATCTGCAGAAAATCAAATTACAGCAATAAAGCAATACGCTATGCTTGAAGCGCCTATAAAAGGAAACTTTACAAAGAACCACTTATTTCATATCCACAAATTCATGTTCGGCGATATCTACTACTTCGCAGGTAAAATTCGTCGTGAACAAATTGCAAAAGGCAACACAACATTTTACCCGCCATCATCCATTAACAAAGAATTAGATCGTGTTTTTGACTATATTAAAATGAATAAAAAGTTTCATTGTTATAATGAAAATGAACTATTTAACGGATTAGCTTATGTAATGGCCGAGTTAAACATTATTCACCCATTCAGAGAAGGAAACGGAAGAACTATACGAGAATTTATTCGCCTGCTTGCCCTTGAAAATAATATTCAAATAAACTGGGGTAATGTTGATAAGGATTTATTGCTGGAGGCATCCATAGAATCAGTTGATAATTATAAAATTCTGATTAACGTATTGAAACAAGCCTCATCAAAAAATGATAAAATCTAAGCCGAGAGTTTTCTCTCGGTTTATTCCAACCCCACAGGAATAATATCATCAATAGTCAGTTCTATTTTCGGCTTTGATAAACCGTTGAACTGCTTGTAAATTTCAACCTGATCAAGTAAGTGACCGAGCGGCATCAGCAAAACCTCTCGTTCGGAACGATGAAGCAGACTGACACCGTAGAATAGCAGCCGAGCAAATGATTCACTGTCATTTACTCGGCTGTTGTATTTTTTGCTTGTGATTCTTCACTGTGAATATTTCGCTTTGCGCCCTTGTACATAGCTGACATAATTGCATTCTTGTATTCCGCAAGGTCATAAGGCGAAGTGAGAAGCTCCACCATTTCTTCTGTAAGAAGTGGTTTTCTGTCCTCGTTATGCCACAGGTTATAAATCAAAATTGACTGATTTGCAAGAAGAGTAAGCAGCCACACGATCTCATCAAGAGCATCTTCAAAATGTTCTGTTTTCGAGAGCTTTTCTCCGAGGTTTTCTAATCCGCCATACCTTCTTGCAATAGATTTTGTCGCAAGAGTTGTAAGAACAAGTTGATATTCCGTTCCTCCAAGAGTAATAATTGTTGAACGCTCAGGTTCAATAATGCTTTCATCGTTAATTATTGCATTCATGCCTTATCTCCTTTGCTTTCAGTTGTTACCTTAACCGGCTCATATACAGACGAAAACCAGCCTGTTACTGTTTCGTCTGAAACACTTGTATCGCCTTCGGTTACTTCGGCTTTCCAGGGATGCTTCCCTGTTACAGACTGTTTATGTCTTTGCATAACAGTACCCTCAATAGTCGGTGTTTGAAAATTGATGCTGTCTCCCTTGGTTTGTAAATTTGTTGCAGGCACACCGAACTGCACTCGGTAAAGCCAAAAATATCTGTATTTTCCGTTTGCTTTCATCGCTCTGAAGCCGATTGCTACGGGAACACCGATATCTTCGCCTGATGAAATAAGAACTCCGTTGCTGTCAACGGTTGCACCTTTCAGCACCTTTGCCTTGTCAACTCCGATATCGTCAACACCGAGTGAGAGCTTACCTTCTTTAAACGCCTTAATAACCTCGGCAGCAGCATCGTCGGCATATAGAATAGCCTCAGCGAGCTCTACCGAAAGATCACAGCTGATTGCTTTTGCCAGTAAAGCCGGAGTGCCGTAGGTTTCATCACCTGAAGCATCTTCCGTTATCGGTGCATAATAAAGCTGATCGAAACCGATTGTACTCATTAAAAAACTCCTTTCGTCGTTTCAATTGATAAAATAGTGTTTTGCCACATCAATAGCATAATTGTGATAACCTGTGTCATCTTCGTGACCGATGTATCTTCTCTGTGTGATTGTAAAATCGTTATAAAAAAGCTCCGCCACAATATTTGCCACAACGTTTGTATAGTTTTCCTTCGTGAACAAAGACAGCCGGACTTCACGGATTTCAACCTCAGGTTTGTTGTCCGAAAAGGCATCGAAATTGTCTATCAAAGGAGTGAGAACAATATATGTTTTGGGAGCTTTGTTAGAAAATACCCCGGTTTCGACAGGAATGTTCAATTTTTCAAATATCTGATTGAGTTCTTTCAAAACACTCATATATTTTCCATCTCCTTTTCAAGTGCGTTCTTAACCGCACCCATAATATTTTTGCGTGATTTTGATTTAGCAGGTTTTAAAAACGGTCTGGGAGGTTGATTTGATTTACCGTACTCGAGAATGTTTGCAATTTTCGCATTGCTTTCTCCGTCAAAGCGAGGTTCGTTAAAACCGATTTTAATATCATAATTGCCCTTCGAGTCAATTTTTACAGGTGAAATTCCCAATGCACGCTCAAGCTGACCCGTTGATTGTGATTTATGTTTTGTATTCTTACCCACAACAGCAGAAAGATTGGAAGATATAGCTTTTTCGGCAACTTCCGCTCCTGCCTTCAGCGCTTTTTCACACACTTCATCTGTTCTATCGCCTAACCGGGTAAGCTTTGCGATAAGTTCATCGGGCATTTTAGTTTGGATTTTTGCTATCGGATTCATCCTCCAATCTGCCTATTGCCTCATAATACATATTCTTTTGCCTTACATTTTCAACAGAAACAAGGTTATACCTGTTGCCAAGACAATCAATAACCATTGACGTATCAACGGCTGTGTTAGGGATATATCTGAAACAAAACAAAGCCGATGCGTCTTTCAGTACCGTTCTGTTTGCCCATTTCTCAGTTGAATTTTTCGGCTCGTAATACGCATGAATTGATGCAATCAATTCTTCGTGAGGTATTCGAAAACCCTCACAGTCTTTTGAATAAGTAACTTTCTTTATTACAATAGGTATAGTCATTTTGCCGTAAGACACAGCTTACACCTTCCATTCTTTGTCAAGACGAAAAAGAAAATCAACAGACTTAGTAATCTGTTGTGCTGCATTAGTACTGTCATTAAAGAAGCCGCCTGTCGATCCGTCCCTTGACTCGTAGTAATAGCTTGCAAGGAAAACAATTCCCTGACGAGTTGTTGCAGACATTGGATGGACGGCATAAAACCCTTTTACACGATGCTGATATTTCTCAGCGTAGTCAATTGCCGAATCAATATAGCTTTTGATAAGCTCATCGTCCTCATCATGCTCAATGATGAGGTTTTTCTTTACCATTTCAAGTAAAGTCATCTTTTATACCGTCCTTTCATTATCTTACGCAGAGACTTTCATCTTAAGGAGCTTAACCGCCTCCGGAAGAATCAGCTTACCATCCACTCTTTGTGTTCCTATAAAGCCAACCTGTCCGTTTGCTGCGTAAAGCTCTGAGAGCTTCTTAAAAATACGGTTCTGTCTGTCAGCAATCCAGTAATATGAAAAGTCACCAAACGCAATACCCTTGGCACTTGCGCTCAAAGTCGGCATTGAAACACTTGTAACAAGATTACAATCAAGAATCTTATCCGGTGTACCGCCCGAAATCGACGGCTGCCACAGATAGTTACCCGTTGAATCCTTGAGCTTACGGATGCATTTTACGGTAGCGTCATTCATAAGAAACGTTGCCTTTTTTCTGTATGGCTTTTTAAGTGAATAGTACAAATCAATAAGCTCATCGGCTGTAACATCGGCCGTCGCCTTTGCTGTAACACCGACCTGCGCTCCTCCTGTATCATCCAGAATACCTGTCGGCTTTGATGTACCGTTTCCGGAAATAAACGCATCTTCTTCCTTTTCTGAAATCCTTCTTGCAAACTGCGTGGCAATAAAGGATTCGAGATCAAATGCAGAATCATAAAGAAGCTCATCGGATACCTTAACAAGAGTGGCAAGTTTATGAGCACCAAGTGAAACTTGCCCGAACGAATCATCACTTTCTGTGATAAGTGCTTCTTCATCTGTCCATGCAGCCTGACCGTAACCGGTAACAAGAGGAATTTTCCTTTCTCCGCTTGCTGTCTTGATTACTGTTGCAAGCGAACGAAATACACTCTGTTCCGTAAGAGCTTCAATCAGTTTCTTTTCAAATTCATCGGGGACGAGATAGCCTCCCTCAGTGTCCGTACCGATCTGCAGCGCATTCTTAATCGCAGGTGTAATTGAAGCAGGAGATGTTCTCATAAAGTCCCAGAAGAATTTTCTGTAATTATCACCTGCTGTGCCTTTCTTCTCTTCAACTCTTACCGAAGCAGGCTTCTCAGTGATAGGCTTGTTTACAGGCAGTGAAAGTTCGACATCAAGTGCCTTCTGCCTTTCCAAACGTTCAATCTGTCCGCCAAGCCTTGTTATATCGGCTTCCATTTTGTCATAGGCAGCTTCATCCTCAGCACTGAGAAGCCCGTTTTCATCAGCATGAGAATCAAGAAATTTCTTTGTTTCCTCCCAAGCCTTAGCCCTTTTCTGTCTGAATTCAATAATCTTATCCATTGAAACAACTCCTTTTCGTTAATGATTTAATAAATTAAGCCGCTTCATCAGCTGTTCCTTCGAAACACCCTTGAGCGGCTCTTTAATAATTACAACTTCCTTTTCAGGATTTTTTGTTCGTTCTGATTTATCAATTATTTTATTTATGAGTATATTTGCGGCTTCTTTTCTCGAAAAAGAAAATGCCAAATTCACTGTCTCATTTTTCTTCCTGTCGTCGATAAATCCGTCCGCAAAGCCAAGCTCAATAGCTTTGTTTGCATTCATCCAGGTTTCCGCATCCATAAGATGTGAAAGTGTTGTGCGTGATTGTCCTGTTTTCAGCTCATAAGCATTGATGATGCTTTCTTTGACCTCGCTGAGCATATCAATCGCTTTCTTCATATCCTTGTGGTCGCCCATAGCAATCGTGGCCGGATTATGAATCATAATCATAGCGGTAGGTGCCATAAGCACATTTGTGCCTGCCATAGCAATAACGGACGCTGCCGATGCGGCAATCCCGTCAATTTTCACGGTCACATCTCCCTTGTAATCCATCAGCATTGTGTATATCTGTGATGCAGCGATACAGTCGCCTCCCGGTGAATTGATATATACGGTAATCGGTCCTGTGCCTGAAAAAAGTTCATCTTTAAACATTCGAGGTGTGATATCGTCATCGAACCAGGACTCTTCGGCTATTGTGCCGTATAATTCAAGTATTCTTTCCTCAATGCTTATTCCTTCTGCTGAGCCTGTTATCGGTTTCTTCCAATTCCAAAACTTCTTCTGACTGTTCTTTGTCATTTGCAACATTCTCCTTTCCGGCTTTAACATAAGCGGCGCCTGCATCAGCCAATTTCATCATATTTCCATTGATAAGATAAAGATCTCCGCCATCCTCTGCAGAGATACGATCAAGATTTTCAAGTTCACGAATGTCGTTTGCACTCATCCATCCGTTTTGCCTGCCGACTGCGTATCCGTTCATACGGCTTTGGTAATCACCTCTGAGCAATCCGTCAACATTAAATTTAAAGAAATATTTACTTTTTTCATCATGAGATAACAAAGCACGGTACATAGACTGTTCCCACCTGATAACCCAAGGATCAAGCGTATATTTAACAAATTCAAGTGACTGCTGTTCGATATTGGAAAAGCTCGACTTTTCAAGATCACCGACCATGTGCGGCGGCACTCTGAAAATTCGAGCTATTTCATTGATTTGAAATTTTCGTGTTTCAAGAAATTGTGCTTCATTCGGAGATATGGAAATCGGTGTGAATTTCATACCCTCCTCCAGCACGGCGATCTTATGACTGTTACGACTTCCTCCAAATGACTGCTGCCATGATTCCTTTAATCTTTGCGGATCTTTTATTGTACCCGGGTGTTCAAGAACCCCTCCGGGTGCTGCGCCGTTGGAGAAGAATTTAGCGCCGAACTCTTCACAGGCAATTGCCATTCCGATAGCATTTTTACTCATTGCAATAGGGCTGTACCCTACAAGTCCGTCAAATCCGAGACCCGGGATGTGCAAGACATCATACGGAGTCAGAACAACCGTCTCCTCCGATTTAATTGCTTCATCGTCTCCACGATAATATTTGTAAACGATATGTCCGATTTCATCTCTGTCAACTGTCATTTTGTTCGGCATTAACGGATACAGTGCAACAATTTCTCCTTTGCCGTTCCGTATTATTTGAGAATATGCGTTGCCCCATAAAAGAAGATGTGTCATAAGTGTTTCTCTGAATACAAACGAACTCATTTCGGGATTCGGTTCGTCATGCATCAGAAGATAAAGCGGATGGTCAACAGCTTTTTCCTTGCCGCCAAAATCGGTGTATCTGTAAAGATGTAAAGGTAATCCCGCTATTGCTTCCGAAAGAATACGAACGCAGGCATAAACTGCAGTCATTTGCATTGCACTGCGTTCCGTTACTGATTTACCGGACGACGAACCGCCCATATAGAAAGAAAAACTGCTTCCCACAGTCCTATTCATAGGCTTGTCACGTGAATAAAATCTCGAAAATATACTCATATTCAGCTCCTTCATGACATAAAAAAAGCACCACCGAGGCGATGCTTTTTATTTGATTTCAATTAAATGCGTGCATTTGTAGTTTTTATTATCGACAGGATTTTTTCCTGTTCCTCCGGGGAAATACCGATACTTTCAAGTGCTTCCCGTGTTCCGCAGTCAGGACAAATAAGAGTATTGTTATCAACTCTTGAAATTGCCGGACGCCCTATATAGTTTTTGCTGCATTTCGGACAATGCTTCAATGATATAAAACTATCTGTCATTGTTTTTCTCCCCCTTACTTTTGTTTACCGCTTCATACAAATAATCCGTATTAAATCCGAAATCATAATATCCCTGCAAACAGGTATTCATATATAAACTCGACGGCGGTCCATAGGGTCTGCCCTCATTCATAATATATATAACTGCCTTTGCTGTTTTCTCACCGATTTTTATGGAAATTTCTTCCTTACGGTAGAAAGTCGGATAGCCCTCATAGCGGTCAAGACTTTGCAAATCCTTTGCAGAAACCGCCCACACGCCGACAGGAACACAGCCTTCGGTATCTTTCTCAACGGTAAGATAAGAACCCGTCTTACTGCCCCTGAAGCGAAGCGAATAACCCTTTAACATTGAATTTCCAACCACTCGTGCACAAGGGCATCGAAATTTCATTTGTGCAATATTAAGATTGCTTCCGTATGCAATATAATAAAAGCATTTCATATTTTTAAACCTCCCTTCATGCAGCTCTGCCGTTGCGAAATGCCGTGTCACCGTCAAGTCTTTTGGTAAAAAGAGCTCTTGCTGTTTTAAATTCGTCGCCGATGAAGCCTAATCTCAAAAGCCAAGTTCTCATTGCATACTTTTGATTTTCATCCTGCTGTGGTCTACAGCTTGCCTTTGATGACGTCTTTGCCATTTGACTTAATGCCAAGCAAAGCTGAATGTAGCTCTTGAGCTGACCTGCATGAAGACCGCCTTTTCTGTCAGCCGAAGGATTATCAAACTGAAAAAGTCTGAATTCGATCGTACCCTTTGTAAAGGTGGCATGGTAATTTAAAATGTGATATCTGCTGCCGTTATAATGACAACTTCTGCCGTAGCTCTCTCCAAGACTTTTATACCAAATATCTGCAAGCTGAGACATCGTTTTCGGCTTTTTTCTGTTTACAAGGCGTAAAAAATCCGGGTCAACAGTTTTGCAGTATCTGTTAATCCGGTTCGAATCAATGTTTAATGCTTTTATCAGGAGATCCTCATGAGATGCCATAATATTTGCAAGGTTTCTCAATGTTCTTGCATTGTGTCCGTTAGCGCCTATATGAATGTGAACACCACATCCGTTATCGGGATTTGAAACCGCTCCTGCATGTCTGAGCATTCTCACAATCTCTTGCAGCGTGTTCATATCTTCATATTTTAGAATCGGTGTTACAAGTTCGCATTTCTGAGAATCGGGTCCCGCAATCGAAACATCTTTCATAAATTTCCAAACTCTGCCTTGATTGTCCTTACATGACCAAGAAGAATATCCGTATTCCGATGCCGAATCATAATTTGTTGTCCCGAAATATTCAGCCACAAGCTCAGACGCCTTTTCTCTTGTGATGTGGTTCATTTCAATTTCCACACCGATGGTCTGCTGCTTCATTTCAATAATTTGTTGTTCTGCCTTTGCATTCATAGCGTTGGCCTCCTTTGTTTTGTTGACAACATATTAACTCTGAAACACACATATATCCAGATATTTATCGTCATAAACTGCACAAAGATACATCAAGAAATTTGTAAATATTCGGGCTATATTAAAAGCAAACCCCTCTCGTCATAAACCGAACCGCCTATATCATTCCCACAGCGAATCGCCCGATCAAGTGCCATGATTAAAGCCACGGCTCCATCGATTTTCTCTGTTGATTTTTCTTTGTCTGGCTTAATATTCCCTGCCGGGTCAGTTCTGACATAGATGTTGTCAAGCATCCAGTAAAGAACCGGATTGCCGTTCTGTGCCATATTTCCCTCAAGAACCAATTTGAATAATTCCTTTGATGGAGGCGACATATCCTTGAAGCCCTGTCCGAACGGAACAACCGTAAAGCCCATATCTTCAAGATTTTGAACCATCTGAGTTGCTCCCCATCTGTCAAATGCAATTTCACGGATATTGAATCTTGTCCCGAGTTCTTCTATGAATTTCTCAATAAATCCATAATGAACAACATTACCCTCCGTAGTTTTAATAAAGCCTTGTTTTTTCCAAACATCATACGGCACATGATCTCGTCTCACTCTTAGATCAAGAGTTTCTTCCGGCAACCAAAAATACGGAAGCACATAGTTTTTATCGTCATCATAGGTAGGCGGAAAAACAAGTACAAACGCCGTTATATCGGTTGTACTTGAAAGGTCAAGCCCGCCGTAGCAAACTCTGCCTTCAAGAAAAGCCTCATCATAGGCAATCTCACAATTCTTCCATTTTTCCATAGGAAGCCAACGCACAGACTGCTTGACCCATTGATTTAGTCGCAGCTGTCTGAAGGTGTTTTCTTCGGCGGGATTTTCTTTTGCAGATTCGCAAGCGGATTCGACCTTATCGATTCCGACAGTCACGCCGAGTGACGGATTTGCTTTCATCCAAACTTTCGGATCTGTCCAATCATCATCAATATCAGCTCCATATATAACGGGATAGAATGTCTTGTCGATTTTTCTGCCTTCAATGATATCCTTTGCCTTTTGATGAACCTCATAGCAAATAGATTCTGTGTCTGTTCCTGCTGTTGTTATCAAAAAATACAGCGGCTGCATACGGGCATCGCCCGAGCCCTTCGTCATAACATCATATAACTTTCTGTTAGGCTGCGTGTGCAGCTCATCAAAAACAACTCCGTGGATATTAAAGCCGTGCTTTGAATAGGCTTCCGCCGAGAGCACCTGATAAAAGCTGTTTGTCGGATTGTAGGTTATTCGTTTCTGTGCTTTGGAAATGGTTATTGTTCTGTTCAGCACCTTGTTCATTCGCACCATATCCGCTGCGACATCATAAATAATACTGGCTTGTCCTTTATCGCCGGCACAGCCGTAAACCTCCGCTCTCTGTTCGTCATCTGAACAGCAAAGCAAAAGTGCAACCGCTGCAGCAAGTTCGGATTTTCCCATTTTCTTAGGAATTTCAATATATGCAGTTGTAAATTGTCTGTATCCGTTCGGCTTTACGATTCCGAATATATCACGAATAATCTGTTCCTGCCAATCAATAAGCTCAAACCGTTTGCCTGCCCATATACCCTTGGTATGACAAAGACTCTCAATGAAAGCTACCGCATGGTCTGCAGCTCGTTTATCATAATGAGAGTCTTTATCCATAAACCTTGAAGGAACATATTTTTTCAGTTTTCTCAAGCCTCATCACCCCAGACCGAGTGATATTAAAACCGCCCATATCGGCAATACAACATTAAATGCAAAGCCGTTAAGTAACGTATAAATTATTGCATTTATCATTTTCCGATTACCTCCCAATTCTTATTCTTTGCAATGTCAATCGCTGAAATTGCTGATTTCACAAAGTCGCTGTTCTCCTCTTCCTGTGTTGTCAAAAGACGATACTTCTTGGTTGTCTCATCGAAAACAACCTTTGTTGTCTGAAGATCATTAAACATATCAGTAAATATGGTTATCTGCTTTTTGTCCTTGCCTGTAAGATCTGTAAGTTTACAAAAATTTTCAATTATCTCATCTTTGCCAAGATTCGTGCAATTATGCAGCTGAATAGAAGCATTCCAGTTTTCTGCAAAAACAACGTGCCTAATGTTTGAGTTTCTGTAAGTAGAAAGAGGCTGTGTAAAAATTGCATTTATACAGTCCAGAAAAACAGTATTGATGTTTCCGATTAGTTTTGACGGAGAAACATTGACAAGACATTTAGGAAATCTTAAACTTTTCATTCCCGAAAAAGCGTCGTCATTTACATTGCCAAGTATAGAAATTATCCTCGGGAGAAACAATTCGAGATTCGGGCAATTGTTAAAAGCACACATTCCTAACATTGTTACGTTTGGTGCAACTACCTTTCTCAAATACGGGCTGTTTTGAAAACGATACTGATTTATTACTCTTCCGTAAAAGTAAAGCTCCTCAATTCCCGAGCTGATATATGAGTTTGCCGTTTCGTTAGTGTCAAGCTTCAGCACTTTGCAGGAACGGAGGTCGGGAAGTCCCGATTCTTCAATATTTGAAGAAACATAGGTTGCAGCCGAACTGATTCTGTTTTCAACAGCAATCTGAATATGATTTCTTTTTACAACAAGCTCATCGGGATACATATTTACTTCCGAGTAACGAATACTAAGCACCTTTTCCTTCGCAAAGAAAACTGCGGTTATGTATTCATCACGATTGTGACAAACATAATCGGAATCATATACAATTCCATTTACAGTCAATATGTAATCGTCACTGTACTTTATATAACAGCCTTTTTTTACAATTCCTCGCATTGCCACCCGGGATTCAAAGTTTTTGATTGATTCTGCAACAGTCTGCGCATAATCCTCAATATCTCTCAGCACAACAGGCTCATACTGCGGCTCATAGGGCTTTACCATGGTGTCATATATCTTCTGAATCAACCATTTGAAGTTATATGACGGAGCAACATAGAGTGTGTTCGGATCTTTCGGGACTCTGAACACTTCTTCGGTATCCGGATCGTTATATACATATTCATTTGTTGTCATCAGCTCTTCGAACTGATCGTCACGAAGCTGAACAATTCTGGAAATGTTTTTTATAAACTTTTCGTATTCACTGTTTATATCAGCCATCTGTTTTCAACTCCTCGTCATCAATAATAATCGGTGGTTCCGGCGGATCAATAAAAATATAAAAGTTTTTATCTGTCAAGTCGATTATCTCTGCACTATAGCCGTAAAGATTAACGTCAGTATGTACAACTGAGTTTTTAATCGGCTCATATTTTTTACCGTCGGGAATATATTTAAAATCCGAGTATCTTTTCCGGCTCAAGTCCTCCGTATCAATCCGATTGACTGCATACAACGGCAAATCGGCAGATATCTCGGAATACTCAAAAGGAACAGATTCTTTTCCCTTAGGGATATGCTCCGGATACATCTTTTTCATACTCAAATCAATTTTGACCGGAGGAGTGAAGGTACTTTCACCACGAATATCCGATTTACAGAAATTCCCGGGAATCACATCCAATGCGGGATATAGTTCAAACATTATCGGAGCCGTTTTCCATACACATTTTCCGAGCCAAAGTTTTATTTGCATCTCGACCCATGCCCCCTGCATAATATCCTCTGTCAAAACAAAACTGTTCCCGCTTAAAATCTTTCTGCAGCAACCGCATTGATTTGCGAAAAACAATTCTTTGTGAAAAAGCTCCGTACTTGTTTCTTCAATAAACTGCGGAAATTTAAAATCAAACCTAACCGTTCCGCTTTCGCCGCTTGTTCCGATTATCTTATTATTTGCTTTTATTCGTC
Source organism: Bacteroidaceae bacterium (assembly GCA_963631735.1). Lineage (GTDB taxonomy): Bacteria > Bacillota > Clostridia > Oscillospirales > Acutalibacteraceae > CAG-488. Next base: position 26,542 of record CAVGRW010000004.1, on the reverse strand, counting down.
TGTCAGGTGTAACATAAATATTCATACTATCACCTTCATTGTATCAAAAAAGAGCCTCAAAAAAGGCTCTTGATATTCTCAAAAATCAGTCTGCTTTAACAAGTATCGCATTCAGAATTTCGGGTTTACCGGTTGAAAAATTCATATAATATGCCTGCACTTGTGTGGTTCCTTCAATTGTGCAGCCTTCAGCAACAAAAAGTGCCAAAACATCAACAAGCCCCGAATATCTGTTTGAAATAGTAAACTCTGTGATTCCAAACTCCTTAAGATTTTTTACTATATCCGGAACATCCTTTTCCCAAATTACATCGTCAAAATCAAGAAGTATATTTTCGGTTCTTCTTGTGTTTCTGTATGCCCAATAAAAGGTGGGATTGATTCCCTCAGACTCAAACGACTTTCCTTCGGGGTTTGCAATTAAACTTTCAATTCTTTCAATTATTTCCATTGTTGTTTCCTCCTCATATTACTTTTTGCCAAGCTTATAGGCTTCAATCAAAGCATCTTTCAATTCCCATATTGCAATTTCAAGGAAATCTTCATCCCCGTTAAAATGTCTTTCCAGGTCTGTTCTGTTTTCCATCGGCACGATGGTCTTTTTTGCAATTTTCGTGAGTGCGTTTAATTCTTTCTTTGTCATTTTGCTATCCTCCGTTTGGTTTTGTGACTGTATATTAACTCTTAAACACACATATATCCAGTTAAATATGAGCATAAGATACACAAACTTCTTATCAAAAATTTGTGTATCTTACGTCACTTATTCTTCAATTATTCTACAGGAATCCTCTCCGTAAGCAATACCAAGGCTGCTGCCGCAATCCCAAGCTACATGGATTGTTCCAATATCATCAACACATATTACTGTACCCTTGCTGCCGGGAGCAAGACTGTGATTGTACGGGTCGTTCATTGAAACAAGTTCCACACGGGTTCCTTTCGTGAATCTTCGGCGAAGACACTGCAATCTTTCTTTTGAAATACCGTAAAACATCAAATCATCTCCTCATGATTTTATGGTCTATATTACCTCTGTTTTGAAGATATATCCAGTTATTTCTTTTTTAATTTTAAAAAGGCGGATATTTTAAAAAATCACATAAAAAGTGACAAATCGAAAATTATGTGATATAATTTTAAAAATGCCTCAGGAGGATAGTAAGCAAATGAAAGCAAAAAAATGGCTAACGATTATTACTATGATAGTATCGGTACTATCTTTGGTAGTTGCGTTTGTAATTGGTAAGTGCAGTAATTGTATATATTACGATATATCTATGGCTCTTCTTGGCAGTGCGGTTCTTGGATTCATAATGTCATTAACAGAATATTATGTTGAAAGAAGAAAGGCTATGGAAGAATTTTGGGTTCAGGCCATTAAAATCTTGAGAAAGTTAAGGGAAATTGAACATCTCGATTTGAATGCTCCTCTTGGGTTAATCATAGAAGCCTTTAGAGAAGAACGTTCCAATGAATTGTTTCATGATCTTGCAATATCACCTGACGATAAAGGAATAAAGCATGAGGCAAAAAACAATTTAATTTCTTGGTATGAAAAAAATGTTTCTCTTTCTTTTGATAATAATACTGATGTTGACAAAGAATTAGAAGAATTTTACAAATCAAAATTGGATAGTTACCACAAATCATTTATGCAATGTATGGAAAGTTATCAGCTTGCTTCGTCAGTAGAATTAGGACCATTAGATAATGCTTATGGTAATATGGATTTCATATTTGCTAACAAGTGTATTCGTAATAAAGCATACAATCTAATATACGATAAAATCAAAAATAGTGTTTTTCAATTCAGGACAGAGGCATTTCATTTTAACTTATTAAAAGATGGTAACGGGAATTTCCTGGTATGTGCGACAAAAACATCTGAATTAGACAATAAATTTTTTGAGACAAAGGAAGAATCAACACAAGATTACACCATTACGATAACATACCAAGGCATCTTTGATGACATTGATGAATCTTTAGAAAAATTCAGATGCAAAATATACAGAACCAAATATGAACCTCTTAAAAGAGAACCTGTTTCCGGAAAAATGACAAAGAAAAAATAATTTCAAATACTTTTGTGCTTGAACATAAAAACGACCATACAAAAGGACACATCTACTTTTATATGGTCGTTATTTTTTTCATCGTTTAAGGGTATCGTTAAAATTGATCTTTTTTATATATTCAAATCGAAGACTCATTTTTGCAGGTCATTTTTCATTTATCCACACAATACCCGAAAGTACAAAGAATACGCATGGGAGTGCAACTCCGTTGCCCCACATCTTATATTCCGCACTATCCGAGTGAGGATCTTTTAGCCATTTGACAATCTGCCTCTTGGATTTCGGCTTTGAACTTGTTTGACAGATTTTTCTGTGTGTTTCAAACACATCACTCCAAAACGCTATGTCCTCATCGGTAGGATCTTCCGTTCCAAGTCCGGAACACCAGCCGTCAGGAAAGCCTTGCAATCGCTGACACTCAATTGGAGTTAATCTGCGAACGGCATAGTTTGATTCTATAACCCCGTTTTGATATCCCAGGTTTGTACCGTTAACAAGGCAATTTGCTTTGTTTTCTGATACTGAAACACCCTCAGATTTCATTTGCGGATAGAAGCTATAAGGATGAGCAACCGCACCCGGTCCTTTTGCTACCATTGTCGGCTGAACGTTCTCATCAATTTGCGGCATATACTGTGCATTAACACCTTGATTAAAGGCATCCCTGCCGATTCCGTAACATACCGCTGTCGGGTCCTTATAATCACGTGCCTTTAATGGCATAGCTTTATCTTCCTCGGTGTTGCAATGAAATGTCTCAAGTGCAACAGCGTGTCTGTCGGTTGTATTCAGTGTAAAGGATACATCTTCATTTATACCATTGCCTTGCGGTCCGTTTTCATCTTTGCGGCCTATCATTGACCCTTGAATACAGATAGCAGAATTTCCACTGTGAGTACAGGCATCTGACGGTAAAACTCCTTCCGAAACAGAATATGAGGAGTTACCGTCTCCCGGATTTTCACATACAACAGCAATGCCGCCTTGATTCTTTCCCGGAGATTGATTACTTGTGTCAAGCGTTCTTGCTGTTTCAGTCTCATAAATTCCGCTGTGAGGGTTGGATGACTTCATAGCATTTGACTCATACGACGAAATACCGAAAGGTTGTAAAACACAGTTGAAATTATCTTTATCAGGCATTCTCTGATTTCCTCCTGCATTCTGTTTTGTTAATGTAGGCGCAATATTCGTGCCGTCCCAACTTTTCGGTTCAAACAGAGTTTGGTCGTTATTGCAGGAAAGTGTAGCAGACTTATCTGTCTGTATCAATGCGCCCTTACCCCCACCCTCACAGCCTGAACGAATTTTCATAACAAGCGGCACATTGTTTCCGCCGGTACCCATACGCTCCGTGAGTGTCTGTATCTTGTCGTCAGCTTTAATTTTTACTCTGCTGTCAGTAGGATGATTTTCAAGTGCAACCATATCAACAATACATGGTGCATGGCCTCCCATATTTGCTCTCAATGTAGCGGTCACATCATCTGTAACGGACATCACGGAGCCGCCTTGGTCATTTAATACAGCTTTGTTACTGTCCTTTGAAGCTTTGAGCATTGAAAAATCTTCTTTCAGTTGACATATGTACCCGTCACAGCCGAGGCTTGGCGCTCCAAAGCAAGTCTCAGCATTTCCGGCAGCTCTTTGCCACGAGCCGAAGCTCTGCGCAGAATACCCTGACATGCCTTCCGACTCAAATAATACTTTTGAGGCACATTGACCTGCAAAATCTGCGACAAGGAAGATACGTTTTCTTCTCTGGGGTACTCCCCAGTATTGAGCATCAAGGACTCTCCATGCAAGGGAGTAATCATCTCCCACGATATATCCTGCGTTCTGCCACTTTTTAAATTTAGGAACAGATACGGTTTCATCCTTGATTTTACATATGCTTTCGAGTACACATCGGAAGTCCTCGCCCTTATTACTGCTAAATGCTCCGGGGACGTTTTCCCACACAATAAATCTCGGGTATTCTCCATTTGTCGCACACCTCATTTCTTTTACAATTCTGATTGCTTCATAAAACAAATTAGAGCGTGAACCGTTAAGCCCCGCTCTTTTGCCCGCCACCGACATATCCTGGCAAGGACTGCCGAAAGTTATAATATCAACAGGCTCAATATCAGCACCGTTCATTTTGCTTACATCACCGTAATGCTTTATGAACGGTAATCTTTTTGTTGTTACTCTTATCGGAAAAGGTTCAATCTCCGATGCCCACACGGGCTTTATTCCTGCAAGTATTCCGCCGAGTGAGAAGCCCCCGCTTCCATCAAAGAGAGAACCAAGAGTCATATCACTCATTTACAGCCACCTCGCTGTATTTATATTCCCTGCCGTCACGAATGACCTTTACTTTTTCGTCCGATCCAATCTGCTCAATATATCTGTTCACAATAACATCACAGAACTTTTCATCAAGCTCAATCGTGCAGCATATTCTATCCGTTTGTTCACAGGCTATAAGAGTTGATCCACTTCCGCCGAACGGATCAAGAACCACTGCGTTTGTCATCGAGCTGTTCATAATCGGATATGCCAAAAGCGGTATCGGCTTCATCGTAGGATGATCGCCGTTTTTCTTTGGCTTATCAAATTCCCATATTGTTGTTTCCTTTCTGCCTGTGTACCACTGATGCTTTCCGTTCTTTTTCCAACCGTAAAGCACGGGCTCATGCTGCCACTGATACGGACTTCTGCCAAGAACAAGACTTTGCTTTTTCCATATGCAGCACCCCGAAAGATAGAATCCGGCATCATAAAATGCTTTTCTGAAATTCAAGCCTTCGGTATCGGCATGAAAAACATAGATGCTGGCATCATCAGCCATTGAATCATACATACACTTATATGCATCAAAAAGGAACTGATAAAATTTGTTATTTCCCATATTATCGTTCTTGATTTTGCCTGCCGATCCTTCGTAATTGACATTGTACGGCGGATCGGTAATTACAAGATTAACCTTTGTTTCACCGAGCAGAGTTTTGTATGTTTCTGGCTTGGTACTGTCACCGCATACAAGACGATGCCTGCCCAACTGCCACACATCACCGAGCTTTGAAAATGTCGGTTTCTCAAGTTCGGAATCAACATCAAATTCGTCCTCTTTTACTTTCGTTCCGTCATCAAAGAGCTTTGATATTTCATCCTCATCAAATCCCGTTAGGAATACATCAAAATCTTCCGCTTGCAATGCTTCGATCTCAACACGCAGAAGCTCCTCATCCCAGCCGGCATCCATAGCCATTCTGTTATCGGCAAGTATGTACGCTTTCTTTTGTGCATCTGTAAGATGGTCAACAAACACACACGGAACTTTTTTAATACCTTCCGCTTTTGCTGCAGCGATTCTGCCGTGACCTGCAATCACATTCAAATCCTTATCAACAATCACAGGATTGATAAAACCAAATTCACGCAAAGAGGCACGAAGCTTGTTTATTTGCTCCGTGCTGTGTGTTCTTGCATTGTTGACATAAGGAATCAGTTTATCAGTATCAACAAGTTGGAACTTGCTTGTGGTTCTCTCATTGTTAACCGTCAATTGTCCATTGTTCATTGTATAAGCCCCCATTCAGCAAACCTCTCAAAGCCGCCGATTGATGTGATATATGCTCTTGCGATTCTGACGATCTCGGCATATGGCTTTCCGTCAATTGTATCATCTCCGATTGCACAGCAAAAAGTAACAGGCTGTTTTTCTTGTTGTGCTTTAAGCCAAGCATAAATATTTACACTGACATCAGCCTTTGACAAATCCTTACCGTGAAGTCCTCCGCCTGTGACGGAATCACCCATATCGCTTCCGAGTTTTCTGTTTGTTGCTCCCGAATCAACGTCAATACCGCCTATCCAGTTGCCGAGAGGATTTACAACTGCATTCGGATATTCTTCCTGCAAAATATTTGTATCAATATTACTTTGGCAAAGAATAAGTCTGTCTCCATCAATGATGTATTTGCCATCATAGGGACAGACCTCATATATTCTCTTTGCAATATCAGCAAGCATTCTCTGTTCATCTGTAACAGGAGTACCTTTGAAAATACCGTTGTCACCGCATCGAATCTCATCCGACTGATTATCCGCAAGATGTGTGTCTTGCTCATATTTTTTGTAGTCAATCTCAACCGCACCTATGATTCTGTCCACGATTTCCGTAACATTTTCAATTGGAATATGTACGGATGTTTCGGCAATGATATGACATTTGCCGTGTCCTATAAGAACTTCAACTGCAATCTTGGGATTATCTTCAATGTTGTATGCAACATCAACTATTGCTCCTGCGATTCTGTCTGCAAGTTTATCGGGATGACTTGGGTTTACTTTTTCAAACATAAATTAACCTCCGCGCTTGTAATTTAACAATTCTGCCATCATATCATCGGAATCTGAATATCCTTTGAACTCCTCGGCGCAATTTTCTTTTATTATCTGCTGAATTATGAAAAGATACTGATTGGCAGCTTTTTCGTATGAATGGCTTATTGCCACATACGGACTTTGAATAGGAGCACCTGTTGTAGGATGCTTTGCAAGAAAGCCTGTACGGCTGATAAGTTTTTCGGCTTGTATATGTCTTGCTGCAGAAAGTGCGTAATGTTCAATGATTTCAGGAGAGATAAATTTCTCACACTTCCAATATTTTAACCAATTCCACACATATTTAAAAATGGTATCAGCCTCAAGCTCAATACCGATTTTCTGTTCTTCTGTAAGATATTCTTTTATGGCAGGCATATCCTCACCTTCGAGATTGGCAACCGTCGGCAGAACAGTAATCGGTCTGCCGGAATTACCGTCAGCGATTTTATCTGCCAATGCTTTTCTCGGTCTGCCTGCGCCGGGTCTTGCGCCTCCCCGTTTTGAGCCGTCCTTAGCCAATAAAATCACCTCCGAAATTTGATTTATTTTGATTTTTGTTTGATTATTATATTGACCTCTCATGCGTGCGCGCATTATGCGCGAGAAGAATTTAGGGGTTAATACCCTATTTGAATTTGCAAAGTTGCGCGTGTGACCCCGGGCCGGTCTTCATTTATTTCATTTTTAGAGATTTAGACCGCCCCTGGGGTAATTTTACTATTGAATTTTTGATAAAGTTATGATAAAATATTATCAGGAACTTATGGAGGTAAATAATATGATCAATATACGACCTGTTTCTGATCTTAGAAACAAATTCCCCGAAATTGAGAAGGCTGTTCTTTCAGGCGGTGAACCCGTATTTCTTACAAAAAACGGCTATGGCTCAATGGTTGTTTTGAGCCTTGAGCAATACGCAGCTCTCACCGATGACGTTGAGATGAAACTTTTGCAAGCGGATAAAGCTGCCGAAGAAAATGGAACTCGTTTTACGGCTGAAGAAGTCTTCAGCAGAGTAAGGAGCCGTATTCATGAATAAACAGTATTCTCTGCGTATTCTGCCTTTGTTTGAAGATGATTTAAATTCAATTGTGGATTATATTTCTATCCAACTTCAAAACCCTGCGGCAGCAAATACTTTGGTTAACGAGGTAGAAGAATCAATCTTTAATCGTTTGCCAAATGCGGAATCCTTTGAATCATATCCTAACTTAATTCAGCATAAATATCCGTACTACTATATAAAAGTAAAGAATTATTTGATTTTTTATGTTGTAATAGACAACGTAATGGAAGTTCGCAGGATCATATATAGTCATAGGAACATTTCAAATCAAATGTAACTTACCTATCTCCGATCCTGTGATGTTCTTTTAAATGACAAGAACGGCACAGAGAACGGAGATTACTGAAAGCATAGGGCTCACCACCCGCCGAAAGCGGTACAATGTGATGTACTTCCTCGGCGGGTGTAATTTTATCTTCAAGCAGACAGTTCTCACACAAAGGATGCGCTTCATAATATTTTTTACGAACGGTCTGCCATCGTTTCCCTTTATATATCTTTATCGAAGCTTGATTTCTTCCATAACGGTCATATTTGCGGGTTTCACTTTGTCTGTGTTCTTCACAGTATTGTCCGTCACAAAGGTTAGGACAACCGACATAACTGCACGGTCGTTTAGGTCTTCTCGGCATTGACACGCACCTCCGATTGTGTTATACTACCTCAACCAAAGGAGGTATGATTATGGAAAACTTCATTCCGTATGAAAAGCTCTCCAAGAAAAAGCAAAGAGAGCTAAACGCAAAAAAGCGTAAAAATTGGGGCAATATAAATCCCGTAACACGCAAATCCGAAAATCCAAAAGCGTATAACAGACGAAAGGCACACAATTGGAACGATGATTCCTACGGTGTGCCTTTTGTTATATCTTCTTTGACAAAAGTGTGAAACAAGCTCTGATTGTAATCGGGCCTGCATAACCGTCCTGCTCAATCTTCGCTGCTTTCTGAACCTGCTTTGTTGCAGCCACTGTCCCGTCACCGAAGGCATTATTGTTATCAACTCCCTGGGTGATAACACCTGCTCTTTTCAGCATAATAAGGAGCTGTTTGTAAGCATAAACACCTTCGTTTCTTTCACCCTTTTTGAAATATCCTCTTGTCATATCGTTACCTCCTATAGTATTCGGTGCATCAACAAATACTGCATTTGTCGGTTTAGATGTCGGAACTTTTGAAGATCCGAGCTTTTTGTTTACACTTTCAGCAATTGCGGCCATATGTGAGTAAAGAAAATCTCCGGGACAAGCAGTCGAAGCAAAATCTCTGTGCACAGTCATATTACAGCCGTTACTGTGATTTACTCTCTCGGTTTTGCTGTTGCTCCACACAAGTTTCTTAATCCCGTTTCGTTCGCAAATATCCGCAACAAGTTCAATCAAAGCATTGTATGCCTTGTCCGTAACCTTGTATGGTGACTTTGTTTCCGATGCCACTTCAATAGTTACCGCTCTGTGATCGTTATAGTATGAAGATGAAGTCCATGCTCTGTTTTTCTCCTCAACAGATAATCCGATAGAGCCGTCATAACCGACAACATAGTTCGATGATACATCCCTGTCGGTTTCAAAAAAATAATCACATCCGCGCTTTGCAGTTACCTGACCTACAAAGCAGTGAATCGTGATTGTATCGATTTTGTGATTTCTTGTGTCGTAATCTCCGCACAGCTTTTTGTAAGTAACCAATGAACTGTTCGTGTATCCCATAGAAACTCTCCTTTCAACGAAAAAGACCTTTGAAAGATTTTCTCTCAAAGGTCCTTTGTTTAATTTTCTATGGTAAATACTATCACATAAGAATACTCTCATTCTATCACATATACTCTCATGTTTCAGTAGGAACAATAATTTCTTTTAATGCAAGGCTGTGCATACGGTGAATATGCTGAATAGAATAATTCATATCAACCGCTATCTGTTCCCAAGTTTCAAGACATATGTATCGTCTTTCAAGAACCGTCTGATACTCGGGATTTGAAACTTCTTGTATTTTACGATATATCTCTTTCTTCAAATCAACCAGTGTGTCAATTTCATGATTGATTTCTTCCTGAAGATCAATGATTTTAACAACGGTGTTTTCAAGAGAAGAACCTGTATAATTTGATACTCTCGGCATATCGGATATGGTTGAAGTGGCTTTTGTTGCAAGATCATTTAATGACGCCAGCTGCGCTATTTTTGCATTTACTCTCGCATCCAAATATCTCGCCTGTGATAAATACTCTTTTGCCGTCATGATTACACCTCCAAATTCGCTTTTACCGCCTCAATAAGAGCTGACTGAGTTAACTCTTTTCTTTGAAGAGCCCTTACTATCTGCTCATCAACCGTACCTCGGGTTACTATGTGAGTAATGACCACTGTACATTGGAAATTCGCCTGCAAGCATTTTTTCAACCCAATCATAATACTTAATCAATTCTTTTCGTGCTTCTTTATCGAGCCGAATTATCTCGGGATACTTTCCCCTCTTTTCTGAAAGAATGTTGTATATAAGTTTCTTATATGCAGTATACGACTCCTCGGGTATTGTTTGAGATTCGAGCTTTCGTGATCCGACAAACGATTTAGGCATTGAATAAAGGAATCGTGCCGTAAGTCCTCTGTGTCTGAACTTTTTATTGCTCATAAGCTCGCTTATAACGACAGGCTGCACCGAAAGCAGTATGGTAAGACAGGCATCATCAACAGATATGGAGTTTCTCATTATTCTTTCAACTGAAATATGCTCACCGGAATAAGCCTTAAGAAAAACATCAATATTCACCTTGCTTGAATATGCACCGCTCAACACATCAAAGATACCTCCTTCCGACGAGATAATAGATATAGCATTTCCGTTTTCGGACATTGTTTCTGTCAGCTTTTCCGGAGTAGTATCATCAACATAAATTTTCAAAGGCTTCACTTCTTTAAAATTTACAAGCTGTTCAATTACATTTTGTAATTCTTCATTGAAATCCGCAGCAGATGAATCCTCTCCCCTCTTTCTGCTTGTATTAAGCAAACTGTTCTTTTTATTCTCCAAGCGCTGCTTCGTCGCTTTTGACATTTCGAATTCAACTTTATGCTTTTCATTGAACTCTTTTATGTACTCATCTACGGGTTTTGCGGCAAGAGAGTTTACGGCTGATTTTCTCTCGGACGGCTCCGCAACAATAGCCGCATATATATTTGTCGGTTCAAGCCAGTCGGATTTTCCTTCGACCTTATACAAATTTCTTATACATGCAGAAACAACGGCAAGTCCTGCTGTAGCCGCCATGTCGACAGGCGTCTGTGTTGACACAGCAACCGCAGATGCATAATGTCTGATAACAGGAGGTAAAACCTCTATCGGAAACGGCGGGAGACCACTGCTTTCAAAGGGAATAGGAATATCCCACTTTGCTTCGCTTACAGGTATATCGGTTATCTTTTCATACTGCTCCGGAGGAATGTAATCGGGATTTCCCGACACCCGGCTGTAAAACTTCAAGGCGGATTTCCATATAGTATTCAGCTCTTCATTGTCAAGCGGAGGTTCGCACTGTTCATTCTTCTCAATAAAGCAACAATATGCCTGTTCGGTGTTTCCGTACCTTTTTAAAACTCTGCCCGCAAAATGTGAAAGTGTACTATTTCTCGTTCCGATCTTGATTGTCGAAAGCGACTCATCAAAGTTCTCCTCATCAAACCATTCGTTTAAAGTTTTTGTCCCTTGATGATAAATAACGTCGGCATTATCCGTGCCGAAAAAGAACCTTGCCGCATCTGCGGCATTTCTGTCAAAACACGGAAATTCAGATATCGTTTTCTCTTTCATTCTTTTATACTGTTCATAATCATATTCGATATCAATTTCAAAGAAAACATGATATCTCGGTCTTGCAGTTACCGACCTGACTACCTCACCCGTCACTCTGTCAACATACGGCTTGTCTGTCATATTGTGCCTTGAAAAATGAAAACCGATCGTAACACCGTCAAAATGTTCTATGATATCTTTCGGTAAGATCCAATCCTCCGGGTTATCACTTTTATCATTATCGACATCCAATGCAAAACATTTGCTTTTGATGAAATTCTTATTGTTTCTGTACGCATTTCTGTATTCGGCACAAACGTAATCACGGCAAACCGCTCTTTTTAACGTTTCTTCATCGTTTACAAGATTTTTTCTTTTGTAATAGCAGTTGGCAGCTACACCGGAGCAATCGGAAGAATAAATAGTCAGTCCCATTAAAAGACCTCCTTTAAATCCGAATCGAAATATCTTATGTACATATTATTTTTCTTTGCCCGATCTATTTCCGCCTTCATACCGCTTGATATTACCGTTCCGAACACCCACAGCTCATTGCATTTGTTAAGAAGAATTAAGCCCATCCACATACCGGCATTGCGCTCCTCTGTGTCGTCATCATTTAAAAACTGCGGATACAGAAGATGTGGAGCAATCGGTATTGCATTATGTCTGTATGCAAACCTGCAGTACCTTTTTGTATTAGCTGCGTTTTTCACCTTATCACCCGCATAAGGCGAACATATATAAACCAAAGGTTTAAATCCCGGTGTATATCTGCTGTTTCTTTTGTCCTGCTTCTCCCGTTTACATATCGTTACAAGCGCCTGATAACAGGTAGGATCGGGATATCTTTCACTGTTTTTTCTGTCTATCCCCATCATTTTTACCTCCGATCATGTTTTTATATACACCGATTATTCCAAGTACGAACCAGCCCAAGCCTGCAAAACAGGAAAGTGCCATTCCGACAAAAGTTTGTATTCCTGTTACAAATCCGCCCTCATATAAGCAGGTAACAAATACCGAAAAGACAAATATCCCTAATATGGCGAATAGAATATATTTTAATAACTTCATATTTTTCAACCTCAATCTTTCATATAAAAATCACAGACATAACCGTCTGCTCTTAAAATCAAGCCTTCTGCCCAAGGCGGAGTTTTTCCCATAAGCTTACATATTTTTTCAAGCGAAGTGTTCGGTTCCGCTTCTATTACAAGCTCATCATGAATATGCATCGTTACTTCATAATCACTAAGAGTTCACATTGCGAAACAAAGTATATCCCGCACCGTTGCCTGAACTATATTTTCAACAAATTTCGGACCATAGCTTTCAAGTCGTTCCCACTTCTTTGAACCGCTTATTCCCTCGTATGTGACCGATTCAGTACCAAACTGATTGATTTCAATTTTGGGCTTCACATACGCAAGCCGTCTTCCGGACGGGAGTTCAATAAAAAGCATCGCACTTTTATATTCAAAACGAATACCGTGTGTTTCTTTGACTGTTTTATTTCTGATCGAACTTTTTACGGCTTTATCAACATCCCACCAAAGCTTTATTATATTTTTATTTGATGAACGCCAGGCATCAACAAGCATTCTCAGCTCATCCTCCCGGAGCCCCATCTCCAAAGCTCCCATAGCTCTCAACGCTCCAATTGAACCGCCGTAACCGAGAGCCAATTCGGCAATCTTGCCTTTCTGTCTGAGATGTCCGTTTATGCCATGCTTTTCAACAGGGACTTTAAACATCTGCGATGCCGATGCACAGTAAATGTCACCGCCTTCCTCAAAAACTTTCTGCCTCCATCCTTCTTTGGCATACCATGCAATAACACGAGCCTCGATAGCAGAAAAATCTGCGACATAAAAACGTGTACCTTTCTTGGGAACAAACGATGTACGAATAAGCTGCGACAGAGTATCGGGAACATCGGTATACAGCATTTTGACCGCTTCATAATCTCCGCTTTTCACAAGGTCACGAGCCTGTGCAATGTCGGCGAGATGATTTTGAGGCAAATTTTGAAGCTGAACCAATCTTCCTGCCCATCGCCCTGTCCTGTTTGCTCCGTAAAACTGAAACATTCCTCTTGTTCTTCCGTCAGAACACACAGCATTCTGCATTGCCTGATATTTCTTTACGGATGACTTTGCAAGCTGTTGCCGAAGCACCAAAACCTCTGCAAGTAACGGAGGGGCTGTTTTCAGCATTTCCGTTACAGCTTTTTTACCGAGCGTATCGGTTTGCAATCCGTTATCCGCAAGCCATAATCTCATTTGCGTTACCGAATTCGGATTTTCAAGCATAGTAATCTTCCGCATAGTATCCATAAGTTCTTCTCTTGATTTTTTATCCATATTAACAGCCGAAGAAACGAGTTGCATATCAATTTTGACACCTCTGTCGTTTATTTCCTGGTCTAACGCATATTCTCCCCATATATAATCGGGAACCGGAAAATTTGAGAGCTTCTGTTGTATCTGCATCTCAGTTTCGATGTCACGTATGTTATATTTTTTGAACTGCTCCCACTTCTCCCAAGCATCTGCCGGAAGATTTCTTGTTCTTCCGCCGTTAGCTTTTGTCGGAGCGCAGGGAACGCAAAAATATCGAACAAGCTCCTTTCCTTCTGTAAGTTTTTGCTTTTCAAGTTTCAGCACAGTGCCTACGCCCTGCAATGATAGCGGAAGTCCCATATATGCCGACCACACCATTGTGCATCTCCATGATTTCGGATTCAGATATTCACCTGTCGGAAGTCCGATAAATTTTGAAAGGCATATTCTCTCGAAGCCGGCATTAAAGGCAAACTTTAATACAGAATCGTCGGTAAGCGATAAAATAACCTCCTCGGGAATCATTTCACCGGTAGCCAAATCTATAACCTTTACCTCTCCGCCGTCGATTGAGTATCCGAACAGCAATATCTCAAAATCCGGCGACTCGCAATATTTATATACTCCGCATTTTGAAAGATCTTCAGAAGAAAATGTTTCAATATCAATGCTGATGGTTTTCAATCCTTCATCTCCTCTCGGGACAGCGGATTTTCACCGCTGCCCGTTACATCTTGTTTAAGAAAGGAAATCTTCATCATCCTCAGTATCAAAATCAACCTCAGCAGACACCTTACTGCCGAGCGGTTCACCGTCACGGATCTTTTGAAGATTGTTAAGTCCGCAGGCAATACCCTTGTTTCCGTTTGAGTTGAAAGCGTAAAAACTGATCGACGCTCTGCCGTAAACACCGGAATAAACTTCGCTTCGAGTAAGAATAGGATTACGATCCGCATCTACAATACCCGGAGCCGATGTTGCATTGGCATTTACAAAATAGCAGCCTGCGTAAGCGGGATCATCCGGTCTTTCGGTATCCCCGTCTCGAAGCGGTGTTTTGATTACAGAAAGTGCAGGAACCGATCTTCCGTTACCCTTCAGCTTTGCCTGTCCTTCATTATAGGCAGCCTTTATCGCATCATTTATCTTTTGTACAGTAACCGTATCCGACTTAGGAATAATGAGTGAAACACTATATTTCGGCGTGCCCCCATTGACTGCCTTCGGTTCCCACACATTTGCATAAGACCATCTCGTATCCTTTCCTGTAATAACTTTCATTGGATTCTTGTTTGACATAATAAATTTCTCCTTAGTTTTCAAAATCTGATGCCGCCGTGTTTATTGCCTTTCGCTTGTCCGACATCGGAACAAGTGTCGGTTTTCCTTTTGGCTTTTCAACGAAATCGCCGAGGATTTTATTAAACTGCTCTTTGCCGAGCATTTTTTGCATTTCTGTAATTCCGAGCAGCTTCTTCTCATAAGGTTCATATCCTGCATTCTTAACTGCAAGTGCCGCCATTGCTTCATCGGTATACTTGCGAACGGAACGTCCTTCGACCAATTTTCGGCTTTTCCACCGCTTTCCGTTCAAGGCAGCCTTAAGAGCATACTCCTTAATATCGTTTGCCCATGAAACAAGTCCGTCGATTTTATCGAGGATTTCTTCAACCTCATCATCAGAAAGGAGCGGAGGCTCTGCAAAATCATATTTGGCAAGCGCGAGGTTTGCATTTGCTCTTTCACGGCATTGCGCTCTCGCCTTACAAAACCTGCACCAGTCACCGCAGCGGAATTCACCTTTTCCGTTAAAGGCAAGCTCGGCAGTTGGCTTTAACACCTTTTCTGCCCAATCGATCAGTTCGCCCCTCGGTATTGAAAAAGTGCTTATATTCGCTATCCGAGGCTGATAAATTGTCATCGTGATGTTTTCAATATCATAAATTGAATCAAAAATTCCCAAAGCACCCAGAGCGTAAAGTTTCATCTGCGGATTATCAAGTGCCGACACTACCACACCTTTTCCGTGTTTATAGTCAACAATATTAAGCGTACCATCGGCAATGATTACACAATCACCCGTGCCAAATCCGTCTGTAACATATTTTGAATAATCGAGTCTCTGTTCAATCAACACAACAGGATCGGCACAATTTTTCTTTGCTTGTGCAATAAGCTCCATTACATATTCCGCATATCCTGAGGCGCATTCTTCCATATCTTCGTTATACCATGTGAGATTTTCAGTCGGATTTTTTGCTCGTTGGCCAAGTGCCTTTTTTAGTTTATATTCACACAGCTCATGAGCATCTGTGCCTTCGGCAGCGAAGTCGCTGCTTTTATCCTCATAGTTTTCACTAAGCCTTGCCGACGGCGGACAGTTCAGCCATCTGTGAGATGAAGATGCCGAAAGTAACGCATGCGCATTAGGTGCCATTATTCATTTCCTCTGCTTTCTCCAAAATTGCCGAATAAAACTTCGGATCAACCGCACTGAGCTTATCTGCTCCATACTCCAGGAGAAGATTTCTGACTGCAGACGTCATACCCATTCTTGACTTTTCGGCGAGAATGGCTCTTACCTGCTCCAATGAGACTTCGTTTTCATTTTTTGCTTCCTTGATTTCTTCATAATCCGAATTCTCTGTTGCGGCGGACTGTGAGATCTCCGCAAGCTCAATAAGGATTTTTGCTGTGTTGTTCAAACTCACTGCGAGTTTTTTCAGAATATTTGTTTCCATTGTTTTGTGCTCCTCTCTTTTGACTCATTGCGGCAAGAATAGTAATTTTTCTTGCCAACTTCATTGACACTACGCTGATTGCTGTTAAAACATCAATCAATTCTTCATCCGATTTAATTGGTTCTACGGACTCATACACCTGTTTTCCTCCTTTGAAGGAAGTTATATAGTATTGCTTCCTTCAATACAGAACGGATAGGATGCTTCTCTTTGGCCACCGATCATATGTAATTTTTCAGAATTTCTTTAAGCTCTTTCAAGCCTTGCTTTCTGTACTTAAATACGGAATTCCGAGATTTATACCCGAGCTTATCAGCAATATCTCTTTCAGACATTCCATTTGCCCACATTCTGCAAATTTCACTTCTTTTCGGATCAATATTTTTCAAAGCATCAAATAATTTACATAGAAGCTCCCGATCCTCAATTATTGACTGTAAATCCGAACAGTCGTCTGCGATGCTGTCACCCAAAGATATATCCTCCGTGTTTTTCCCACACGGTGTTTCAAGAGATATATACTCCTCCCCACACCTGAACTCACAATTCCAACAGTCCTCATCGCATAACCACCATCTGCTCTTAGGGCATTTACAACATCCGTGATTTCTCATACGATGAATGTATGCATCAATCTCACGGCGATGTATTTCGTAATACTCATCTGAAACCGGTACCCACCTTTTCATTGATTTAAGATAGATTGCTTTGCTATTTACTTCTTTTGACATAATTGTGTCCTTTCCGCCCGGATGCGGCTTCGGGACACAAAAAGTCAGTATTTCTTATTAAGCACCTGACTGCACCTTAAAATGCGCATGACAAAATAACGGTGAAATACTTTAGAAACAAGCTGCTTGCAACAGTTTGTTTTCTTTATGTATCCCTCCGCCTTTAATGCGCATCTCAAGGCTATGAGATTTATGGCAATACCGCACAATTAAGGTTTGCAAATTGCGTAACATGATGCGAATAGATTTAAGCAAGATGTATACCGCAACTGTGTGGCATTGCTTAAGCTTTTCAGCTTATATCGCCTTTTTAAATTTAAAAGGTCATATAAACAGAAAAAGCCGGACACTGAAATTCAAAAAGTGAGGTATATTAAACCTCTGTTTCTGAATTTCAATGTCCGGCAGTTAGATATCTCGGTTGATTTTTCAATCACGGATTCAGGGCTCGATACAATTGAACCATATATTTAATTATGCGACTATTCTGTAATGTATTGTTCCGTCTTTTTTTCTGTCAAGCCGTATTGAAACGACCTGCTTACAATGTGGGCATTTTATTTCAACAACACCGGTTGCCCCCTCAACCTTATCCATTACTCTCTTGCCGCAGCACGGGCAAGTGATCTTCACCTTATTCATTGGCACAAATCTCCTTTATCTTATATTCGGCATTTTTCAATACTCCCGATTCAAATCTCATTGTCAGCATTGCTTTGCATTCACAGCATTTCACTTTAATTGTTCCGTTAATCGGCTCTACTTGGTATAGCAGCTGTTCTCCGCATCGTGGACAATGTACATATCTGAAAGGCAGTATTCTACCGTTTCTTTCTGTTTTCATAATTCATCCCACCATTTGAATATCTATGGATTTGCTTAAGTTAAAAGAATTTATCAAATTCAGTTTTTTAAGTCTTATCGCCATAGCTGTTTTTGACACCTTAAAGAAATCAGCCATGGCACTGAAAGCGATATATTCGGCTCTGTTAAACGGAGTAATTCTATTGACATGACTTTTTTGAAAGAACAACTCGAATACATATCTTACATTTTTCTCAGGCATCGTAAGGCACGATGCCATGGCGTCAGCCTGCCATTCATCCCAATCAAAATCTCGGCAGCCATAGCTTTCACGATAATATCTGAATGCTGTACTGTCTTTCCTGTTTTCAAGTTGAAAAAGGAAATGATGTCCGCCTTCATGGGCAATGGTAAAATTTCTGCGTCCTTCCATTCTCCGGTCTTTCAGACTGCTGTCAATAAAGATGACATTTTCATTAAGCTCGGCAAGTAAAATCTCATTGCCGTCTTTTACCTTAACAATCTGACGCTGATTTGAACACATACCAAGTATCATTCCACGAGGATGCAATGTGTAATACTCAATCGAGATTCCAAGCTTATCCTTCAACAGGCCCTCAATATTAACAGGTGCAAACACATCCCCGCAATATGAAGATATTATTTCTTGAGCAATATCATTTATTTGTTTATACGATAAAATCATATAGCTACCTCAAATACTTGTCTCTCGCTTTTTATAACTTGTTTTATTGCTCATATTATATCGAACATTTGTTCGCTTGTCAAGATAAAATTTATATAATGATTGTTTTTGTGTATCTTTCGACAGACGCTCCCTATACATCAATAAATTTTGTCAATTATTTATAGCAGAAAAGGGTATAAAGTTGTGACAACCTTATACCCTATCTGCTATTAAGTTTTTCCGTTGGTTTATGTAGCCGAACTGTTTTCAACTTATCCAAAAATAGGACCGAATATTGCGCCTATCAATATAACTACAACCGGCCAATAGAACATTGCGAATAAAATTGCAAAAGCTAATGGATAAGCCATTGGGTAAAGTAATGGAGTTATTCCGCTTGATACCACCATTCCATTCACTGACTCGATAAACTGTTTGAAATATTCGGAAGATAGATACGGAGCAACTGCCTCAGGAAATTTAGTTAAATTTTCTATTATCTCAGCAATCATATTTTCACCTCCAATCAATATGAAATTTCAAACTGGAATCCATTATCCGGATCATTGTAGTGCAAACAACCAATATCGTTTGATGTGCATTTTTCAGTATATTCTTTACAAGAATATTTACGACAATCCGGATATGTGCCTGAAAGCTTTTGTAAACTGCAAGAACAGGTACACAGAGATGGATGAATAGATTCTTTGCAGCGATGACACGCCGTGTGACCGGAAAGAGGCGTCCTATAAGTGTATCCCAACATCTTTATATTTTCCCAAGCCTTTTCCTCATCAGAGATATCTTCTGCATTTTCATTTTCTGAATGCGTTGACCACTCCTGATAAAATGGTTTCATCAATTTATAACTGTTAAATCCGTCAATCATTTTATCAACAAATCGTACTTTAAGTTTAACTCGCAGAAGATCTATATTTGCAAATTGTATCTCAGGAGTAAAAGATGTTACCCACCAATTTGTTTGATGGAAATCGTTTAAATGCTTTAAAGTTATCGGCGTGTTAATTCCATAGTCAATATCCATTCTAACATGCAGATTTAAATCTGTATTAATATTATAAAAGTTTTTTTCTTTATCTTCAGCACTATCGGTATAATAAATGCCTAATTCAGCTCCGGCACCTAAATTCCAATAATCGGCCTTCCAACACCAAATAACATAATAACGCGGCTTACTGTTAATTGTTGCTGTAAACCTATACATAAGCCTCTTTATCGGACCACCCATACTGAACGCCAAATCATAAAAGCCGCTATAGCCGACTTGACTCTGCCACATATATTTTCCTTCTACTGTCGTATAGTTAGTAAAAGTATGTTCTTTTATAATAGCATTGCATCTATTGACAACAAACGGAATTTTATTCAAAAATCGGTTTGATAAAACTTTATTAGCTGCCTTGACATTGTAATTATCTTTATCAACATATGTAGATTTTTCAAAGCCTAAAAGATATCCAGCCCAAGGCGCACCTCCACTCATATTAACAGGCATAAAATGCCTTAATCCGGTGGGGACATCATATGTTCCTGTTCCTGTATAAAGATATTCTACGCCTTGTTTTATCAATTCAGGATTGGACACTGCTAATTTTACAAATGGGTTTTCAGCAAATTGAGAACCACCCAAAATTTTCATCAACGGCAAAGCAACATTGTTTGCAACAGCAAAAAAGGCATTCGTCTCGTTAGTCAATCTTTTGGAAACAGCTTTACTGGCAAGTCTTACAGCATTACCCAATATTTTTTCTGCCAATGTTGCCTCAGTTCCTTGAGAATCGGAAAAAGCTACCGGATTATCATTGCAATATGCATACATATTTGACCCTGTAAGCATGTTACCTGTAATAAACACACTATCTGCACTTATAAATCTTCGCCATTCAGGGTTATAATATCTTGTTTGAAGAAAATAATATCCTGTTGACGCATCTTGATAATAACTTCGATAACGAATCGGGTTAATATCTTTTATTTCATTTCCCGAAGAATATCGTGTGTTACCATATGCATCATAGCGGTATTCCGCCACAATATCCCCATTCTCGCTAGCAATGGCAACAACATCCCCATACAGATTCTTCAGATAGAAATACGGCGTACCGTTGTATTTAAATCCGATTACATCGTTATTGTAATCATATTGAAAATCCATAATATTATTACCAACAATTTGTCTAATGAGTAAATCACCGGAATAAATGTATCGGGTTGTTTCATATTCAGAAGTTTCAAAGTCCTTGGTCACTTTGCCTATTCTGTGTCCGGTAGCATCATATGTATAAGCTTCATCTATATTGTCTCCGACAATACTTGTCAATTGAGTTCCGTGTTGCCAATTAAATGTTCTTCCATCATAGGTCAATGGATTACCTATTTGATCATATGTAATCGCTTTACCATCGACAGATATAAGTAAATCAGTCCATCTAGAATTGGCATAGGAATAATTATGCGAAATTATACCATTCTCTCTTGTTGATGTCAAGTTTCCTCCAAGGTCATAGTCATATTTAATTGTATGACCATCTATATTCTCTTCAATCAACCGATCTAAACCATCATAAGAATAAGTGGTTATAATTGTTGACTGCTCTATATTATTATCACCTTCAGTTTTAATGTTTCGATTTTCCTCAACAATCTCAATCACATTACCGTTTGGATCATAATTATAATTGAATGTTTGAGCTGTGTTACTATGCGGCATAACATTCACATATTTTGATACTAGATTACTTGAAGCATTTTCCTTATCACAATATGTTATTTCTCTTGAATACTCTCCAAAAGAATTTCCTATAAGACGATTAAATCCATCATAGTTGTAATGTAGTTTTGTATTGTTGAATGATTGCAAAACAATGTCCTCAATATCACCGGAATAGTTTGCATAAAATCTTGCAGAGTAAACATTTTCATCGCCGATATAAAAATCTACCTTACTTTTATTTCCGGACAAATCATAATCATACAAGGTTTTCGTTCCATCACTTCCTACTATTCTATGAAGCATACCATAAAAAGCATAGTCATATCTATAATTTACGCCGGTAATATTATCTTTAAACTCAGACAATCTATCGTTTTCATTATAATAATACTTTGCTAAACTATTATCGTCCCAGATATCCTCAGATAAACGATCCCGATTGTCATAAACCGGAGTGTATGAGGCTCCATTTGCAAAAGTTTGTTGCAACAAACGATCATGGTCATCGTATGAATATGTAACCATATTTATCTGACCGATTTTGCTTGCCGTAATACGATTTTGGGAATCATATTCGTATGAATAATCCATACCATTTTTTAGAATTGCTGTCGGAAGCGAATTATTATACATAATATTTGTACTAGCTGAACTTGTACTGTCAATATTTCCACTTGTCGAGACAAGTTCATCCGTATTTTCATTATATGTGTAATTAACATAGTTCCCTTTCGGATAGTCAATTCTGACAACCAGGCCCTTTAAAGGGTTATCATTGTTGTCATAAGTATATGTTGTTACATTCCCATTTTCATCTGTGTAGGTTTTTAAGAAACTTCCTTCTTTGATATAGGTATATCTTTGTGTTATAGTTTTTAATGTTTCACCGGTTTCTGTTTCTTCAGTCATAGTTTGAGTTATAACTTGACCATTCAAATATTCGTACTCAACTTTTTTGCCTCTTTTACTAGTAGCTTTTATGACATTGTGATTCTCGTCATATTCATAACTAATCGAATCATTGGTTTCGGAAACTGAGGCGGTATCCACCGATTGAGTGCTTAAATCACTAGAGACAGATTGTCCAAATTTTTGGCTTAAAGTTTTTATATCTCCATTATTATCGTATTCATAATTAACACTCTTACCCTCATCATTAGAAACCGACGTAAGATTTCCTTCATCATAGTCATAGTGTTCACCAAAACTTCCAACATAAATAAACGCATCATCTAATGTAGCACAATCGACATGTGAATAATATAAGAATCTATATATAATGTGATCGCACTTTTTCTTCAATATGTAGTACGTCGCTGCAACTTGGTGCTCCATGTTTATACTTCTGTCAAAATTAATCTCAATAACTTCGGGGTTTGGATCGTTTTCTGTAGAGTACAAAACCGCTTGGATACAAAATTTATTTTTGTTTGCCTTATCCATTGTCGCATATGCCGCTGCTCTACCACCAATAATTAAAGTTTCACCAACATCCGCATTAACCGGAACATTCTGATACACCACTTTTTCCTTATCACAGGAACCAGTCATCATAAAATATTTTCTGTCTCCGCGAACCTGAACCCCATCGCCGGTATTCATATTTAATGCTTTCCAACCATATGGGATTATTCCTTTAGGTTCTGTTGTTGCACCGTTTGCATTGAAGAAATCACTATTCTCAATTAGATTATAATATCTACTTCCGCCACTCTTTTCTATTTGAACATTATCAAAGTATACAACTCCTTTGGCATTTGTCATTTTCAGCACAACAGAACAAGCACGGATAGCATCATCCGGCATATGAATAGTGTGCGAAAAGCGTTCCCAGCCATCTGTCTTTTTGCTTCCTAACCATTCACCGTGGTCAAATACCTTTTTTCCGTTGTATGTATATTCCAAGCCAAAAGTTACTCCGCTTTCTTCTGTCATCTCTAAATCTGCAGGAATATTTATATCTACAGATATTGTATATATACTGCTTGCTTTTGACCCTATAGATTGTATAACTTCAACACTGTCAGATAGATTTTTCAACTCCACTTTATAAGATTTTTTTCCGTTTGAACTTTCTTCTTCGGTTAAGCCATATAAACAGTCATCAGATGACTTTTTAACACGCCAACCTCCACTTTCAAAGCCATGACCTTTGAGCATATTGTTGGATATAGTTTGCATTTCGGAATTATCTCTTAACAAGTTAAAGTTGTTTCTGTCATCCTCGGAAAAATTATTAAACACCATATATTGAGTTTGACCATCCTGATTTGTTACGTTCCTTACTCTACCATATTGATCAAATAAATATCTGTTGCTTTTACCATTTTTAGAGGTCACTAATGTATTTCCCGTTGCTATTCCCGATTCATTTTGTTGTGTATATTGGAAAACATAATGATTAATCTCAGTTCCATTTTTGTCATAATAATAAATACTATTGACTCTTTGTCCGCATCCTTTCGTGGTCTTGTACTTTATATTTGTATAAGATCCTTCAAATGATATAATTTTATTTAATAGAGGAGATGCAGAACCAGTATACTTTAATTCTGTTTTCTTATTATCCGGATAAGTAATTGCAGAAAGGTACATATTCGTTCTACGTTTTATATATGAAAACTCTATCTTCCTTGCAGCCGGATCTGTCAAGGAAATTAAGTTATTTGAATCGTCATATGTAA
Source organism: Bacteroidaceae bacterium (assembly GCA_963631735.1). Lineage (GTDB taxonomy): Bacteria > Bacillota > Clostridia > Oscillospirales > Acutalibacteraceae > CAG-488. The sequence goes on along the minus strand of CAVGRW010000004.1, from coordinate 2,500 downwards.
AATCAACTGAATATATAGAATTTTCAGAACCTTTAACTGAATTGCTAATGCTTACAATCCTGTCATCAACAATATTTATTTCTTGGGAATTTTCATTAGAATCTACAATGCGAATTAATTGTCCACTTCCATTATAATATTCCTTGGTACCATTTAAATTTGAAACAACCATATTCATTCCAGCATGTGAAACTATTATATCTTCATTATATTCGTCATGAATTCCTTTTCCCATTCCATTATCAATAAAATAATGAACAGTTCCATCGCCATCATATAACTTATATCTATACGAGCTTTTATAAAGAGGATCATTACTATATATAGGAATTAACATTTTTTGAATATTCAAATTGCACCCATAGCCCACATTCATTCCACTATAACAATTTTGATATACCGAAAAATCAATATTATTATTATAAACATGACTTATTTTGATTGGCAAAATATTTCCATTCATGTTTATATCATCAGCAATATATGTTAGACTGCCATTATATGTATTTACATACTCAATTCCAGACCTTCCTAAATCTATTGTTTCATAGGCCCAATAATCCTCGAGACCAGAATTATAGCAGTACTCTACCGTTAATGTCGGTCTACAACTTCCAAAATCAGATGTTGTTGAATAAAGGCTATAATTTGAAACCTTAGATTCATCATTCACCGCCAACATTATTCCATTATTATTATTGTTTTCGTACCAATTTTTAACTGTTTTTGTTATATTAAACTCATAGACATAATCTGATGCAGAATTGGTTGCACAATAATCAATTATTTTAATGCCATCGGTTAATGCGCCGTTTTCCTTATTCGAAACGGGTTGATTCTCCCAAGTGACCCCAGTATATGACCAACTATCCAATCCGGTCAAATCAAATGCATATATTTGACTCGCCTCATTAGAATTGCACCTTTCTTGTTTGATTCGAAATTCTGCATTGGTAACTACACTTCCATCTGGTAACTGAGGAAGCGTAAATTTGTAATAATCTCTTGTAATTCCAGCTATATAATAACCTAAAAGATGAGAATTTCCCCTCATATTTTTTGATTTAAATAAAGATGAAACGTATGCATCGTGAATTTCTGACGTATTCATTGATATCGTTGGATCAATCTTAATTGGGAATTTTCGCTCACTACTATTTATCCAAGTTGAATCTGCAGATACTGTCAAAACATTATTTTTCAAACTCATCGTTACATCTGTGCAAATATTTGAGTTTGCATCAATCATAAAAGGTGCTTCTATAGTAAACACTGTGGCAGTCTCATCGTTTTCATCAACCAATAAAATTGAGCCATCCGTTTGATGTTGAGGTGTTAGTCCTTTCAAATTAATATCAAAATTATAAATATAATTTTTCTGTTTTGAATTAATTACTATGTTTTCTTTTATTCTATTCGAACTTATAATATATTCAAAATCAGTATCAAGTAAAACATTTTTATAAGTAACTGATGAAGAAAGGTGATTTATTTTCATCTTTTCTTCGTTCTTAGACTGTATTACATTCTTTTCATCCGACGCACTACTTGTATTAGAATTTTTTTCGTCAATATCATTGTTTATGATACAGGTTTGCGTAGGTAACTTTATATCACTTGAAATATCCTGTTCTTCTTTTATTGGTTCAATTTCTAAGCTGTTCTTCTGTAAGCCAAATTCAATTTTGAAGTCATTTTTGCCAATCTCTATTTTTTGATTATTATTTAGGCCTTGTGGGAAACAGATATCCAAGCCCATATTTTCAGGACTATACATATATTTTCCATTTTCATCAATATTATTTTTGTTTAATTTTAAAGATGTGTTTATTTCTTCCCATTTTCCGTTTTGCAAGAAATGTATCGGACTAGAATACATGGCAACCGTGTATGTTCCGTCTTTGTGTAAAAAATACTTTGAGTTTTCACTCCTCAAATTGACAATTTCGGATGCAATAAGTGATTTTTCATTGACAAATCTTTCATCCGCTTTAATTTTATTAATTTTTTCTAACTCAGATAAACTAAGATCATTATTGATATCCGTTGATTCAACATTCTCTAAAATGGTTAAATTTCTTACTGCTGCTAAAGTTCCAATATTAAAGCACTGCAAGGTGAAAACTATAACCATAAACAAAGAACATATTTTAATTATATATTTCATATATTTACCTCTTTATTAATCCTTTTTGTGATTTAATTTAGTTAATAAAATCTTTTAAATCAATTTATTTTTTGCTTTTCTAAAAATCACCTATGGTGTGCCGTACACGGTTGCGGTTACGTTTGGAAAGGAGTCGTAATTTGGGCAACCATGCACGGCTTTATGATACTATGTCCGCGTTGGTATCGGGAGAACATAGGTATCATTGATTTTTAGACGGGGATCGTAATAGCTTTATCCCCACCACCGCAAGCGGTCCCCCTCCCCTTGCAACAAGGGGAGGCTTGGCAAATTGCTCCAGATTTTCTATAAACCCCTCAGTCAGCTTCGCTG
>CAVGRW010000003.1:0-57789 GCA_963631735.1 Bacteroidaceae bacterium | reverse complement strand
GCAGAACCATCATAACAATTACAAGGAGTACGGATATGATTTTCTTTTTCATGTCAAATCCTCCACAATTAAATTTTTTACCTGTTACAAGTATTACTCACAAATAAAGATCTCTTTGGAATATCCATTGCCGTCTTTCGGAATACGAAATGTGGGAATTTCATATGGCATTATCTCAAATCGGAATCCTGCATTGAGACGGTCGCACATAATGTAGGCAGACTGCTCTTTACCTTTTGTTTCCGCAACACGGATGATCGTATCTCCGCTGCCATCCTCGGCAAGTTTTATTTCGGTCAGGATAATTCCTTCACCGTGCAGTTTAAACCCACTTTCATCGGGAGATTTACCGTCCGTTATTTCATCCGCTATTTCCTTTGTCGAATCGGTTTTACCGTCAAAAAACGCTATCCACGCTTTTCTTATCTCGGCTGTTTTATCTTCGACGCTGACTGCATAATATTTTTCGGCATCAACAAGGATTTTTTCTATCCCCTCGGGTTTAACGCTTCCGGCCGGGAGTAAAACAGTTTTTAAATCAAGATGACCGTCAAACATCTCGTCCGCTAAATCCTCGTATGAAATAAATTCATTTGACGAAATATCGTCGTTTAAATCTTTAATATCAACCGTATCGGCGGACATAGAAAGCGTTCTGAAATGATCGGCACCGTAAAGCCACTTGTTTTCCGTTTCTGTTTCAAGCACAACTGCATCAAAAAAAGATGTGTAAACAATTTGCGGCAGCATATTGTTATAAACCTTCTTACCGTGAAAGACACGGTATCTTTTGCCGAAATTATCATAAAAATATCTTACGGAATAAAGACAGCTTTTAATAAGCGCAATTTCAGATAGTTCATCAGCAGTTCCCCATGCTCCCGCATATGGGAACCAGCGATCAGCTTTGATATTGTCAGAAACCTCTGAAAAAAGTTCGGGATCAACAGTTGCAAGTTCTGTAAGCTGATGTGCATTAAGACCATTAACCTTGAGATTGGGAAATCTGCTGAGCTTATTCAAAGCGTCCTTGACGGATTCCGCACTGAATTGGTTTAATACCGCAATTCTGCTCATACCTGTCCCTCCTCTTCAATAAATCCATAGTATCTGCCAATCCAATAAGAATAGGTATAAACATAACAGCTTTCTACATATGATCCTTTTTCAATATTGTTGTCAAGGAAATACGGATTTCTGTCAAATTTTGAAACAACTCTTTCGTCGGGAAGCAAAAGTGCGGATATCTCGTGCTTTTGCTCTATAGGGAACTTTCTGCCCATCTTAACCGCAACATCATGGCGTTCGGAATTTACTGAAGCAAGAATACGATTAGTCTCAAAATGAGCAAACCACCTTGCATCTCTCTCGAAATCAATTTCAGCATCGGGAACTCCGAGTTTATACATAAAATCATAGCCCGGAGTGTGCTCTCTTAAAATAAAACCACTCCATGATTTAAATGCGGCACGGTATTTTTCAAGAAGCCCCCTATCCTCTTCGAGTGTGCAAAGCATCCAATATGTCATAAGCGCAAGCATATTGTCGCCATACATTAGTTCTTCTTCGGGGAAACATTTTTCTTTCATTGCAGCATGAAATAATCTTTCATCATGCTTTACTCCGAGATCCGCATATCCGTCGGCAATCAGCTTATCATATGCTTGCTGCCAAATTCCTTTTTCGCCTGTTATGTGCATTGTAATTTTGAGAAAAGCAAGCATTTCAGATGAATTGAGAGGAGCGTCGGCGTAGCCGATAGAATTACTCTCGAAATAAAGTTTACTCCATTTTGCCCAAGTTGTCGGCTTTCCTGAATACTCGCAAAATTCAAAGCCATGATCAATGATATGTTTCGCTGTTCTTTTGCAGGCATCATTGATTATTGCATCAAGCTCGGGGTCATCTTCTCCGAGTATATCATGTGCAACCTTCATTTGTAAAAAATGAGCAACAACTTCGTCACTTGAAGTGTCGGCTTTATATGTAATATCATCATCCGTATATCCGAGGTCACGGTACAGCGCCGCAAGTCTGTCAGGAATCGGATAATCACAGGGAATTTCTTCACCGGCTCTACCGTTTCTTACCGCAAAATCGGTACGGACGCAATGTGCAACCTTGCCGTCCCTTTTGTAAAAAATTCCGTCATTTGGAACAGGTTCACCCGTAACGTGATAGGAACGGGCAATAAAACCCTCGGGTCTTCCGTGAATATACATCAAAAGCAGGCACGCCTCACAAGCCTTTGTAGCGTTCTTTCTTGCATCAATAGTTCTCGGATTATCTTTACCGAGTTTTTTCTTGAGAGTAGCGTAACGAAACATCTCTCCGATTGCATATCCCGAGGTAAAAAGTCCGTCATTATCACAGGAAGCATAATCATATCGTGATTCGTAGTCTCTGTACTTTTTAAGTTCACGCTGGCTTACCATTCCTCGGCGCATAACATATTTGTTTGTCTCCTCCAGAAGAATTTCAGCCTTTTCCTCTGCCGTAAGCATAATCATTTCGATATAAGCTACTTTATCCCTGCAAAGAACCCAAAGATTATCCCCATCGGCAAGCATGGCGTCAACTTCGTGGTGCGGTAAATGTCGGTGCGCACTGAAGTACATTATTTTATCTTCGATATACTCACCGTTCGGATCATAACGTGTAACACCTGTTTTTCCACCGTACCAAACAACAGAGTTGTTTCCGCTTGCAAAGCAGGTGTATTCATTCTTTGCCGATGGAAGCGGGTAAGGAAAGTCCGATAAATCCGGTGCTTCACTCACTGTGCTGAAAAGTTCGGCAGGAACTCGTGAATCGTTTTTTTCAAAAAATGTAACTTTACGTGTTAAATGTTTTTTTAGTATATATGGTGTCATAACTGTCTCCTAAGATAAGATTTATCTCATCAATTCCACCTATATGTGTCTTCACCGGCGTCACTTACCCATTTGCACGGTGTCAAGGTGTCAAACCAGTCAACCGGAATTGACGGTGTACGGCATTCAACCGAATTTTTGAATGCAGCCGAAATCAAATCGGCGGCTTTCTCGGTTTCACAGATTTCCGCAACTGATACAAAAAGCGGAGTTGAACTTTTTGACAAAACATCAAGCCATTGTGCATTTAATTTAAGCGGAATTTTTTCAGTAATTCCTACACAGTCGGCGTCTGCATCAAAGAATGTGCCGTGCTGCATCATACGAAAAGCAAGTGTGTTAACACCCATTTTAAGGGTGCGTGCAAAATCCTCACCGCTTGTATCATCACCTGTTCGCTGCATATCAATAAAGCCTGCCGCAAGATGTCCTATCGCATTGCACCCCAGCAATAACATATCATCGGGAGCGGCATTGCGTATTGTGCAATAAAAATTCTTAAGTATCTGTGCAGTTGTCTTTGTCTTGTCGTAGAAATGCTTTTCACCTACAAAATAATCCTCAGGCATTTCAAAGCCCCATTTACGGAATACATCATCGGTTACAAAATCATATTTTACAAGCCTGTAACCCCATTCGTAAAAGCGCTTAATATCATTTGAAACGGTTTGAAGCACTTTCGGGTGCGACGGATCAAGACGATAGTCACTCTTATCCGTAAAACACTCGTCAGGAAGATTGATTTTACTTTGAAGAGGTCTAAACCAAAGCCCCGGAATTGCTCCAAGATCGGATATATCCGAAGCCAGCTTTTGCATATCAACAAAATAGCAGTTCGCTCCGTCCCACTCGCCGCCGTTAAAACCGTCAAAATGATTCCTCTGCCATCCGTCGTCAACAACAACGAAAGGTTTATAAGGCAGTCCCTCAGCGCATTTCACAGTAAACTTTGCCGCACGGAGGATCTTCTCTGCCGAGCTGTTTCCGTAGTTACAATACCAATCGTTGGCGCCGAAAACAGGTCTGTTGCATAAGCGAGGAGCATCGCACATTTTCTTACAGAAGTTATGGCAAAAATCGTAAAGATTTCCTGTTCCGTTATCAAAAACAACTTGAGCAACGCATAATCTGTCTGCAAAAGTTATTTCATCAGTTCCGCATCTTAAATCACAGATAAGTACAATTTCGTCGTCATAAACCTTCCATGAGCAAAGGGCATTCGGCTGAGTTTTAACACCTCCGGCAGAGAACTTGCCGTTATCATTTGCGATGTAATACCATCTCAGAATGTCTCTTCTGTCCTTTTTCCACGCTAAATCACCATAGCCTCTTTCAAATGCGTCACCGTAAATAAGTGCATCACACGAAAAGGTACGGTTAAATGCAATCCTGACAAAAGAAACACTTTTATCTTTAGACTCTATATATATTTCGCCGTTGTCTGCCACAGAAACGGTTATTCCCATTTCTGCGGCAGCTTTTTCGTTCAATTCTGTTCCGTTTGAGATAACGGAAAGTCTATTTATACCTTTGTTCATTGCAATATTCCCTTATTATTCAACGATTCCCTCAAGGAAGTTCGTTTCACGAACAGATCCATCCTTTGCGATTCGGAATGTCTTTATCTCGTTTGCGCCGAATTGGGCTTTGACATCCGCATTGAACAGTTTGCAGGAAATTTCGGCATTAACCGATTCACCGCGTGTTTCGGTAAATCTCATAATAAGGTCACCCGAACCGTCCTCACAGAACTTGAATGCAGACATAATAACATCATCTGTACTTGTTGTGATAAATCCCTGCTTCTGCGGAAGTGCGCCCTTGTGGAAGCTCTCGGGAATTGCGATAGGACGAATGTTGAACATAACAGCCTCGTCCTCTACACTGCTCTTTTCCGCCTCGCCGTCACAGGTAAAAATACCGTATTCAAAGCGCTGAAGTCCCTCATCCGTAAAGTTGAAGTTCGCCGCAGGACGGATTGAATAGTGGTCGGCAAAAATTACGTTTCTAATCGCCGTAAGACGGAAGTCATTATCCGGGCAGTCATAAGAATACTTTGAGTCATTGATAACTGCAAGCGTTCTTCTTCCTCCGTCCGTAAATGTGATTGCTCCCCACTTGCCTGCCGGTTCTTCTTCACCGTTTGTCGGGCGTTTAATAAATGCACCCGGGATTTCATAAGTGTTTATGCAATCCTCTCCGGCAACCGGGAATGACATCTTAAGAAGAGTAAATTTCTCCTGCCAAATCGTTTTACACTTAACCCTGAGTGTTTTCTGCTCTGCACCGAGAATAAAGTCCTGCGTGAGGAATGAGTTTTTATATGTATGTGTTGTTCTGATAACACTTCTTGCATTGCCGCTTTCAACAAGCTCCATTTTTTCGAGCTTCATTATGCCTTCAATGTTATGGAATGTAAAGACCTTGTGCGCCCAAGTGTCGGTATCCTCATCGTGAATAACTGTCGGAACCGCAAGAGGCTTATCTGCCGAGGCATAATCATAACCTGTTTCTTTATTGACAAGAGAAGTAATAAATCCTGTAAACTTATCAAATTTAACGGAGAGATATTTATTCTCCATAGTATATTCATTTGCCTTAACATCGGATTCAATATGAGTTTCGGGATCTTCATCGTGTTTTTCGACAAGCCAATATACGGCATATCCGAGTGCAGGAATATCGGCAAGAAAAACAGTGTCAAGATGTGAATCGTTTGAACGGGAAGAACGAACATTACTGAATACTACTGCATTACCCTCTGAATCAACAACCGATGTTGACGGGTGGTATGTTCTGACCGGAACCTTAACATCAAACGAAAGCGGATTGAATACAACAATCGGGCGCGGGAACTTTCCGCACGACTGATTTCTGACTTCACAAACAGGGTCGGAAACTCCGTCAACCCAAGTGTCAATCATTCTTGAAATACGCAGAAAAGCCTCATTCTGCAATCTATCGGATATTGTGAGAGCGTGTCCCATCGAAGCGTTTACATCATCATACGCTTCCATTATTGAGCAGCCGCAAAGAATATCGTGGAACTGATTGAAGCATACATCGAGCCATGCTTCTTTGAAGTTCTCTGTCTTATCCTTCATACCTGCGAGCTTAGTTGCAACCGTTGTAAATGCTTCGGAACTGTAAAGAGAATTTTCAAGAACTCTGTTCCATTTCTTAACCATACTTGTTGCCGAATAGCAACCGCTCGCATGGTGCTGCAGGTCGTCGGTCCAAACAGGAAGATCAACCTTTTCAAGGCAAAGCGACTCAAAGAATGAATCGGGATCAGAGAAAAGCATCTCGTGGAATCCCTCTTGCTTAAGTTCTTTCTGAACGTGCTCGATAACTCCCCTTGTCGGTCCGCCGCCGTGGTTGCCGACACCGTAGAACAGCATCATTCCGTGACCGTCACGGTTAATAATCTCTTCAGCGATCTCTCTTGCTCTTTCAAATCCTTTAACGTCTCCCGGCGCATATCCGCAAGGATCGGGAATTTTAAATGTCGGAATTTCTGTTCCGTCAGGGCCTCTCCACATATACGTATCCGGGATATCGGCATTTTCGTGATGACCCGGACGCATCATTACATAAGCAGTCATTCCACCCTGTTTAATGAGCTGCGGCAGATTGCCTGAATGTCCGAAAGAGTCAACATTATATGCTGTACGGCAGATTTTGCCGAATTTTTCGTGATAATAAAGCTGCGAATAAAGTGCCTGACGGGCAAAGCTCTCACCCGACGGCATATTACAGTCAGGCTGAATCCACCAACCGTTGACCGGTACCCAGCGGCCCTCTTTTACCTTTTCGACTATCTCCTCAAACATATCGGGAGCAATTTCCTCCACCCACTTATAATAAGCAGCGGACGAACAGGTAAAAACAAAATCCGGATATTCGTTAAGTCTGTCAAGTGCGCTTCTGAATGTTTGTAATGCTTCGCCACAGCCCTCCTGCCAGCGCCAGAGCCAAATCGGGTCGAGGTGTGCATTGCCTATAAGATGAATTTTTGAATTTTCGGACATTTTTTGTTCCTCCTAAATAGAAGCTTATAAAATTTAAATAAATAAGATAAAAGTAACAGTCGGCATTTCCGCAGAAGAACCGAGGAAATGCCGACTGCGCTGTTTTGAGGTTATGCTATAACTCTCGTGATACCGAATATCTTTTTGAAAAATGCAATTATTTTTGCAAAGAAAGCATTGACTTTCATCCAGAAAGTGATTGTCTGCGGCGGCATAATAGCACCGATATCAACGCCTGTTGCATCCTTTACATAATCACAAAGATTCGGATATATTTTAAGAATGAAATCACGGATATATGCTTCATCAGCCTTTGTGAACATACGAACAATGATAATCCAGTTATCAAGAACAGTATCCTTGACACTTCCTGTCTCAAAGTATGTATTACCGATGGTGTACATCTTATACAACAGTCCGAGAATCTTGTCTGTTCCGTCAGTCTGCTTATGGATATCATTTAATCCGTCAATAACTGCACAAACAAGCTGCTTGAGCGAATCTGTCATGTTCTCCTGCATTGCAAGGTAATTTTCAAGTCCCTTTGCATTGTCTTTATAGAACACAAGATCAATAACCGTTCTGAGAAGCTGTGTAAGCGTGTTTTCCTGCTTTTCGACAAGAACCGTGCGCTTTGAAAGACCCATCTTTGATGAACGCTGTTCAATCGTACCTGTAAGAAGGAATGAAATCGAGAAATCGGCCGGAATTTCCATTCCATAAGGTGCAACTGCATTGGCAAGGCTTGTTTTTACAAGATTATCCACAGTTGCAGCAATATCAAGCTTGAAATCAATATCGTAAATCGGACGAACCGTATCAAGCAGAACATAAACAGAATGAAGAAGATTCTGAACTGCATTGTTTACTGCACCTGATTCGATAAAGTAAGCAAGATTCGGAAGAATTGCCAAAAGCGTTTCAATCGGCTTGTCATAAAACTTCTCAAGCAGATTAAGAATCGGGTTGAGAATGTGAAGAACAAGATTGTCACGATTGACTCTCAAATCACGTGAATATTGCTCCGGGCTGACGATATCTTTTTCGTCACAACCGATAGCCTCAAGAAGCGGAATAATACCGGTCTTGTAGCCGTCACCACCCTGAATTGCTATTGAGTAATTCATAAGGTAATAATCGTCGTTTGCAAGCAAGCACTCAAGAACGGGATAAAGCGGACGAAGAGTTTTAACTGCGGCGTTAATGAATCCATCCTTATCGCCGTCTTTGAATCCCCAATCGTGTCCTTCAGCAACTCCGATCCATCCGCTGATATCAATTCTTGCAACCTTTAAAAGTTCGCCTGTTTTATCAACAGATGTAAGAGCGTCGCGAAGTGCAATTACCGCAGAAGTGAGGTTTTTGTTTGTGTAAAGTCCGTCTGAAAGTGCTTCCTTAATTGTCTCTCCAAGCGGCTTAGCACCAAAGAGTGTTGTTATCTGATTTGCAAAACCGTCAATATCATTGGAAACTTCCTTTGCCATTGCAGATGTCCAATAGCTTGAATATTTAACGGTAGAAACCTTTGCTTTGTTTGTGAATATATCCTTATATTCATATTCAGACGCCGGAACAACAAGCTCGTTGAGAGCTGCAATAATACTGTCTCCGTTTTCGGAAAGCGATTTGATTATTCCCGTTACCGTATCATTGCCGGAAATAAGATTTTCATTTCTCTTATCACCGAGCATTCTTACGGCATAGTCAAGAACTCTTGCGAGAACTGCACCTGAATCGGCATTTACAAATCCTCTTGACTTCATATATGACAGGCTGTTTTTCTGAGTAAGAGTACCGAGGGTTGCAAGTGTATCAACATCAATATCCGGAAGATAAACCTTATCCCCTACTATCTTCTTCAAAAGAGCATTCATATCGGAGAAGTCCAGTCCGCTGTTTTTAAGAAGCTGACCTACCGAAAGAGAGATGTTCTGTTTGAATACCGAGCCGTAAACATCTACGCCCGCATCAAGTCCAATTACTGTTGTAATGTTGTCAAGACAATCATTGATCAAGCCATAGCGGAAGAAAGATGCAATATCGGGAAGAATTCCTGTTAAATATTTTACAGGTTCCGTATTGATCTCAGCCGTAAGAGTTGTTAACAATGGATATACAATGTGTGCGAGCATATCCGACGTATCTGTAAGTGCGTCAAACTCTTTAGGTGAGAGAAGCGAGGTGTATTTCTTTCCGTTGTATGTGTACTGCACTCCGTTTTTGCAAAGTGTTTCAAGAAGCGGAAGAAATACCTTGTCATAGAGACCTATACCGGCAACATCGAGATCAAGGTCAAGGTTAGCCACAGAATGAAGTGAATATACTGTTCCGCTCTTGCTGAAAGCATTATCGGAAAGAACCGCCGACAAAACAGGTTCAATACCGCTGAGTGCTTTACCGAGCGCATTGATAAGTGAATCAAGGTCGTTTACATTCCATGTGAGTTTATCAAAATCGACCTTATTCCAATCCTTACCTGCTGCACGGAGAACCGCCGCATTATCCGGATTTGAATTTTCAAGAACATCAGCGAGATTATCGGGGAACAACGCAAGTGAGAAGTTTGCAAGTGCGTCACGGGCAACATCCGAAAGGAAATCGGTAAGATCAACCGTTTGTCCGTATACTTCAAATTTACCGTTGTCCTTTATTGCTTTAATAATAAGATCGCTGACTGACGGATAAAGAGCCTTAATAAGCTGATTTACGGTTTTATCGTTGTAAACCGACTTTTCAAGCATTCCGACGAGTGTATCGCCGAGAGGCTCATTAAGTCCTGTTACTGCCTTAAAATCATCACAGCCGAGAATATAATCGAGCTTTTTAACGAGAACATTGAACGTGTCATTACCTGTCTGATAAACTTCGTTCTTATTTCGTGCAACATCGTTCGCAAGCGGCGAACGCTCAGGATACGATATTTCCGATGTCTTGAACTGATCAGCTCTGAATGAATTCTGATACTCATTGTACGCCTGCTTTGAAGCCTTCAGAGCATCAATAATGTCACCATTAAGTAATTCCGGGATTGCTCCTGCATCCTTGAATGCTTTATCTGCATTTTCAATGCTTGTCTTTACAGTTGTGTAATTATCTTTCGTAACCTTTGATACAATAGTTTTGCTTACCGCTACAATAAGATCATCACTGTATTCAAGAGCATTTCTCGCATCATTGAGTGCTTTTGTTGCAGAGTCAATTTCAGCCTGCTCAATCATTTTATTTCCGTTAACCTTATTGGCAGCCGACAGAGCCTCCTTAAACGGAGCATAGCTCTCTGCAGTATATGTCTTTTCACCTGCAGCATACGGAGCGATTGCATTTTTAAGAGCTGTTTTATCAACTGAATATACGGTAAGATCTGTGTAAGAAACGTTTGTGTATTCTTTACCGTCCTTACCGAGTGTAACTGTCTTAAGTGCAACTCTGAATGTTACATTATCGCCGACCTCCGGAAGTTTGCCGGATATTCCTGCGACCGCTGTAAAAACATTCTCGGTGCTTTCATTGAGAGCGGCAAATCCGCCGTTATCTGTCGCAAGAAGTGCGGATTTATCAAGCGTATATGTATATTCTTTACCGTTTGCGGATTTAACCGTAACAGTGTTTGAAGATGTAGAAATGTCATCTGTTGTATTTAAGAGCGATAAAGTAGCCTTAATGCCGTTTGCCGAATATGCATTGATAATTGTCGAAACGTGCATGCCTGCATCTTTAAGATCTGTAATATTCTTTACAGACTTATCAACAAACAGCTTTGACGATGTATCACCATCTTTCTGGTGGGTAACAGAATAATCCTTTACAAAGTTTTCGGGATCATGTTTTGTTACCGTATCGGAGAAATCCTTACCGTCAGTAACATTGTTTACGCCGAAAGTGGTCGCTATGTAATATGAATCCTTAATATTGGTAGACTGTGTATTTGTAATATTAACAGTGCCTTCCGAAAAACCGTCAACTACAGTTTTGAGGAACTTAATGATATACTCATTTTCGCTCTTTGAGAGCATATCATCAATGTATGTCCAACGATTAAGAAGATCGGCAACAACTGACATATCGCCTGTTATAGCCTTGGAACCTACCGAATAAATGTAATAAACAAGAGAGAGTATTTTATCGGTACCGTTGTCAGTCTCATGCATTTCGTCAAGGCCCTTGAACACAGCGTGGATAATGCTCTTAGTCTGTGCGTCAGGCTTGACTGCCTTGAGGACAAACATTTCAATTCCGTCGTTGTTGTCCCCTGCAAAAATAAGGTCAACCAAGGAGCGGAGAAGTGCTGTCATAGCCTCGTCATTTGTGCTTACAACGTGTTTTAACACAAGTCCGTTTTTGGAAGTATACTCTTTAACCTCACCCTGAAGAACTGACTGAATATCTATCTTCTTAACAAGGTCCTTTATAAATACTTCGTTGTCACTGCTGCCGAGAGCGGAGCAAATCAATTTTACTATTCCCTCAAATGAGAAATCAAGAGAAAGATTGATATCAACAACAGGACTGATATTGTCAAGCAAAACGAATACAGCCTTTGCAGTATTTCTTATTGCAAGGTCAAAATTGCCCGACTGAATGAAATAGACAACATTCGGGAAAATTTCAAGAAGTGTGTTTACCGGCTCATTGTAAATTCTCTCAAAAAGATTTAGAACCGGTACAAGGATATCTTTAAGAATAGCGTTTTCGTCTGTCTTGATATCCGCAAGATACTGTTCCGGAGAAACGATATCTTTGCTGTCGCATCCAAATGCTTCAAGCATCGGAATAACGCCGTAAGCATATCCCTCATATCCGACAACCCTTAAATTGTTATCAAGAATTGCAAGGTCGTTATCGGCAAAAAGCATTTTAAGGAGCACATTGAACGGTGAAAGAGCTTTAACAAGTGCGTTAACAAAGCCTTCTTTATCCCCGTCTTTGAAGCCCCAATCGTAATCTTCGGTAACATCATTCCACATTGAAGTGTCAATTTTCATCAACTTCATAACATCGCCGAGATCTTTAAGACTGCCTCTGAGCGAAATGATCAGCTTGCTGAGCGTTTTATTATTAAACACATTTTCACCGAGAAGGTCTTTTATAAGTTCTCCGAGAGTTTTTCCTGTGGATGAAGAAACGGCTGTGTTAATAAAACCGTCAAGGTCATTTGCAACATATTGAGCATATTCTTTTGTCCAATAGTCTGAATAAGCTACCGATTTAACATCGCTGTCCTTTGTGAACAGCTTATACATATCGTATTTGTCGACAGGCTTAAACAATTCAACTATCGCACAAACAGCATCATCGGGATGTGATGACACGTTACTTAAAATTTTTGAAAGTGAATTTGAAAGTTTACCTCCGAGAAGCGCCTTAACCGTATCGGGTGATGCACACAGCTTATGCGTTACATATCTCAAAATTGCAAGCATAACGCCCGATTTATCGGCAATAATCCTTGTATTTCCACTCTCAAATTTACCTTCATCGCCAAGTCCTGCAAGATATTCTGTATCCATTTCGGGCAAAGTTGCATTCATACCCGATTTGCTCAGTGCAAAATTAGCAATAGAAGAAAGACTTGTTATATCAACACCGTCAAATGTCTTTTTAACAAGATCCCATGTGTTGAGATTGAAATTATTTTTTGTTATTGTTTTGTTATGTCCCAGCATACCGCCGAGGTATGCCTTAAGTTCAAATGTAAATGTCGTTTGAAGACTTGATAGCCAGCTCTTTAACATTCCGTTATACAGCGCATAGCTTAACTGCGGAAGGATCTCGGTTAGCGATGCAACAGGCATTTTACCAACGACATTTTCGACCATTGTAAATATCGGAAGTGCAACGTGAGCAGCAATATCAACAGGGTCTGTAAGGGAATTGTACTGATTTGTCGGCATAAGCGACGTATATGTGACGCCCTTATGAGTATACTCCACCGGAAGATTGCCGCACAAGGTTTCCATAAGCGGTAAAAGAGTTTTCTCGTAGCCCGGGTTCGGAGTTGCCTGCAATCTAACCTGAATATTTGTAACTGTAAGCGGCCAAACCGTCTGATACCAGCTATCGTATTCAACGTTTTGCAACAAAGCTCTTACAGCAGGAAGAAGTCCGACAAAGGCACATCCAAGCCCCTTGACCCAATCGTCACGGTTTGTAATGTTCCATTTGAGGTTGTTCCAATCTACTGCGTTCCAATTCTTGCCTGCATTTCTAAACGCAGAAATAACACTTGCAAATTTAACGGAATCAATCTCCGCAATCTTATTTGCAAGGTTATCGGGATAGATATAAAGTCCGAATTTCGGCAGCTGATTTTCAACAAGATCATTTGCCTTACCTCTGAGGCTGACCTTAATGGAGCCTATATAAAACTCTGCATTATCCTCAATAGCTTTTTGGAGCATCTCAACAAGCATCGGGTAAATGGTTTTGATAAGGTCTGTTATAAACTTATCGTTATACAAATTATCCTGTATGAGTGACTGCACAGTTTTGTCGAGCGTCTGATCCATACCGGTAATATTTGCAAAATCTTCACTCTGAAGCGCACCGTCTATTCGGTCGATAACCTCTTGAAGAGCTTCTTCGGAAGTATAGTAAGTATCCATTCTCGCAAGATCGGTATCACTTACCGCTCTTGACGGATAATTAACTGCGCTTTTTGCGCTTGCAAGCGTCGGCAGTGCCGCCGTAATAACGCTCAAGCTCATCAAAACAGCAAGAAAAACACTTAACGTCTTTTTCAAAGTTTTCATTCGCTTCTCTCCTTTCTGGGAGGTTTGATACATAGGAATAAATCTTTAAGTTGTGAAGCCACGCCCCATTTGCAGAACGTGGCTTCGTTCTTTTCTGCTATACGGTTTTATTTTACAACGGTGTATATCTCAACCGATGTTTTCTTTGTAAACCAGCCTTTGATAATCTTGAAGATTTTCTTGAACCAGTTAATAATCTTTGTGAACCAATTTGTGGTTGGCTTATCCGGTTTTGAAGGATCTTCGGAATTTTTAATAGTTACCTTTTCACCGCACTCACTGCATGTTCCGGTTGATGTTCCGTCACCGTTGTCGGTATATTCGGATACATTGTGACCCTTTGCAGGAATAACTTCTTCAATCACTTCGCTGCAACGAGCGCAAGTGCTTGTCTTGGCTCCTGCACCTGTGCATGTAGCCTCTTTAGTGATCGTCCACTCGTCACAAGAGTGACCGAGCTTTGCGATAACCTCTTCATAGCTGTCACCGCATACACACTTGTAAACCATAAGTCCATCCTCTGTGCAAGTGGCTTCAACCTTAACCGTGCCTACATATTCGTGCTCGGGAAGTCTATTGAGAGTTTCGAGTGCAACATCGCCGCATACGGTACAAACTCTTTCCTGTCTGCCGGTTGTTGTATGAGTCGGCTGAACAGTTGTTTTCCACTCTCCGTAATGATGTCCCGTTGCCTGAAGAACCGTTTCGTTGATAACATATCCGCAGTCATCACACACCATTCTGATATATCCGTTTACTCCGCAGGTAGCTTCCAAGCGTACTTCTTTCGGATTGTGGTTCTTCTGAACAAACTTGGCGTTTACAGTCATATTAGCAGTTACGTTTGCATAACCCTTGTCCCAACCGGTAAACTCAAAGTGTCCTTTTTCATCAGCAGCCTTTGTAGGAATTTCTCCGTCATAAACGACCGATCCGCCGTAATATGTGGTATAGGTTTTTAATACATTACCGTTTCCGTCAACAAACTTGACTGTGAGAATGAGAGCCTCTTGCTCCTCAAACTGAGCCGTAAATGTTGTATCCTCTGTAATAGTAACAGTTGTTAAATCCTTGTCCCAACCAATAAACTTATAGCTTATAGCCTCGGTCGGAGTTTTTGTTGGTGTTGCGCCGTCATATGATGCCAGCTTACCGTATTCAACTGTTGAAGTCTGAATAACGTTGCCATCGCCGTCAACAAACTTAACGGTATATGTGTTAACCTTAACACCCTCAACAGTAATATTATTGATATTAGCCGTTACATTCTCGATAGTATAAACACCGTTTACTGCCGTGAGAACCTTGCCGTTATACTTAACCACAAGCTCTGACTTGCTGTATGCTGTGTCAAGGGCGATTGTAAATGCGAAGCTGTCACCGTCTGTGATATTCGCTGCATCATAGCCCTCTGCCACACTTGCAGTAAAGCCTGTACCTATCGGGAGAGAAGCAGAATATACATTTTTCTTAACGCTGTTTGCATCAACAGTTATATTTGATGCACCCGTCAGAACAAATTCAAATGTATAAACACTGTTAGAAATTGTTTTTGCTTCAATCAAAGTTCCATTGAGTTTAACAGCGGGAACCGATTCATTGTAAGCTCTGTCAACCGTAACTGTGAACGTTACTGTTGTACCGTAAGGAACAGCACTGATATCGAGTCCACCGATAACAGCAACCTTAAATCCCTCACCTGTCGGAACAGTTACTTCATAATTTCTGAGTGTCTTTGAGAAAGCTGCATAAACCGTGATTGCCGATGTTGTCGGAATCGGAGCAGCAACACCATAGATTGCTTCTTCACTGTTTGCGGTTGTGTTCCAACCTACAAAGCTGTATGTATACTGTGCATCGGCATCCTTTGTCGGAGCGGCAAGTCCGTAATATGCGGCATCGCCCTTCTTGAATGCTTTTCTGAGAAGCTGAGTTGAACCGTCCTGCGACATAAATGTAACCCAAACATACTCCTCGGCACTGTACTGTGCAATAAATGTTGTATCGGCAGTAATTGCATAATTAGCTGCATCATCAACCTTTTCACCGTTTACAAGCCAGCCTGTGAAGAAATATTCAACACGGACGCCGTCTTTTTCTATTACCTTTGAAATCGGCATATCGGGTACAGTAACCTTTGTGCCGTGTTCAACGGGCGTGTATGTTGCAATGTCATTTTCGCCGTCATTAAACTTAACCGTATATGTGTTCTTCTTTGTGATATCGTTAACCTTAATTACAACATTACCTGTTGCATTTGAGATTTGATAGTTACCGTCACCGAGAGGTGTTACGGTAGCATTATCGGCGTTAACGATAAGCTCATTCTGAGTGTATGCAGGATCAATAGTTACCTTGAAATTAGAAGTACCGTAAACAGCTACGATTGTTGAATCAAGTCCTGTTACAGTGTAGTTCACAGGTTCTTTTTCAAGCGATACATTATATATAACCGTATCCCACTGTGCTGTAAGGGTAACAATAGCTCCGTTATCAGAAGCAAGCTTTGAAACTTTTTCTGCTGCCGCATAAACTTTTCCGTTTGAACCGAGCCAACCTGTAAATGTGAAGCCGGCCTTTGTCGGAGCAGCAGGAACAACGTATTCCTTTGTGTATTCAAGCTCAACGTTGTTATATGTCTGATCACCGCCATTGGAATCGAAGTGAATTGTATATTTGTTTTCTGTCCACTGTGCTGTGAGCCTTACTGTTGCGCCATCAGTTCCCGAAAGCTGTGAAGCCTCAGCACCTGCGGCATATGTATTTTCTCCGAGTTTCCAACCTGCAAAAGTATAACCCGTCTTTGTGGGAGTATCCGGAAGATTGAACTTTGTATTATAATCGTACTGTGCGGAATCAACATCAAGTATTCCGCCGTTGAGGTCATAGTTAACCGTGTACTTTGCCTCACGATAGTTTGCATCAAGTCTTACGGCACTGCCGTCCTTAGTTGCAAATCTGTGTGCAACAGTATCAAGAGTATAGTCTGTACCGTCTGCACCCTTCCAAGTGTTTGTGAAAACATAACCGTACTTAGTCGGAACAGAAGTAATAAGTGTTGACTCATTGTCTGCATAAAGAACCGTCTGTGTTTCAAAAAGAACACCGTCGCTGTAGTATTCAATGTTGAAATCCTTATCAAGGGCATTGTAGGCATCGTTCAGCTTCTTCGTCGCATTATCAATAGCTGTCTGCGCTTCGGCGATATTCTCATAATTTGCTTCTTCATCTCCGTTTACCTTTACGGTAACAGGAGTATTGAGTACATTCATAGCTTCTGTCAATGCAGAAAGATATGTGTTATATGAATCTACCGAATAACTGCTCTTTGCATAAATCGTCTGAGCAATAGCTGCACGGAGTGCTGTTGTATCATATGCATCAAACTGGAAACCAAAGCGTATGCAGTGACCGTAAACCAGTCCGTTCTGATTGGTCGGGACATTGCTCTGTGAATAGGACATAACCTGTACACTTTCGCCTGCCGCCGGCACATCTCCCTTTATCGGCGTATATGCGGTTGGAATATATGCAGGAGATGTGTGTCCATGCATTCCGCCTTGTCCACAAGAAAATAGTGACGAGAAATTAGTTCTGAAATTAATTTTTGTTCCCTTAGAGCCGATTGAAACTGCATCCTGTTCGGTTCCGCTTCCGCCGCTCTTTTCAGTACCAACAAGTCTAAACACGTGATCATGACCGCCGTTTGCTACAATAGCAACCATCCATGAAGCAATATTTCCAAGATCATCTAACTTGGTTGTTGTATATCTGTCGATGGAGTATTGAGCATAGGCATTCTTAAAGACTGTGTCAAATGTTGTACCGAAAACATGTCCCCAATGCCAGCTTCCTTCATAAGAATGAACGGTATCGGCATTCGTCATATTACTGTCGCTTGCCGATTTGGCTGATGTTGCGTTTATTCCGCCCAGCTGCACATTACTCCAGCCTTCAATGTTACTGCCGGCAATTCCGGTAACCTTTGCCGCTGTGTTTTTCTTTTCCAGCTTTAAAAGTTCAATAGCTATTTCTGCTGTTTTATCATCAATACTGACTTGCGTTTTGAACTCCGTATTTTGGGCGTTCTTAACGACCTCATTTAATGCAGAAACATCGACATACTCTTCTGCATTAACGGCCTTTGCATCGGCAATTACTTTGTCGAGCGCCGTCCTATCAAGATCGGCAGCAAAGCCGGGAACAAATCCCACACCTATGCATGGCATAAGTATCATCAATGATAAAATCAATGACATTACTTTCTTAGTTACTTTTTGCATTTGTTTCTTCCTTTCTCAATAGAGATTTTTCGGATTGCTTGTTTCCTTCGGTAGTTAAATTTCAGATTTTATTTACTCGTCTTTCCATAAAAATCATTCATTTATCCACCCCATTTTTGTATGATAATACAAGGTTATAATACAATATATTGATTTTTTTTTCAATACTTTTTGAGAAAATATTAACAATTACACCAAAATACCACAAGTTCTGTAAATTTTGTGCACTATATCCATTAAATATATCTCACTATATATCCGCATTCACTTAATTGTGATATAATTTATATATAATATTGTAAAAAGCGGCACCCTTTCGGGTGCCGCATGCCAATTATTTGCAGTTTTTTATTCGGTAACAGTGCCGATTCCGCATTCAATAAGAGCCGATATATCCGAAGCATTAACAAAGCCGTCACAGTTCTTATCGGCAATAGCCGTTACCGCTCTGTCTGTAAGCATTCCGCTCTCGACACAAGACGCTATAACGGCATCCATACCGTCAAGATTACCGTCAAAATTCGTATCCCCTCTGGTAACGGCTTCAAATTCATCAATACAAATGCCATTATTCATCAGACGGTATTTTTTATCCTGCTTTTCAGCGGCAAATCCGTCGGCAAGTGAAATTTTATCTCTGTCGTCAGTTACAAGATAATCATCAATTCTCTTATCAATAATTTTAAAAGGACTGATTTGTTTCAAATTAAAGTTATTGTAGCTGTAAAATTCAACACTACCGTCATTTTTATAAACTGTTGCAGTATTCAAATTTGAGTCAGCATAGAAATACAAATATATATCGTCCAAGTGACCTGAAACAATCGGATAGTTGTCGATACCATTCTGATAAATCTCAGTATAATCTTTTAAATTAACCTTTTGCAATTTGACTTCATTTCCTGCACTGTTTTTGACTCCGCTAAAAATCGCATCACTGCCGTATCCGTTGCCAATGTTGGAAGCTCCCGACGAGGATGCCGCCTTAATGCTTCCACCGTTTATGGTGATTGTACCTCCGTTTCCACGAAATCCTCCGCCTATTCCTGCGGCTTTTGTACCGCCCGTTGCAGTAATTGTGCCGCCGTTTATCGTAATATTGCCGCCTTTTCCGCCGAATCCGCCGCCGATTCCTGCTCCATTTTCACCGCCCGTTGCAATGATAATGCCGCCGTTAATAGTAACAGTTCCGCCGTTGCCGAAAGATCCGCCGCCTATTCCTGCACCATAGCCGTCCGTTCCTCCGTTGGCATATATCGTTCCCGAATTTATAATCAGTGTACCGTTAGACTTACCCATTCCACCGCCTATTGCGGCTTCAACAATGCCTGTCACATTAAGCTTTCCGTCGCCGTCAATTATTGCCGTTGCGCCGAGTGCGATATCAATGCCGGCTCTGTACGTTCCGGGAATAAGCGTGTTTTCTCCGCTCAGAGTAATGTTGGCTGTTGCAGTGTCAAGAACGCCTACGGCGTAGTCGTTTTCGTCAAGTCGTTTAATATCCAAATCAAGCAATTCAACATTCTGTGTTCCGTCTGTTATTTTAATGCCATGGTCAAGAGATCTGATCGTCTTTTGGGTCACGATATAACCTGCTGTATTGACCTCGGTAATCTGATTTCCGCTGCCATCGTATCCCGAAACAGTCGAATCGCCGATTGTAACATCACCGTAATCTAAATAAAATACTGTTTTATTCTCTGCCGCTTTAGCCGAAAACGGGCAGGATATAAACATAAGACAAAGAGAGATAAATATCAGGCTTGCTTTTTTCATAAGAACTCCTTACAAGAAGCGGCACCCTTTCGGATGCCGTTTCAAAGTTAAATCACTTTATATCGAATATACTGCCGAGAGCATCGCCCATTGCTGTGCTGAAATTCTCAAATCCGGGATCGGGATTAGTTTCATCAATTATGATGCTTCCGGCGCTCAAAGTATCTCCGGTGATATCCTCAACGATCTGGAATTTCTCAATTTTCAATTCAGGTTTTATATATTTCATTTTACAACCTCCCATGACTTGAAAAATTCAAGAATTTTGTTGATGATCTCAAAGAGCTTAGCAAATACAGCCGAGAATTTTTCGAGAATATTCTGAATCGGATTTGCAGGTTCCGTCGGATCATCTGTCGGCGGATCAATCGGAGTATCTCCGTCTGCATTGATTTCGGTGAGGTCAAAAGCTTCACAGCTTGAAGTACTGATTTCACCGGATATTTTAGTTTCACCAACTGTAATTGCCTTGATTTCTCCGTAATGATATGCGCCCGTGCCGTCAATGATAAACGGTCTTACCCATACTGTTTCTCCTGAAGCAAAAGTATCTTTTACCTCAAGAAGGCCGGTCAAAGAATTGGCTGTCTTTCTTGCCAGCTTCTTAGAAACGTTGTCATTGCCTATTACAAGAGAATCCGTATTGTTGTATGCGGAATTGGTCGTGTAAACAACGCCGTGTCCCATAATGCTGCCAACCGTTGTTGAAACACTATGCTCAACATAGATTGAGAGTCTGCCGTCATCATTTAACTTGCTGCCGGTAATTCTTGTAATCATCTCAGCATCTTTTCTTGCCTCTGTGTATTCTTCAAGAGAAACATATACAGGGGTAAACGAACAATCATCTGTAAGATAGAAATTGTATGTTCTGTATGTTCCTACCTTTTGTCCGTTTCCGTCCATCCAATAAACGAAGTATTTGCCGTTCTTGGACTGTGGAGCCTGAATTGTTGCCATAATATACATTGAAGCAAGTGACGGTTTAACAGATTTTTTAACCGTGCAATCTGACGGAACTGTTATATTGTAGTCAAGCGCTGTTGTGGAATAACCGCAGTATTTACATGTAGCTATATATGCCTTGTGTTCATTTATTTCGGTTTCCTCTAATTCACATTCGCACGGAGCATTTTTTACAACATGACCGCAGGTCTTGCATTCCATATCGTGAGTTCCGTCTTTTTGTGAGAAATACTCATATGTATGTTCTTTCTTTTCAAACTGTGCAACATATATTACATCATCTTCAACCGGTGCAATCTCAGGCGACCAACCGCTGAACGTGTACTCGAAATCATCATCCGAAGCCTTAGTCGGTGTTGCTCCGTTATACTGCACATCATCGTGATATTTGGCGGTTGAAGTCTGGAGATTATTTCCGTCAGCATCGACAAAATTGATTGTGTAAATTATCTCATCATAAACTGCGTCGAGTCTTACCGAGCTGCCGTCTAACTGTACAAAATCATGAGCGATTTTATCAAAGCCGTAGATATTGCCTTCAGCGTCTTTCCAACTGCTCAAAATGCAGCCGGGCTTTGTGAATACATCACTGAGGGTTGAGGTCAGATCTGTAAATTTTACATGCTGTGTATTGCAAAGCTCACCGTCAATATAATATTCAATATTAAAGCCATCCTCAAGAGCATTATAAGCATCATTGAGCTTCTTCGTTGCGTTATCAATAGCTGTCTGCGCTTCAGCGATATTCTCATAATTTGCTTCTTCATCTCCGTTTACCTTTACGGTAACGGGAGTATTGAGTACGTTCGTCGCTTCCGTCAATGCAGAGATATATGCGTTGTATGAAGCCGCTGTGTAATTACTCTTTGATTCGGTTGTCTGAGCAATAGCCGCACGGAGTGCTGTTGTATCATATGCATCAAACTGGAAGCCCAAGCGTATGCAGTGACCGTAAAACAGTCCGTTCTGATTAGTCGGGACATTGCTCTGTGAATAGGACATAACCTGTACACTTTCACCTGCCGCCGGTACATCTCCCTTTATCGGCGTATATGTGGTCGGAATATACGAAGGATCTGTGTGTCCATGCATTCCGCCTTGTTTGCACGAATATAACTCATTAAAATTAGTTCTGAAATGAACTTCGGTTCCCTTAGAGCCGATTGAAACTGCATCTTGGGCGTTTCCGCTTCCGCCGCTCTTTTCTGTGCCGATAAGACTAAACACGTGATCATGTCCGCCGTTTGCTACAACGGCAACCGTCCATGACACAATATTTCCAAGATCATCGAATTTCGTTGTCGTATATCTGTCGATAGAGTATTGAGCGTAGGCGTTCTTAAAGACTGTTTCAAATGTATTACCGAAAACGTGTCCCCAATGCCAGTTTCCTTCATAAGAATGTACTGTATCGGCATTCGTCATATTACCGTCGCTTGCCGATTTTGCTGATGTTGCGTTTAATCCGCACAGCCGCACATTACTCCAGCCTTCAATGTTACTGCCGGCAGTTCCGATAACCTTTGCCGCCGTGTTCTTCTTTTCCAACTTCAAAAGTTCAAGAGCTATTTTTGCTGTTTCATCGTCAATTTGCGTCTGTGTTGTATATGATTTGTCTTTTGCTTCCTTAACAGCTTGAGTAAGTGCCGAAACATCAACATACTCATCTGCATTTATTGCTTCCGCCTTATTTATTATGTTTATAAACTCGGTGAAATCCAAACCGGATGCAATCTCAAGGTTGTCAATTGCCGTCGAAAGTTTCTCCGTTGCATTATCAATAGCAGTCTGAGCCGCGGCAATATTATCATAATTTGCTTCTTCATCTCCGTTTACCTTTACGGTAACAGGAGTATTGAGTACGTTCATCGCTTCCGTCAATGCAGAGATATATGCGTTGTATGAAGCCTCTGTATAATTACTCTTTGCGTAAATCGTCTGAGCAATAGCCGCACGGAGTGCCGTTGTGTCATATGCGTCAAACTGGAAACCAAAGCGTATGCAGTGGCCGTAAACCAGTCCGTTCTGATTGGTCGGGACATTGCTCTGCGAATAGGACATAACCTGTACACTTTCGCCTGCCGCCGGTACATCTCCCTTTATCGGCGTATATGTGGTTGAAATATATGCAGGAGATGTGTGTCCGTGCATTCCGCCTTGTCTGCACGAATATAACGTATTGAAATTAGTTCTGAAATGGACTTCGGTTCCCTTGGAACCGGTTGAAACTGCATCCTGTTCGGTTCCGCTTCCGCCGCTCTTTTCAGTACCGATAAGTCTAAACACGTGATCATGACCGCCGTTTGCTACAATAGCAACCATCCAGAAAGCAATATTTCCAAGATCATCCAACTTGGTTGTAGTATATCTGTCGATAGAGTATTGAGCATAGGCATTCTTAAAGACCGTTTCAAATGCAGTACCGAATACAGAACCCCAATGCCAACTTCCGTCATAACCATGAACCGTATCGGAATTCGTCATGTTTGCGTCAAATGCAGCCTTAGATGATGTTGCGTTTATTCCGCCCAGCTGCACGTTACTCCAGCCTTCAATGTTACTGCCGGCAATTCCGGTAACCTTTGCCGCTGTGTTCTTCTTTTCCAGTTTTAAAAGCTGAAGCGTAATCTCTGCGGCTGCATCATCAACTTGCGTTTGAATTATGTACGTTTTTCCTTCTGCCTCTTTGACAGCTGCGTTAAGCGCAGAAATATCAACATAATCATCTGCACTGATTTTTCCCGCTGCAGCAATAGCCGCATCAAGCGCCGTTTTGTCGAGATCGACAGCATGTCCCGGTACAATTCCTACACCAATGCATGGTGCCAGTATCATCAGAGATAATACCAATGAAAGTACTTTCATAGATACCTTTTTCATTTGTCACAGTCCTTTCTCCTGGGTACAATAATATAAGGATATATTACAATATTCATAAAAATTTTTCAAGACTTTTGCCAAAAATAATCATTTTTTTCCTTTAAATATAGATGATAGACATTTTTTTCAATCTTAATTTATCAAAATTACAATTCTTTTGACTAATTTGTTGTTTTGAAAAAGGTTTTTGCGATTATTTTTTTCATAGATTGCATTCGTATGAACTCCAATACAACATTCCTGATTCTTTGCGGCAATATGTATATTGACAACGTCAAACTAATTATGTATGATATATTTAAGAAATATATATATTGCGCATTGCAGGAAGGACAAATCGTATGAAAAAAATAATTGCTGTAACCTTAACAATTATAATCACAATTTCGATGTTTTCGACAATTACATACGCCCAAACGTCTCAGCAACCTCAAATTGTTGAAACGAAATACGAAACAGACGATATTGTAATTGCTGATATTATCGTTACGGAATCTCCTTATAACGCAGATAATACCGGTGTTAACGATTGTACGTCAATCATTCAAAAAGCCATTGATGATTGTGCAGAAAACGGCGGCGGCACTGTTTTTCTTCCTGTCGGAAAGTATCGTCTTACAGGCAATATTAAAATCAAGCAATTCGTTACACTTATGGGTGATTGGCAGGATCCGGACATCGGCAATGAGTACGGAACAATTATTATCGCAGATATAAACAGCGAAGATATTATGTCTCCCGGTTTAATTACCGTAGGTTCTTCCGCCGGTGCGGTCGGTCTCACCATTTGGTATCCAAGCCAAACAATTGAAAATGTAAAGCCCTACCCTTTCACATTTTATATAACGGGAAATGAAGATTATATGCTTCAGACTATAAAGAATTGTACAATGCTCAATTCATATCGCGGAATCGGAGCAAGTTCTGAATGTGAAAACGGCATATATCAGTGCCACGAAATGCTCACAATTGAAAATGTTAAAGGAACATGCCTTTATCAGGGATTAAATGCATATAACTCTGCGGATGTTGATACATTTAAGACTTTATATCTTCTGAATAAATATTGGGCAGAAGCAGGCGAAGATTTCAATGCGCCAAAACTCGATGAGCTTAACGCTTACACTCGTACATACGGTATCGGTATGGTTCTCGGTGATCTTGAATGGCCAATGTTCACAGATATAAAGATCTCTGATTTCAATTATGGCATTAACATCAGGAAGGGTCCTCGTTATGCTTTCGGCGGAACATTTTGGGATCTTAGCATTACGAACTGCAACTACGGATTCTACGCCGACAAATCAAGTGTTGCAATATCGGGAAAGAATTGGGGAATTTCAATTTACAACGGTGTTATAGAGGGCAGTGTTAAAGCGATTTGCGATAAAGACCGTGACCGTCTGGGTCTTACCAATGTAAAGGTTAAAGGAAAGATCAGCGGCATAAATATCAGAAGAAATACTACCTCAGTCGGTGTTGCGGAACTTGATTACAAAGCAACGCACAAAAAGCCGGTCTCTAATCTTTTTGTTGCAGAATTAGACAAAACAGGCAAGACAGATATTTCATTGTCTCTTCAAAACGTCCTTAACGAAGCCGGTGTTAACGGAGGCATCGTCTATATACCTGCCGGTCTCTATCGAATAGAGCACCCGGTCACTGTTCCGTCAAATGTTGAGCTTCGAGGAGCTTCATCTGTGGCAAACCGCTGTCAAAGAGAAAACAGCAGCGGCACTCTCATTCTTTCATTTTACGGATACAGCGAAGATTCAAATCCGCTCATTACATTGGGTGAAAATTCAGGTATCTCGGGAATAAGAATAGATTATCCTTTAAACAACCCGATTGACGAAAGCGGATATTATACCAAAACTTCTCCGGTAATTTACAGCAACAGCAACGGAGTGTATGTTGTTAACAGTTCAATAACTCTTGCGTCAAGAGGTGTTTTATTCGAAAACTCAAACGACGTCTTTATAAAAAAACTTGTTGGTTGCTGTTTGGAGAATATGATCAATCTTAACTCTTGTCAAAAGGCCACTATCGAGGGCTGTCTTCAAAACGGCACATGTATTGCAAGAAACGGCTATTCAAACTTTGATATTCCGGAGCTTAAAAACAGACTTCAGGAAGAAAATTTGTTTAAATGTCTCTTTGATCCTATCACCAGAAAAAACACTAATTATATAGTTGTAAGTGATTCCGACGAAGTTACCATTTTCAATAGCTTCATTTATGGCGGAAAGAGTTTCTTCACCGGAAAGGACAGCAATACAACAATAATCAACGTTGGAAGCGACGGCACATCAAAAGACGGCTTCATCTTTAATATGGATGGCGGTAATACAACCATTCTTAACTCAATGCGTTTCAACCAAAACAGCAAGTATGCAAACAGACTTTATTCTTACACGAAGAATTCTACCGTAAAAATATTCAGCTCTCAGGCAATGGGTATTTCCTTCCATGACCATGTAATTATAAAGAATGTCAAAGATGTTCAGTTTACCGTATGCGACTTCTTTAATTACATCCTTCAACCCTTCTACTGCCTTTTCCGTAAAATATCATTACTGATAAACAAATGATAAAATACACATCATAATAAACCTGCTATATAGGTAAACGGAGGTTACACATATGACTTTTTTATTTAACACAATCAATAAAATCCTTGCACCGCTTCTTTGTGCGCTGATGATCCTCACCGGAGGTCTTAATTCAATATTCAACGGCAATGCCGCAGAATTTAAAGATCTCGGCGGCGTTGTAGGTCTTGAAACTCTCGCCCGTGCACAGGGCGTTACCGCAGACGGCGACGACCTGATTTACAGCGGAAAAAGCGTGCTTGAAAGAGTATCAAAGGATAACAAAACGATTATTGCAATCAACACAAAGGCTATTCCCGAAGAACTTGCCGCAATGGGAATCAAACACATTGGAGGAATCAGCGTTTACAATGGTATTCTTTATGCTTCGCTTGAAGATTCAAAGGTATATCAGCACCCTGTAATTGCTCTCTATGATGCAAACACCCTTGAGTTCACAGGAAAATATTATGAGCTTCCGACCGATCGTCACACCAAAGGCGTTCCGTGGGTCGCTGTTGACGGTGAAAACGGTATTGTCTATGCCGCTGACTGGAACAAGCTTGACGGTGTATATATGTATGACCTTGAAACAATGGATTACATCGGCGAATTTAAGTATTCCGAAAACGTTAAAAATGTTCAGGGCGGAGAAATTTACAATGGCAAACTCTACCTCGGAACGAATGATATTACAAGAGCGGTTTATTCTGTTGAGCTTGCTACCGGCAAGGTTGAAAAACTCTTTGACCGAATCGCTTATGAATATAAGTATATAGACAATTTCGGAGGTGAGGGCGAAGATCTCACCATTGCCGAATATGACGGAGAAATGCTTATATGTACGCTTCAAGTCGGTGCCGCTTTTATCGACGCAACCCTCAGAGGATATAAGATCCCGTAAAATATAATAAGACGGCTGTTGCAAACAGATGATTAAATCTATTGCAACAGCCTTTTTCTATTTAGCTTTGTAAAATTTTAAGGCATCAATTCTGATTCCGTTTTGTATCATTTCATAATGCAAGTGAGGCCCGGTAGAATATCCTGTTGAACCGACTTTTGCAATCAACTGACCCTGTTTTACTTTTTGTCCTGTCGAAACATGGAGTTCCGAGCAATGTCCGTAAAGCGTTGAATATGTGTTGTTGTGCTTTATCTTTACATAGTAGCCGTAACCGTTGTGCCATGTTGCCGCTACAACTGTACCATCGGCAGCGGCAAGAATCGGAGTGCCCTGTGGTGCGGCAATATCCGTTCCTCCATGCGTAGAAATTTCGCCCGTTATCGGATCAGATCTTGTTCCGAAATATGATGTGATAGTTCCGTCAATGGTGAGCGGCCAAGCGAATATTCCCGTTCCTACAAAGGAACCTCCGCTCGGATAGTTTTTCACACTGTCCCCTATCAATTTATTCCATAAGTCATCATATTCTTTGCCCATAAGTTCATCTAACATTTTATTTTGCTCATCATTGAATTTGTATTTTAATGCCGCCTGCTTCGCATCTAAACGAATAATAGAAATGTTCAGAACTCTCTTTGCGACATAAACCATCTGCTTAACCGAGTTACCCTTGTCGTCGGTTGTTACCTTTATTTCAGCAACCAATTTAGGAGTGACAACACCGGATATTTTATTCATTTCTTTCATTATTTCACGAAGCAAATTTATTTTAACTTCATTAAGTGTAACAACCTCAAGCGGATTTTCGCCTGAGGTTGTTTTTATAGCATAAATTGCTAAAATATCTTTCCACTTGATTGAAGTGTCTTCTTTCACTTCGAGCAAATCATAGGAATATGAAGTTTTCATAGCGGTAATATTTGCATAATGCTCCGATGTAAGTTCGGATATAGCCTGTGACATAGTTTTTTCGGTACCTGTCGTTTCATCGTTGGCAAGGAAAATTCCAAAACAAGTTCCGCCGATCGCTCCGATCAGACATATAATTACAATTACAACAACAGCCGGTATACCTCCTGCCGCAATAATCGCTCCTATACTTTTTACGCCCGATGCAATGGCTTTTCCTGTTGCTTTAACAATCCTGACCGTGGTTTTAACAGTTTTATCGGCAACCTTTACGGTGGTTTTTGCCGCCTGTTTTGTTTTCTTTGCGGTTTCAACCGTTTTACTTGCT
This sequence comes from Bacteroidaceae bacterium, assembly GCA_963631735.1. Lineage (GTDB taxonomy): Bacteria > Bacillota > Clostridia > Oscillospirales > Acutalibacteraceae > CAG-488. The sequence goes on along the minus strand of CAVGRW010000003.1, from coordinate 29,496 downwards.
GTGCTTTTCGTAGCCTTGACAGATTTCTCAGCTGTCTTGATGCTTTTTGAGGTATTATCAAAACTCTTCTTCGTTTGCTTGATCTTCTTGGCTTCATTACTTACTGTTTTAATCTTTTGCCTTTCCGACCCTATCTTTTTTATAGTACCTTTTTCCTTGGTTTTCGGCGGAGATAACTTTCTTTGACGAGGCTTTTTCTTTTCATCACAAATAGGATCCGACTGTGGCTTAGCTTTTGGCAAAGCCGACGTCTTTTCTTTAATCGTCGGTTTATCATTATTGACTTTTATTTGTCCATTATCCGATTTTGTTTTAATGTCATTTTTCTGTTTCTGATTGTTTTTATAATTTTTATGTTTGTCGTTCGCTTTGTCTTTGTTTTGTAACTTATCATAACTTTTGTTGTCCGTCATATCAGGCTTATTTATATCTCTATCATCAATCTGATTTTTACCGGCTTCCTTTTTCTCTGCACGTTTTTCTTTAATCTTGGTCTTGGTTTCACCGGCGACTTTACGACTGACTTTTTCTGAATCAACCGCAACAGTTTCGGCAGCTGCTCTCATTTTCTCCGACACTTTATCGGCAGCATACTGTTCCGGTGATGCATTGTTATTCGGTTCAATATTTTCGGATATTTTCTCTTTTGTTTTTATGCCGATATTTTTCATTTTGTCGCCGACATTAACTGCCGCATTGTGAACTTTAATGTCATTTATAACTTCACTGGTTTTTATCTTTTTTCCCATTTCTCACCCACCTAACATAGATTAAAAAATCTCCTATGATAGTTTCAACCTATCATAGGAGATACTTTATTTGATAAAAATTACTGCTTTTAGTCCGCAACCTTAAGCGTCATCTGAAGGATTCGTCTTACGCAAGCCTCAAGATCTGCCCTTGTTATTTTTCCGTTTTCATACGCCGCCTTGAGTTCATCGGGATCACCGTCACCCATTTCAACATCATTGCCTGCAAGCACTTCGTCGGAATGTTCGCTATATACGCCCCAATCGGTCATAACCATGCCTTTGAAGCCCCATTCATTTCTAAGAAGTTCAGTCAGCAATTCATAACTTGTTGAAGTATGACAACCGTTAATAAGGTTATATGACGACATAATCGTCCACGGATCAGCTTCTTTAACGCAGATTTCAAAACCACGAAGATAAATTTCTCTAAGCGCACGTTCAGAGACTCTTGAATCACACTCAAAGCGATTTGATTCTCTGTTGTTACAAGCGAAATGCTTAACTGCCGTCGCAACTTTATATGACTGAATTCCTCTGACAGCTGCCGCACAGCTCTTGCCGGCAAGCAGAGGGTCTTCCGAATAATACTCGAAATTACGACCGCAAAGCGGATTGCGGTGAATATTCATAGCCGGAGCAAGCCATATGCCGAGATTGTTTTCCCTGATTTCGGAGCCGCCTGCCGCACCGACTTTTTCAATAAGTTCGGTATTCCATGTACAGGCAAGAAGCGATGCGCACGGCCAAGCCGTTGTCGGCGCACCGGTCTTTTCATCAAGGTGAACGCCTGCCGGACCGTCAGCCGTTGGAATTGCCGGAACATTAAGCCGCTTCAAACCACCGATTGCTCCCGCCATACATACGCCGGGCTGATACTGATGTCCTCCGAGGAAATCAATAAGTTCATCAATTGTGAGCTGTCTGATAAAATCATTAAGACTGATTTTATCTCCTACATCATCAAACATAACCGCTTCTTCGGGAGCTTCGGCATCGGCGAGAACATTCTTTCCGGAAAGATGACTTACTTCGTTTTGCGGAAGAGTTTCATATGATCCGTCCGCAAGAAGTCTGTTAGCAAGTTCGCACGGTTTGAGAAGTGATTTTGACTGTTTAACAACAGTATCCTCCTCAACATTATATTCGTATTTGAACTTCTCAACGTTTCTAACAGAATCTCCGATAAAGAATTTATAAATTCCTTTTTCAAGCACAAATGCGGATTCCTGTATTTTTCCAAGGTCGTCAAAGCTCGCCATATCATTGATATTGATATACAATGAAACGGTCTGGCTTTCACCGGGAGCAAGCATTTTGGTTTTTATAAAAGCTCCGAGCTCCTTTGACGGCTTTCCGAGTTTGCCCTGCGGTGCACTGTAATAGAGCTGAACAACCTCTTTGCCTGCAACATCGCCGATATTTTTTACGGTTGCAACTGCGATAATTTTATCTTCACTCGCACCGCAAAAATCAGCGCATATCTCAAATTTTGTATAAGAAAGACCGAATCCGAAAGGATAACGAACAGTTTCAGCCGCACCGGGAATAGTCTCGGTATAACGATAACCTACATAAATATCATCATGGTAGTCAAGATGCTCATATCCGGTTTCAAAGGCTTTGCCATTCTCATAACAGTCATATGATTTAAGTATGGTATCACACAACTTGCCGGACGGATTAACGTCACCGCAGAGAATGTCCGCAACAGCTGTGCCGCCTTCCATACCTCCCTGCCATCCATAAAGAATTCCTTGCACTTTTTCATTTTCCGCAAAGTGTTCACAGTCAATAAGTCCACCTGAATTAATAACAATGACAGTCTTTTTAAAAGCAGCCGAAACACGGTCAATAAGACTTTTTTCAACATCAGAAAGATAATAATCTTTCTCTATCGCTCGGCGGTCAACACCCTCTGCGGAAAAACGGCCAAGGGTGATTATCGCAACATCGGCATTCTCCGCCGCTGTATTGATAATCTCATCGGAAACATCAGCTTCAGAAACATGCATACTCGCAAAGGTATCATAAATCATATCGTCCTTTTCCTTGCAAAAGGACATAGCATTAACAATATCCCATGTTTTATCCACTTCTTCACGAGTGGGGATATTCTTGCTTTCTTCCTTGACGTATTCTTTATAGTATTCTACTGTGGGTTTATAGATGCTGATTTTTCCCTCTTTTTCTTTCTGAGCAAATCCGTCATATATATTATGTGTATATGCGCAGAAGACATCGCCGCTTCCTCCGCCGCCTTTTATATACTCAATCGTTGACTTGCCAAAAAGAGCAACTTTTTCTCCATTAGAAAGAGGCAAAATATTATCTTTGTTCTTAAGAAGGATCATACCTTCGCCTGCAGCTTTTCTTGAAAGAGCAATATGCTCCGGTGAACCCGTCAGCTTTCTGCCATCGGGTCCCATTGGCAAACAAGGTTGATATCTGAATCTTGCATACTTATCCATAACTAACTCTCCGTTCTGTGGAAACTTTATCTTAATAATAAAGCATACTGCAGATTAAGTCAATGCGTTTTTGTTAATAATACGACAAATATCTTATTTATTTTCAAGCAAAATTGTCTTGCAGACCCGAATTTATTCACCCCGCCGCTTTATTGTGTCATTCTGACATTTTGGTTGACATAAGCTTATACAGCTCTGTATCTTTCGGGAATTTTCTTTCAAAAGGAACCAGTGCCGAACCGACCTTAACAAGACCGTGACCGACTTCAACATTTGTAATATGCGTCATCTGGGTTTCACTTATCTGCAAAAGATTTGCGAGATCTTCTCTGTCTGTACCACCTTGATTAAGCATTATGATAAATTCGGAGTTGGCAAGCATTGTTCGTGCCGTATGACTTTGCAAAAGATCATCAACGTTTTGAGTAATACCCGTGCAGTATGCACCGTATTTACGAACTCGTTTCCAAAGTGTAAAAAGGAAACTTGCCGAGTATTCGTGTTGAAAGAGTAGATAAATTTCATCAATGAAAATGTATGTTTCTCTGCCCTCTGCACGGTTCTTGGTTATACGGTTAAGAATACTGTCAAGAACAACAAGCATACCGATAGGCATAAGCTGGCTGCCGAGTTCAAGTATATCGTAGCATATAAGTCTGTTCTCAACATTAACATTTGTTTTCTGTGCGAAAGTACTGTGTGAACCCGATGCAAACAGTTCCATTGCGGTGGCAAGCTCAAGGGCTTCAGCTTCGGGCTGTTGCTTCAAATCATTGCATAAATCAACAAGAGTCGGAACTTTACCCGTATATCCCCTCTTGATATAGTTTTTATATACATTTGCAAGACAACGGTCAACAATAGATTTCTGAATTGCATTAACTCCGCCTTTGCCGATAACTTGTTCAAACAACGATAATACAAATTCGGCTTTAAATGCAATGGGACTTGCTCCGTCGGCATATTCTTTGTTTATATCAAGGCAGTTGATATGATTTTTACTTTTCGCTGAAAGCTCAATGACCTGTCCGTCCATTGCTTCAACAAGAGCGGAGTATTCACGTTCCGGATCGATTATCATAACATCTGCATCGGTTGAAAGAAGAAGATTTACCATTTCTTCCTTTGCGGTGAATGATTTACCCGAACCGGATACACCGAGAATAAAACAATTACCGTTGAGCAGATATCTTCTGTTTACAATAATCATATTTTTCGATATGACGTTGACGCCCTGAAATACGCCTCCGTCATGTTGGATTTCCTGAACTTTAAACGGCATAAAAACAGCAAGGCTCTCTGTTGTAAGAGTACGCCTTGCTTCAATTTTATTTATTCCTATCGGAAGTGTAGCATTAAATCCCTCGAGCTGTTGATATTTTAAGATACCTATTTGACACATATGATTCCTGCCCATTGCCTGTATTGCTTCTGTATCGCTGTTAAGCTGTTTAAGTGTATCGGCTGTGTGCATAACCGTAATTATAACCTTGAACATCTTTTGATCACGGGTTGTCAGGTCATCAAGAAACTCTCTCACTTCCTTTCTCTGCTGTTCCATATCATAGGGAATAACTGAAGTGTAGTTGTTGTTTGAATTTTGTTTTCTTTGATAATTCGTTATATTGGTCTCTATCCCTAATGCCTGTTTTTCTCCAAACTTCTGGGCTTCTTCGGTCGAAACAGGTACGATATCATAATTGAATATCATATTTCTGCTTGTATCGGTAAGATCCCACACTACTCTGTCCTTGACAAACGACGGATAGTCACGGATAAAAAGAACTCTCCCGAATCTGTTGCCGATTTTAAAATAATCGGATTTAAACTCAAACCCATCCGGTGAAATGTAGTCCTTAAAGTTCTGACCTTTTCTCATAGTATCCCTTAAATCAAAATGATAATCTGCAGCTTCTTCGGGTCTGCAAAAATCGTGTATAATACGAAGTCTTTCTGTTAAATCAAGTTCGGTGCATTTTGAACCGAGTCTCGAAAAGTGTGCAATCAAATCTGCACCTACACGATTAAAGTGACTTCTTGCTTCATTTATATTTTTCTTCTGAATCGTCAAAGTTACATATTTATCCTGAACAATAGCATTCGCTCCGTTTGCCAACATTGTAAGCATATCATTGATTTCTTTACGGTATTTATCCTTATTGTCATTGGCTTTTTCCAGCAATGCAATTTCTTTTAATTCATTGTGTTTAAGTTTTCTGTTTATTATCGTGATCTGACTTGAAATACCATTTTCAAGCGAATTAAGTATTTCACTGTATTTAAGAAAATGTGACTCTTTATCCTCTTTGCTTGATACTGCGTAATTGATATCGGTAAATTTGAATGTTTTAGAATATTTGTCCTTTCCTGTCATAAATATACCGTCCGAATATACTGCATCAATTTTTATAACATCCTGAACAGATTTCGGAACGTTCATTCCGTCACCGAATATTTCATCGAGTCCGCTTTTCTTTTTTATCGTTCCTATGAGATCGAACAATTTCATCTCCCCTTTCCATACTGTCATAATAGTTCGTCGAAACAAACTTTAGCTCCTTCGGCATCAAGACTTCGCTCTTAATATAAGCAAGCAAAACTTTCTCTGCTGTCATACCGTGGTATTTAAAAAATCCAAGAGCTGCAAACGGTGCCGCACCGACAATGCAAACCCAACTGAGTGTTTCTATGCCGAAAAACGGTTTTAAAAGAAAGTACAAACCTACCGCAACGCCGCAAGCAAGTACCGAAAATACAAACTGACGAAGATTAAGCCCGAAATATACCGCTTCGCTGTAATCTCGTATTTCTCTGTTAATTTTTACTTCCAATGACATTCCTCCGATCTAAAAGAAAAAGCATCACCGAAGTGATGCTCAAAAAAAAACTAATGTTTAGATATTTAAATAAACTGAGTATAATAAACCGGCAAACAGGATATATCCTTGTCTTTGCTGAAATCCTTAGTATAAATTAGGTATTTATTCAGAATTCTTGAAGAATACTTTTCGCAGAAAGCATCTATTGATTTATGCGTTCTGTAGGTTGACGATTTAACTTCAATAGGACAGATTTTGTTTTTTCGGGTTATCAAAAAGTCTACCTCGTAGCTGTGCCTTGAAGCTTCATTTTTTATTGTGTGATAAAATAATTCATTTCCGTTTGCCGTCAAAATCTGAGCAACAATATTTTCATACAAGTAACCGAGATTTGCGCCCAAATTATTACCCAAAAGCCTTTCATAGATAGTGTTTTCGGTAAAATCACTGTCTTTAAACATAAGCGTTGTGAAAAGCCCTGTATCGCAAATAAACAGTTTGAATTTAGCAAGATCTTTGTTGTTAGACAAACCTACATTCGGGTCGTTTGCGTGGTATGATACAAGAACGGTTTTTGAATCCTTCATTTCGGCAATAAGTTCAAGAAGCCCGTCTGCTCTTTCGTCTGACAAAACGCTTGACACCTGATATCTTGCGGCGTTTTTATTAAGCTGTGCGGGAATTGCATCAAAGAGCATTGAAGCTTTACCAGTAGGATCAATCTTCATAAAATCATCAGCGTAAAGATTTAAAATGTCTCTTTTTACTGCATCTACTTTTCTGAAATTATTTGTTTCTATATATTCGCTAACCGCCTGCGGCATTCCTCCAACAAGCATATACAGTCTAAAATCACGCATAAGCTTTCTGTTAAGCTGTTCTCCTACACCTTTGTTGCTCTCAAAGCATTTTCTCATAAGAGGTACTGTTGTTGTGTCGCCTACAGCCCAACGGAACTCCTCGTAATCCATAGGATACATAGATATTTTTCGTTCTTCACTTGGTATCAGAATATCTTTAACATTCTTTTTTATGGATATAAGCGAGCCTGTTTCTATATAGTCGTACCTATGATCTTTTACAAGCGATTTAATTGCCTGACGAGCTTTAGGGCAAAGCTGTACTTCATCAAATATAATAAGTGATTTCCTCTCAATTAAATCTTTTTTATATTGAAGCTGCAATTGAAGAAAAATATAATCAAGGTCGGAAACATCATCAAACAATTCTTTTACGTTTTTTGATGCGGTTGAAAAATCCACAAGTATATATGTTTCATATTCATTCTTTCCGAATTCCTCAGCAACTGTTGATTTGCCGATTCGTCTTGCTCCTTCAATAAGCAGAGCCGTTTTACCGTCGGATTCTCTTTTCCATTCCAACAGTTTATCATATATTTTCCTTTTAAACATGCGCTCACCTCAAAATCGCAAATTTTATTATTTAAAATATCTGCAAAATCGCAGATTTTATACTGCAATTATACCACAAAATCGCAATTTGTAAAGTGCTTTTTACAGTCCCATCATTTCTTTGACAACTCTGTCACTCATTTTTACCGTGCCGACAAGTACGATCATATTGAATATCAATTCACCTACATAGCTCCACACCTGATTAACAGCGGCAGCCGACTCGTCAACAACAGGCGGCGAAGCGGCAAACACTGAGAAGATTATACAACCGAGCACAATAATTGCGCCCTCTAAGCATACCGCCGCATAGGATTTAACAAAACTCTTTCCTACGGAGGACGACGGTTCGCCTGCAAATGACGATAACGGCACCGGAGCAATAGCAGTATATAAATATATTTTAAAAAATCGTCCGTATACTGTCATAATCATAATGAACGATAAAACGGTAATAAATAAACTGCCTATGAGGGTTACTGCCCATAACGGTACACTTTCCCAAAATCCGCTTTCCTCAATTGCCTTTATGATTGACTCCGGTAAAACGGTTTCGGTTGTACTTGACAATCCCGATGTCTCCATAATCTTTGAAACAATACCCTGCACGATTTCAAAAAGTGATGTCATCAGTTCAAGCCCGTAGTCAATAGAGGCTTTTGCAAGCACAAAACGAATAAACATCTTTAAAGCTATTTCGGGTCTTTTGATTTCCGCAAAGCTGCCGCAGGTTTTCATAACTCCGACAACAAAGAATAAAACCAGAAGCGAATATCCTATTGCCTGAAGTGCTCCGTGAATATTGGTTATCACAGTCCATATTGTACCGTCCTTGAACTCTTCGGGTGATTGAGTGATGAGAAGCCATATTTCACTTAATTTATTATTCCAAGTGGCAAGTGCATTTTGAAGATTTTGCACTACCCAATTACTTGATTCTTCCATTAAAGACCTCCCTTAATTTAATACGGTCGGCAAGGTTAATTTGCCTGCCGACCGTAATCATCAGTAATCAGTTGACAATCAAATCAAGGATTTCCTTTGCAAAGGTAATAACAATACCGCCGGCAACGGTAAGAAATCCGTTAGCTCTCTGTGACGGATCGTGCGACTTCAAAGAAAGTCCTACCTGAACAATACCGAAGCCAAGCAGTATAAGACCGACGGCTCTGATAAGTCCGAAGATGAATGTTGAAAGATTGTTTACGACACCGACAGGATCGCCTGCCGCAAAAGCCGTAACGCTGAAAACCACAAGCATTGTGATACAAAGAACAGCATAAACATAGGCTTTAAAGCCTTTTCTGACCTTGCCCTTCAAAGGCTTAGAATTATTAACTTTTTTCACTTTTCTTCCTCCAATTTCAATAATATTTTTTCGATTTCTTCGTTTGAATAAATAACGTAATTGACGTTTTCCGATTCATCTGTTTCAATTTCATCAAGATCAAAACAGTTCATTTCAAGTACCGAGTAATCATTGAATCCGTGAATATACGCTTCTCCCAAACCGTCGGTTGTGTACTTTACATTCGGGTGCTTTAAAATATCATATTTCAGATCTTTAACAGGTCTTTCGCCACGAATGAAAAGAAGTGCATACTTGTTGTCGAGCATTCGCACTTCATCGGGAGTCAGCAGATCTCTGCCTGCGGTCTGATAATTTGTGGAATAGCTTCCGTTTCTGCCTTTGGACTGTCCGTAAGTGTTTGTATCTATGGTTTCTTTGCCCATCAATTCCGATACATACTTATGCGTTGACTGTTCATTACCTCCTAGATAAAGAAATTCATCGCAGTTGCCCATGATAGATTCCCACTGCTTTTCAAAGAGCGCTTTAAGCTGAGCCATATTCTGAATAATAATTGATACCGATATTTCACGGGAACGCATAGTTGAAAGCAATTTGTCAAAATCATCCGGGAGCGCTATGTTTGCAAACTCGTCCATTATGAAATGGACATGACAGTTGAGTCTGCCTCCGTGAACATAATCGGCTTGATAATACAGCTGTTGAAAAAGCTGCGTGTATAACATTCCGACGATAAAATTAAAACTTGTATCGTTTTCGGGAATAAGAGCAAATACCGCCGTCTTTCTTTCGCCTATTTGATCGAGTTCCAATTCGTCTGTGCAGGTCATATTTGCGAATGAGTCAAGATTGAATTTCTCAAGTCTTGCAAGCAATGCAATCTGAATTGACTTCAACGTTTTCGCTGTACCGCTGTGATATGAACGGTAATACTTAAGAGCAATATGATCGGGTTTCTGTGCTTCAAGACGTGCAAATATGTCATCAAGCGGACTGGTTATTTCAAAGTCTGTCTGTTCTTCGGGGATATTCCCGGCTCGTATAAGTTCAAGAACCATCGAGAAGTTTTGCTCCTCCGGCGGAGCTTCATAATGAAGAAATGAAATAAGCGCTTTCAACAGCATACTTGCCGCCTGATCCCAGAACGGGTCGGTACTCTGACTTCCTTTTGGTGTAGTATTTTTAAAGAGGTTCGTAACAAGCCTTTGGATATCGTTATCGTTATGAATATACACAAATGGGTTATAGCAGTCACTCTTTTCCATATCAATTAAATCAAGAACTTTAATATCATAGCCTTTGTCTTTTAACATATTTCCCGTATCACGGAGAAGCTCACCCTTGGGATCAAGAACAATAAACGACGTGTTCGCCTGCATAATATTCGGCTTTGCATAAAACCTTGTTTTACCTGCTCCCGAACTGCCGCATACCAAAACATTGAGATTTCGTCTGTGCTTTCTTCCGTCAATACCGATTGCGGTATTTTGAGTAAGGATTTTGTTTTCACTTTTATCGGCATCCATATACTTCTTCTTAATTGTTTCCGCCTTGCCCTATTTTGCCGAGCCGTGTTCTTCCCGTCGCCGATAGTTCTTTTCGCTTGAAAGATAAATACCGATACCGAGAATATATCCCATAACAAAAATGAGGACAGTTTTTAGGCTGTCCTCACAAACGGAAATATTAAAGGGATTGCCGAAAGCCACGGAATAAATGAATGTCAATATTTCTTTTTCTCATCTCATATTCCTCGATTCTTTCTTGGGGTATTAGGGGCTTTCCCCTAACAAGCGAATTTGTCCGTACAAATTCAGTGCTTGCTAAGACTAATGCCAACGGCATTGGCATCTTAATTCGATAAGTCTGGCTGACATTCTTTCTCGTCAAAGTCGTCCTCGTCGTCCATAATTCCCTCATCGTTATCACATTCATAAGCCTGATATGCCGCAAGGAAATCAAAATTGTCCGTCTGATCAAGTATATTTGTGTTCACGTCAATATCCTTGACCTTGTTCTCCGCTTTCTCTTTTGAAGCAGCGTTAACATCAACTTCATACACGATTGTATGAAGTACCACAACCTTAAATTTTTTCATTTTAAACATCACCTTTCATGTTCTCTGTTATTAGGATTAAACTTTTTTCCTACAATTTCATTGCCGTTAAAATAGAATTTTTCCGGGTACATAAGTTTTTTAGTGTACTTCTTAATCTGTTCATCGGATAAGCTTCCGAATTCTTCGCCGGAGCAATCACAGATAAAAGCTGTTCCGACAATAACATCAATAAGTTTCTTGTTTTTGTCGTATATGCCTCTGTTAATAGGCAGTTCCCGAACCTTTCCTTCTTCATTACAGACTAAGCAAACAGGTTCATCAAAAAAATGAGCGGTCTCAATATATCCGCCGACTATCTCCTGTAAATCCTTAAGTGAAGTTCCGATTTCTGCCATTCTTGCCATCTTCCCGGGTTCAAGTAAAACAACTTTTATCTTCTGATTTTCGATCTCTTTCGTTGAAAAATTAACGTCAGAAAAGTCATCAGGTAAAAGAATGTAATCGCTGTTCTCCCAACCGTCTTTTACCATACGCTGTGCTTCTTCGGCACTTTCTGCTTCAACTTCAATCTTTCTTTCCAGCGTTTCTGTGATTGTAACTTCATATTTATTCATTATCTACAAACAACCTCCTTTCAATAATTCTGTATGCTATCTGCTGTCCCTCTCTGATTTGATCCTTGCAGCGTTGATAAGCTCATTTGCCTTATTCTCAATGCAATCACGAATTTCATTCATATGCTCACCTTCGTGTTTCTCCCAAGCAAGGAACAATTTATCAAGGGGTTTCTTTTCTCTCAAAAGAGCTTTACACTGTTTTGCCTCAAGATCGTTTTCTTCAAGTGACAACAATATATCCTCACGGATAACAAGTTCATAAGCATACTGAATAATATTTTCGGGAGTCATAGTTTTTAATAAACTTATGAACTCCTGCTGTTCTGCATACACCTTTTCATAAAGTGCTGTATTTAACTGTTCAAGCGTCATTAACATCAACTCCTCATAATAAAAATCGGATAAAAACATTACTGCATATTTTACCTTGCTATGTCTCTATCCATATTTTTTACAACACAAACATTTTCAACTTCTCCATCAGCAATCTCATTTTCCGTATGGTTCATATCAAGCAAAGCGTTAAGTTCAGCTAAACGTTCATTCTTTTTTGAGAGTTCTTCTTCCTGCGGGAACGGTCGTTCGACTTCCGCCTTTGCGTTTTCAAGCTGATTTTTCGTATCGGCAAGTCGTTCTTTACAGTCTGCCATTTTATCCGGTAAAGATGAGATCATATTATCTATACGGGATATATTTCCGAAAATATCTGCGCCGAGCGGAACGGAATGACGCAGTGAACCTACAAGAGTTAATACATATTGCTTTTCAAAAGTTTCAAATGACAGTTCCAATTTAAAGCCTCGATATGATCCAATCTCTTTCGGTTCTGGCGAGGTCATGGCCTTACAAGCGGCAAGTATCGCTGTTCCGGCAGCTTTCTTTTCGGAATAAGATACATCTTCAACAATCATCTCAGAGAACCCGTCATCATTGAGAATTGTGTTTTCTTTTGCTCTTTCAATATCCGAGTTATATCCATCAATTCGTTCTTCAAAGCGTTTTATCTCCTGCGGATAGAACTTTATAATCTTATCCTCAAGAGCATACTTCTGACTCAAATGGTTCTGCTTTAACAGCTTAAGCTTTGACACCGCAACATCCAAATCCATTTTCTCCTTTATATACGGATTGCCTGTTGCAAGAGCTTTAATCTCGGCATAAGAAAGCGCCTGCTCGTCAACATCTTCCGCTGAACGCACAGGCGATTTTGAAGTCATAATCTGACCGATAAACTTCTGCTTGTTCTCTACAAGCTGATATAAATAGGCGTCAAAAGTTTCTTCGGTGACATAACTGTATATATTAACTTCGGGATTTTCATTGCCTTGCCGTATAATTCTTCCCTCACGTTGTTGGAGATCTGCGGGCCGCCAAGGACAATCGGTGTGATGAATTGCAATCAATTTCTGTTGCACGTTCGTACCTGCGCCCATCTTTGCAGTGCTGCCGATCAGAACACGAACCTTTCCCGTGCGAACTTTTGAAAACAATTCTTTCTTCTTCGCCTCACTGTCCGCATCGTGAATAAATGCTATCTCATTCTCCGGCACACCTTTAGATATCAGCTTTTTACGGATATCGTCGTAGACATTAAACTTGCCGTCATTATGGGGAGTTGAGAGATCACAAAAGATCAACTGAGTAGACCTTTGCTCGGAAGTTTTCTCCCATATTTCATAAACATTGTTTACACAAGCAGACACCTTGCTGTTCGGATCATCGGGCAGCATTTCATTTGTAAGTCTTTGATCAAGCGCTAATTTTCTGCCGTCGTTGGTAATCAGAAGCATATTGTCAATACTTGAATCAACCATCTTTTTCCTTACCTTCTCCGCCCTTTCGGACAATGAAGCAACAAGTTCCTTTTGAATATCGGTCGGCTTTACAGCAATATTATGATAAACTGCTTTCGGTACGGGCAGATTTAACATATCCGCCGTTTGAATATCCGCAACTTGACGAAACATCATCATTAACTCAGGCAGGTTATAGAACTTCGCAAACCGTGTTTTTGATCTGTATCCCGTGCCCTCCGGCGCAAGCTCAATTGCCGTAACGGTTTCTCCGAAAGTAGACGCCCACGCATCAAAATGTTGTAGGTTTCTTTCCGCCAGAGTTTCGTATTGCAAATACCTTTGCATAGTATAAAGTTCAACCATTGAATTGGATACCGGAGTGCCTGTTGCAAAGATAACGCCCTTGCTTCCCGTAACCTCATCAAGGTACCGACACTTCATAAATAAGTCCGATGACTTCTGTGCTTCCGTCTGAGCTATACCTCCGACATTTCTCATTTTTGTATATAAAAAGAGGTTCTTAAAACTGTGCGCCTCGTCCACAAAAAGCCTGTCAACGCCCAATTCTTCAAAGGTTACAACATCATCTTTTCTGCTTTGGTCATTGAGTTTATTGAGTTTGACCTGCAAGGATTTTTTCGTTTTTTCAAGCTGTTTTATCGTAAATCTTTCTCCTCGGTTAGCTTTGACCTGAGTTATTCCGTCTGTTATTTCATCAATCTGTTTTTGTAACATGTATTGCTGTCGTTCGATGCTGACAGGTATTTTTTCAAACTGTGAATGACCGATAATTACTGCGTCATAGTCCCCTGTTGCAATTCTTGCACAGAACTTTTTTCGGTTCTTGGTTTCAAAATCTTTCTTCGTGGCAACAAGAATATTGGCTGACGGATAAAGCTGTAAATACTCGGAAGCCCATTGCTCCGTAAGATGATTCGGAACAACAATCAAAGATTTATTGCAAAGACCGAGCCTTTTACTCTCCTGCGCCGCCGCAACAATTTCGAAGGTCTTGCCTGCGCCAACAACGTGTGCAAGAAGAGAGTTTCCGCCGTACATAATTCGTGCAACGGCATTTATCTGATGCGGCCGCAAAGATATTTCGGGGTTCATTCCGCTGAAAGTAATATGACTGCCGTCATACTCTCTCGCCCTCATTGAATTGAACAAGTCGTTATACTTTCTGACAAGGCGTTCCCTGCGTTCGGGATCTTTCCATATCCAATCCTGAAAAGCCTGCTTTATCATTTCCTGCTTACCCTGAGCGATTGCAGTTTCTTTTTTGTTAAGAACAGGCTTCTTGTTACCGTTTATATCTTCAACGTAATCAAAAATACGAACGTCTTTTAGGTTAAGAGTTTCCTCGATAATCTTGTAAGCATTTACTCTTTCTGTTCCGTATGTGCTGTTCGCCATAACATTGGATTTATCATAATTCTTGTTTTCGATGCTCCACTCGGCAGTATATTCCGAATAATGAACCTTGATATTCCATTGAGCATAACGGGGTGTTTGCAGCAGCTCAAATATAAAGTTCTGAACATCATCGGGCGGAAGCCATGTAGCTCCCAAACGAACCGATATTTCACTCGCAGACAAATCCTGCGGCTGTACCTTTTCAAGCATCTCAACATTTATGTTATAGTCCTCGGGATAAAGTTTTGCCGTTCTTTTTGCCAATTCAAGTTTCTGCCTTACATTGCCCGATAAATATTCATCGGAGGTAAGATACTTTTCTTCGTGACTGTATTCAGAAGTGTATTCGGGATTTAAGAATATAACGCCCTTGAGTTCTTCAAAGATTTCCTGTTCTGACTTTCCTGTCAGTTCACACATAAACGGCATATCTACTCTTGCCTTTTCTCCGATAGACACCGCCAACGCCTCACTTGCCGTTGATACGGCGGTTACTTTGACGTGGGGCTTAATTGTCCTTTTGGTGAACATATCCGCTTTACGCTTCAATTCACCGTTTTCACCGATTATTTCAAGCGAGCACAAAAGGCAATATGAACTGTCATCGGAAAATACCAGCCTGTTTGCCCTTGAATTGAGAGGTCCGTATTTCTTTGTAAACGAGTCATATATATAATTAAGTTTATCCTGTTCCGACTTAATGCTGCTATCGGGAAAATCATCTGTCTGTAACCGTATAAGCTCTCTTACACAATCACGTATTTTAATCATTCCCTTAATTCTGTTCTCAGCGGTTGCCGAAACATCAACGGGATTCATTCTGCTGTTTTGACGGTAATATATTTTACCGTCTGCAACCGTAAAGCTGAAATTTTTAACATCAGGGTCAGCGGGAATTGAATTGTCCTCAATCTCATCTATTTCAGAAACATCAAGTTCGGAAAAATCCGCATGAATATTCTGTATTGCTTCTGATAAAAGATCTGAAAGATCTCTGTCCTCATAAGGTTTACAAGTTAATGACTGACCGAACTGAGAGCTTTCCATAACCATTTCGCCGAGAACCATTTCAGGGTTATCGACAAAGTATTTGTTCATTTCGTTTCCGTTCTCATCACGGTCAAGAAAGACCCAATCGGGTTCATCGTTGACAAGCGTATCTCTCTTTTGCAAGAAGATGATGTCGGAGGTAACTTCTGTTCCCGCATTGGCTTTAAAAGTGTTATTCGGCAAACGAACAGCACCGAGGAGTTCCGCCCTTTGTGCGATATACTTTCTGACGGCAGGGTTCTTTTTATCCATCGTACCCGATGAGGTTATAAAGGCAATGATACCGCCGGGACGTACTTTATCAAGGGTCTTGCCGAAGAAATAATCGTGAATCAGCCAATTATTCTTGTCATATTTCTTATCAACAACCTTAAACTGACCGAACGGAACATTGCCGATCGCAACATCAAAAAAGCTGTCGGGGAGTGATACTTTTTCATATCCCTGAACGGCAATGTTGGATTTCTGATAGAGCTGTTGTGCAATCCGCCCGGAAATACTGTCCATCTCCACGCCGTAGAACTTGCTGTTTTGCATACTTTGCGGAAGCATACCGATAAAATGACCCGTTCCGCACGAGGGTTCAAGGATATTACCGTCACTGAATCCCATATTTTGAAGTGCATCATACATTGCACGGATAACAACGGGAGGCGTGTAAAAAGCCGTCAATGTGCTTTCTCTTGCCGCAGCATATTCATCGGGAGAGAGTGTTATAATAAGTTCTTTATACTCATCCGACCAAGCTTCTTTGCTTTCATCAAAAGCGTCTGCAAGTCCTCCAAAGCCGACATATTTTGACAATATCTCCTGTTCTTCGGGGGTTGCAAGACGGTTATCGAATTCAAGCTCATGCAAAAGATTTACAGCCGCCATATTGTTTCGGAACTTCTCTTTCGGACCCCCTATGCCCAAGTTATCGTCCGTAATTGAAAAATTATGTTTTTCGCTTTCCGGAACATTCTGAAAAGCAGTTGAAGTATTTTCCTTTGTTTCTTCCCAAGTCGGCGGAGAAAATACAGGTTCTTCCTTAATTTCTTTTTCCGTTATCGGAGCAAGATGTTCACGAACAAAACCAACTTTTTCTACCCTGTTTATCGGATAAATTGAGGACGTATCTCTCATTGAAACGTCACCCGACTTTTGAGAAACACTTTCGACTATATAGCTGTCGCCGTCAATAATTACTTTCCTGCCGATAAGCTCGTCGTTTAGCGGTTCTTCCTCAAGATACGGACTCGGTATTACTTCAAATCCGTTTAAATCATTTGCAAGATTTTTTGCAAAATCGGTTGATATCGAATTGCCGTCCTTATCTGAATACAAATATACCGACATAGGCTCGTCGAAAAAGTTTTCTTCCTTAATATCGTTCACAAACCGGTATTCGCTTGTATATTCAATGCTTTCACGAACCGTTCCGTCCGAATTCAGATAATCAATTTTTCCTACGGGCTTGCTCTCTACGGGATCTTCTTTGTTTTGTGAAATAACCGACACGGTTTTTCTTTCTCCGTTTTCAAAAGAACTGACTGAAACATCAAATCCCCGATCGTTTAACATATTGATATATGTTTCAAGCCTGTGCTGCGGAAATCCGCACCTTGTCATCATCATATATCCGATACTGCCGGCGAGTATATTGCTGAAAATAACCTTATAGAAATTGAAGAGAAAACCACGCAGAAAACCATTATGATTGAAATTACCTTTTTTATATTCATCATCTCACTTTCCAAAAAATAAAGCCCGATTTTAAATCGAGCTTTAAATGTTTATCTGTTGTTAAATTATTTTATATCGTATATATTGTCATCTTTGTGGAGTCTGTTTTTATATTTTCCACGAGTAAAATCAGGAATTTCAACAGTAACTCCGTTGTTTTTCAACGAGTAGTCGCTGAGAGGAGTTATGCTCATCCAAGCGGCAGCATCATAAACATCTATCGGAGGAAGAGTGCCGTTTTTCACTGCAACGACCCAAGCTCTTATTATGTGCCAATCCATACCGCCGTGTCCTGCATCAAGCATTTCTTTTGTAGTATCCTGCCAAAGTGGATGATTATACTTCTTTGCAAAACGTTTTGCACGACCCCAGAACTTTTTCTGCGTCCATTCATTCTTTTTATACTGCTTCTTATCGAGGAAAACTATGTCTCCGTCCTCCTGATAAAGTCCTTTTGTACCTCTGACGGTAAATCCTCTGCTGTAAAAACGTGGAAGACAGGTATCAAGAGTAAGCTCAATGAGTTCGCCGTTTTCCGTTTTGATAAACGTTTTAACAACGTCGCTCTGAGCAAATTTTGTGTTTCCGAGCGAAGGTCTTAAGTCTTTATGTTGATGAACAAATTCCGTCAATCCGGCAGAACCGCTGCATACCGATGACATAGATACAAACCTGTTGCCGTAATTTATATCAAGAATTTTTGCAATCGGTCCGAGTTCATGTGTCGGATAATTCTCGCAATTTCTTGAAATATAATTACGAAGTCTGTAATGACGGTTTTTCTCGCCGTAGGCAACTTCATCGCGAAGGTCGTGTGCATACTGTCCCGAGCAGAAAACAATGTCGCCAAAAATCCCTTCACGCACCATATTGTGAACCATCATCTCACGCTCACCGTAGCAGCAATTCTCCATCATCATTGTCCAAACACCGTTTTTTTCATATGTGTCAACAAGCTCCCAACATTCATCAAGAGTGTATGCTCCGCCTACTTCCATTGCAGCAGGGATACCTTTTTTCATTGATTCTATCGCAATCTTAACATGGCTTTCCCAGTCTGTTGCTATATAAACCGAATCAATACCCTCCATCGAAAGCACTTCACCGAGTTCCGTTGTACCCATTGGTGCAGGGCGTCCATTGTCAACCGCCAATTTAATTGCATTATCGACTCGATCCTGATATTTATCACAAACGGCAAGAATATTTATGTCGTCCATTTTAATCATAGTATTCATCATACTATATCCTCGACCGCCAAGACCGATAATTCCGATATTAATTGAGTTTTTCATAATGATCCACTTCCTAAAAGGTAATACTTTTGCTTAATTATATCATAACGATAATTATTTTCAACCCTAAAAAAGCAAATACCAAAAGTAATATTTGTTTATCTTTTAAACAGCTTAATTACTTGCTTTTTTACTGTCTTCTGTGTTATTATACTCAATGCTGTATATTTTCTTTTTAATCTGACTGTTACAAAGCTGTTCTCTACTTCAAGTGGATTCGGTGTAGAGCCGTTTAATTATAAAGTAGGGTGACTTTTACTGATATCGGATATAGAATGTAATCACAAAACAAGAAAACTCAAGGAGATGTTCAAATGGTTCTTGAAAATGTTAAGCTGCCGCATTACAGCGAAAAAGAAGAAAAAGCTAACTACATATCCCACTTTTTAGGTGTATTATTCGGAGCGATTGCAATGATTATATTGCTTTTTCGCTCAAATGATACAAGTCATGTTGTCAGCTCGCTTATTTTCGGAACAGCAATGATTATCCTATACAGCGGCTCGTCAATATATCACTACATTACACCCGGAAAAGCAAAAAAAATTGCAAGACTCGTCGATCATTCCGTAATCTTTGTTCTTATAATAGGAACAAGTATTCCGTTGATGATTCTCACAGCACTTCCTTATATGAAAACTTTTGCGATAATTTGCATTACGGTCAGTCTTGTAACCGCTGTACTTGGAATTGCATTGACATTCATTGATCAGGAAAAATACAAGAAATTGCAAATGGTTTTGTATTTGGTTCTTGGTTGGATGACCGTACTTCTTTTCTATCCGATCTATAAGTACAATGCAAAACCGAAGCTTCTTTTCGGATTGCTGATCCTCGGCGGAATAATCTACACCGTAGGTACCGTATTTTATAAGCTCGGAAAGAATAAACCATATTTTCACTTCATTTTCCATCTTTTCGTTCTCGGAGGAACGGTAGCACACTTTCTCGGATTTTTGCTCTGTCTGTACTAAAAAATTAAAGCCCGACTTCTCCGGTCGGGCTTTATTCTATTCTTCACTGAGTTGTTTTGAAATATCTCTGCCTGCATACATATATTTTTCCGCATCATCTGCCGAAACTACATTGCCGTTTTTTACATCCGCCATTCCTTTCTCCATTTCAGCGTCAAACTCAGACTTTGAAAGACCTTCGTATGCCAAAGGCATATTTTTAGGCAACTTCATTTCAAAAGGAATTCCTCTTTGCATAACGACCTGTCTTAAAAACATTCCGACCGCATTTGACATCGGAATACCGAGCTGCTCAAGGATTTCTTCGGCTTCCTCTTTAATCTGAGGTTCAACTCGTGCGAAAACATTTGATGTTCTTGCCATAAAAACACTTCCTTTTGCAATTAGTATATCACAAATGATTGCGATATGCAAGCGAATTGCAAGTTTTATATAAATGTTTAATGTGAATGGCAAGTTTTGGCTTTAACGCTTTTGCCGCATTCGGGGCATTTGGTATCAACCGTAAATCTGACACAAGTATCACCCGAGCCTGTTCCGACCTTTTTACCGCAAACCTGACAGTATTCGCAGGGATCGTTCTTTTCGGAATACTTGTCACATTTCGTCGGATCATAACAGGCGTTACCCCATTCGTCATAGGTATAGAAGCTCTTGCAGGAATGTGAACCGCAATACGGACAGCCTTTCTTTTCAAGGCTCACTATAAAGTCGTGTGTCTCCTTGCTGTCGCAGTGATGTCCCTTTGTTCCGCAGCTGTATTCGTTCACATCATCATTGCCGTTGTCGATAATTTCATAATTCTTACCCTGCGATATGCCTGCCGGATTGCCTTTTGTTACGGGTGCGGCAGGTTTTTCCGTGTTAACCTTCTGAACCTTATTACCCGTACTCTTTTTCTTTGTGGTTGGTTCTTCGGGTTTGATTACCTTTTTCGACACTTTCTCTGTATTTTCGACTTTCTCGGTCGGGTTATCCTTGATAACAATATCATCGGATACTTCAACCGCTTCGGTCGTTGTCTTTGAAACAATTTCTGTTTTCTTGTTGTCAGACGAGCGGCTCTTTAAAATCGCAAATACTGCCAAAGCAACGATTACTGCCGCAAGCAGTAATATAACAATCTTGTTTCCTTTAAACTTTTTCATACTCTTTTTCCTCCATAAATCAGAATTTTTCGGTTAATACGGACGATACTTCCACCGGAACGGATGCAGAAGTGATATACGCACCTGCAAAATAAATCGGTATCGACATCGTATAACTTACGCACAGTTTAAGCTCGTGTTCCGCTTTGAAGCTGATTACAGGTTCGGATATGTGGAACTGCTCATTGCCGTCCGCATCTATACTATACAGGTTTTCACCGTCTCTTTCCAATGTGCAAAAGTTGATGAGTGCAGATTTATAACGGCTCTAATCGTATAGTCATTGCCCTGTTTTATGCTGTTGAATATCTCGGTTGCTTTTTGTGTTACAAAACTGTCAAGAACAATCTTACTGTTCTCTTTCATAACATTGACTTTTGAAAGCGAAACCGAATAAACGAATATACCCGAAAAGATTGCCGCCAAGACAATTATCAAAACGCAGGGCATTATATATCCCTCGGCTTTCTTTGAAGATAAAACTTTCAAAACCGTCACCTACTTCCAATATTTTTCCGATATGCCTGATCTGTGGCTTGTAACGGTTATCGGTATTTTAAACACACCCAATCCACGAACATAGGTTATTACGATAACTATTCCACATACGCCGAGAACCATTTTGCCCGATGTTTCATATATGAGCGTATGAAACCAATCTTTATTCAGAACATAAAGAAGCGGGACATTGCCGACAACAAGACCGACCATTGTGTAATACTCCGTCCTGACTGCCGACATCATAGTGTTAAGCTCGTTATTTACTATACGCACATCGGTAAGTTTGGCAACAACAGGCTGTAAAGTATCTTTCATTTCTCTGTTATCCTGACACTGAATCAGTGTATCACACCATTCTTGAAATATCTCATCGTCAATCTTTGCCTTGAGCTTTTTAATTGCACGTTTGATATTTGACGACACCGCCAGCACATCGCCGATAAACGCTGTGAAACAATCTTTCAGCGGCGGTCTGATATACGGCAAATTTCCTGTACCGCCGAAACGATATCGTCACTTCTGACATACGACGTTGTATTTATCGAGAGGGTGGTTTCGAGCTCTTCTTTTGTTTGCCTTTCATATATACTTGTTATGTTCTTTACATAAATAAAAGGGATCATTGCAAAGGCGACCGAAAAAGCGGGAATAAGGAAAACGTTATCGATTAAAACGGCAGCTACCGCACCGACAGCAAAGAGAATAAGGGCAGAAGAACATACAACTGCAAATTTGCTTTCTTTTCCGCAGGCTTTTAAGGCAGACTGAAGGTAGTTGAGCCTTGCGCCCAATCCTTTTTTCTTCTTTCCGGACCTAAGCGATCTTGCCCTGTCACGGAGATTCGGTTTCTTTGAAACAACCGAATTTATATCATCCATATCTGCTGCGGAGTCAAATTGAGAAAACATACGACTGCGATTATTAAAAATACAGATGCAATTACGGGAAAAATCATTTGTAATCCGCTCCCCTCTCTAAGAATTTGTTCAATTCCTCCTGCGGAACACCGAACTGAAGTAATTTACGTTTAAGGTTATCCGACATTATTTCGGGCTGATCGAAAAACCCCTCGGTAATATATCTGCCGTTCACGATCTCATTCTTCGTTATGTTAAACCTGAACAAAGTATGGTAAACCCTGTCGCCGCTCGGAAGTATTTCACATTCCGATATATCCATAATCTTTCTATCGTTGTTTTCAAGTTTATGTGTGTAAACAACTATGGGGAAAGCCTGACCCGCCTGCATAAGAGAAGTTTTGAAGTCAATCGGAAATCTTTTCTGACACAGAAGTGCAATTCTCATATGTGCGGAATCCGCTGCGAAAGCGTGAACGGTTGATACAACTGTATGTCCCGTAAGGCTCGCTTCAACCGCAGAATAGCACTCCACATCTCGCATTTCTCCGACGCAAACAATATCGGGATTAAATCGCAGTGAAGCTACGACAAGATCTTCCTGTGTTATATCAAATGCGGGATTATCCGAAGGTCTTGACAGAGTATGGACAACGTTGTTTACAACTCTGCCCTTCTTTTTTCTGACAAGCGAAAGCTCCCTTGAGCCTGTTTCAATAGTAAAAACTCTCTTTCCATCGGGAATTGTTGAAAGCAAAGCATTAAGCAAGGTGGTTTTACCTGAGCTTGTGGCTCCGGCAACTACGGTTGAAACGCCGTATCTCATACACATACAAAGAAAATCCATCATCTTCTCGGTTGCATTACCCGATTGGATAATTTCCTTTTTATTTACCCTCGACGGATGCAGAAGTCGGATTGAAACACTCACTCCGACATCATCGTCAACAATCGGTTCTTTCAACGCAGTAATTCTTGTATTGTTCGGCAAGTGTCCCTGAGACATAGGCGTCGAGTTATCAATAATCATACCCGAATGATGGAGCAGTCTTTTAACTATATCAACTGCGTGTGACGGAGAATAGAAATGTTCCTTTGTTTTCACGGTTCTTCCCGAAGTATAGGTAATTGCAATATCATTCCACGCATTGATATTTATCTCCTCAATATTATCTCTGCCGAGATACTTTGTAAGGATTGAATACTCTGCCATTTCGGAATAAAGCCTATCGCTCAAA
The DNA here is from genome assembly GCA_963631735.1 of Bacteroidaceae bacterium. Lineage (GTDB taxonomy): Bacteria > Bacillota > Clostridia > Oscillospirales > Acutalibacteraceae > CAG-488. Next base: position 6,057 of record CAVGRW010000003.1, on the reverse strand, counting down.
TCCGATTGTGACAATCCGTCAACGACATATCCGCCGTCTCGGAGAAACTTGTCGATATATGACTTGAGCTGAGGTAATTTATTCTTATCTGAAAGTGCCGCCGCATATCGGGAGGAGATATGCTCCTGAACCATTGAAAGCAGCGGCACAAAATCAATGTGTTTCTGCACTTTCCGTCCTCCTCTTAAATTATTACATTTACAATTTTCATAAGCTCTTTTCTGTACGCTTTATCCTTTGCCCTTTCGTAAAGCAGTCCGTCAAGTTGCTGACTTCTTATCTGCCTGCTGAACGGTAAGACAAACGAAATGTTTTTCACATTTGCTTTCACGTCGTCAATCGGAGAAAAGAGTTCATTTTCGGTTACATTCAAAACTCTTATTGCTCTCTCTGCGTTTGTGCCGAAGATTTCCTCATTTGATGCAAGATAGACCATACTTTTAAGGTCGGGAGAAAGAACCAGCACGACCTCATCGGATTTTCTCAAAGCATACCGGGAAATGAGATCATTTTCCTCATCGGTACAATCAACAAACACATATCCTGTCATTCTGTCAAGCACATCAAAAAAGGAACTGACTTTATCCTCGGTAAGCTGTGCATAGGTATATATGTTTTCTCCCGTCATATATCCGAGACAGCCGAAATTGTTCATCGCTTTGACCGTAACCAGATGATTTAAAACATCTTCTTCAAATATATCCGTTTTATCAAACATTGCTCCGAGAGAAAAAACGCTGTCGGGCTTGTAATTAGGAAAAAGAACTCCCAAAGCAGGAACTTTCAATGACGGAGAAAGGTAAATTACCGCTCCGTTCGACGTTGAGCAATAAAGCTCCTGAGCAAGTTTTAACGCAACCGTTGTTTTTCCGCTGCCCGGTGAACCTATAACCGAAATAATCTTCGCCATATTCACCCTCCATTTATGCTATTCTTTTCAAGATATGCGTCCTGTGCTTTTAAAAACTTTTCGGCAGAAGCGTCATCACCTCTGTAAACAAGTACAATATGCATTGCTGCGTTTTTTTCATAGTTTGCAAGTATTCTCGCCTGTTCAACCGACACAAGCACCGTAATTGTAGTCGGCAGATCAAAGCTGCCGTCCTCATTCTCTACAACATCGTTTTCATCAATGCCGCCCGAAGTTGTTGTCGTTATTACCTTGACATATTTAAGCTCCGCAGGTATTTCGGTTTTATTGTCTTTGCCTGTTACGCAAATGCTTACAATATCGCCGTTTTGCAATTTACCCGAAAGACCTCCGGCAAATGAGTTAATTGTAATACTCATCGCCACCTTATTACCTTTGAGCGAGGCCATAACATCCGACGCTGTATTGGCATTATCCGTTACTTTGTTTTCTGTTGCAAAATCGCCTTTGAACAAGTCCGCCGTCGCATACTTTCCGACAACCGCAGTCTTATTCTTAACGACCTTATCGGGCAATGCTGAATTTGAAATCTTCACGACTTCAACATCTGTTTCCTTTATTTTTGTTCCGTGTGTTACGTTTGCTGTAAATCTCACCGTTTCCGTTTTCTTATCCGACACCTTATTAACCATCGGAGAAACAACAAATGTTATGGCAACGGCAAGAATTATACACACAATTCCTATGGCTGTTCTGTTTTTCATTTTGTTTAAGCCTCCTTAAAAGAAGTACATAATCATAAACCCAACCGACAAATACGGTACCAGCGGAAACGCTTTTCCTTTTATCTTGGATTTACGATTTAAAATCAGATTGCAGATTATTGCCGACAAAAGACCGATAACGAGACCTGCCATACCCCGCTGAAAACCGAGTAAAAAAGAACAAGCCGCCGACAGTTTCACATCGGCTCCGCCTATTCTGTTGTTACTTGCAACGGCACATATAAATAAAATACCGCCTATTAAAAGTCCGCCGAAAAGATGTTTCGGAATTTCCGACGCGGTTATCCCTATAAAGCCCGTAATTAAGATCATCACCGAAGCAATGTCCTTTACTCTGTGTGTTTGAATATCCGACACCGAGGCATAAAGCAAAATCAGCAAAAGAATAATGCCTTTGACAAGCTCCTCCGACCATCCGAACCCGATTTGCAGACTTGACACAACAATAATACAGATGATTTGATATATTGGGATTTTTTTATCTTCTTTTGTATATCCGGGTGTCCGTCTAATCACCGATTCCGAAATCCGATAAATTACGAACAGTAAAATCATCAGGAATATGAAATCGGGTAACGACTTTAAGTTCAGCGTAGGTGTCTTATCAATCATAACGGGCCTTATCGGTCCGATTTGTTGAACACTTCTTATCATCATATATCGTCCTTAAAGCGAGACGGCATAAGCCGCCCCGCCGTTTTTTATTTAGCCTGCATAATTAAAAAGTCCCTCGACTTTTTCCGTTACGCTCGGCATAATTGTGTCATTGAAAAGAGCATAAAGCAAAGTGAGAAGAAGTGCGCCGATAACAACAGCGATGAGGATCTTCACTCCTGTATCGACATACGCTTCTGCAACTGTGCCGTCAAGCACGGTGTATACTCTTGCGGTCATAACAGCCTTTGCTGTCTCGATCTTGTTTTCTGTCTTTGAAATAACCTTACCGAAAAATGACTTAACCTTATTAAACATAATAAATACCTCCAAAAAAATTTTTGATTAACCGTTATAGCCGAAAAGCTCTGTGATCTTATCGGACACAGTCGGCATAATGGTTGTGTTGAACAATGTGTAAAGACCTGCGAGAAGAAGTGCGCCGATTACAACGGCAATGAGAATTTTCACTCCGGTATCGACATACGCTTCGGCAACTGTGCCGTCGAAAGTTGTATGTGCATTTGCTTTCATAACTGCTGTCTTTGCTTCAAGTGAGTCCTTTGCCTTTTTGCAAAGAGCTTTTACTTTTGACATAAACTTATTAGCCATAATTTTTCACCTCCCGTTCCTTAGTTTTCATCCGTGCTGTCGTATGCGGCAAATACGGCTTCTTCAATCATACTGCGTGCCGCAGTTGAAATCGGGTGACAAATATCTCTCTGTCTGATTTCGCCTTCTTTGTTCTTCCACTGTGAACGGGGCATTGTGATATATCTGCCTGCTTCCTTTTCAACAACACCGATGCCGTGAATTACAACCGCACCGTCAATAATAACGTCTGCGAAAGCCTTGAGCGGCTTATCTCCGTTTACTCTCTTTGTAATTTCTGCTTTAATAATCATAATATAAAATCCTTTCATAAATAAAAATAGAGCAAGATTTCACCTTTCACGGTTATCTCTTGCTCGTTCTCTGTATTTGTTATAGAACCTTAGAGCTTTCAGCACATAATCGCACTGTTTATCTCTCGGAACGGATTGCGGAATCAAGCCCTCAATTCGTTTATCTCTAAACGGTGATTTTTCTTTTTGATTGGGCTTCGCCTCATCCATTATTGTATCTATAACCTCTTCTGTTAATTTACCGTCACGATAATAGTTCTTCATTCTTATTGCCTGATAATGTGACGGTGTGGCGTCCGAAAATTCCATTGCCTTAACCAACTGCTCCTGAGATTCTTTCGGAAGGTACGAAATTTCAACAGCAGGTCTCATTGCAACTTTCCCTTCATCAACAAGGTCAAGCATTTCGGGGATCAATTCAGTCAGGCGAATGTATCTTTGAACTTGACGTTCGCTTTCGCCAACTGCTTCACCAAGAATCTCGCCTGCCCTCTTATTATTTAACTTGTCGCCCATTGGTCGAGAAGTTAAATCCGAACGCCGTCCCTGTCTTTTCATTGCATCAAGCCTCATCTTATACGCTTTCGCTTTTTCACTTGGCAAGATTACTTCTCTCTGTAAATTTGAGTCAACCATAACTAAAATTGCTTCATCTCTTGTAAGCTCCACAACTTTAGCAGGAATTGACTTTAATCCTGTAAGTTCAAAAGCTCGTTTGCGCCTATGACCGGACACCATTTCATAAAGATTATCCTCAATCGGTCGTACAATGATAGGTTGAATAAGGCCCCGTTCCTTAATACTTGAAACAAGGTCATTCATACACTCATCATCTTTAACCTGATAGGGATGATCGGGAAAGTTACGAATCTGTGACAATGGTATTTCTGTTACACTTTCTTTTTCGATAGAATTACCTCCCTCTTAGATTTTAACATAACATTACTAAAGCCCTGACAGAATAAACATTCCAAATGCTCCTTTCATAAAGAATGCCGCTACTCTTTCAAGTAACGGCTATGTAATAAATTTAGGCAATAAAAAAAAGACCGATAATCTAACTCGAGAATCGGTCTTTTATACTTGTTGCATACACGTCGGTTTAATAAAGTTTAATTTCAATCGTGAAATAGTTTGTCTTTCACTTAAATTCTTTGCGTTAAAACTGCTTAAACCTGCAAAAATATAGGCAAAGAAATTACTATTAAATTAAGATTTGTCATGCAGATATATTTGATATGAAAATTTGGTTTGCCGTACACGGTTGCGGTTACGTTTCGAAAGGAGTCGTAATTCGGCAACCGTGCACGGATTTATGATACTATGTCCGCGTTGGTATCGCAAAAACATAGGTGTCATTGATTTTTCGAAGGGGATAAGACATTTCATATACTTTCAATAAACCCCTCAGTCACGGTCAAGCCGTGACAGCTCCCCTACAGGGGCGCCTATGGTGGGGGTACCATACACGGTTGCGGGTTACGTTTGGAAAGGAGTCGTAATTTCAGCAACCGTGCACAGCTTTATGATACTATGTCCACGTTGGTGCTGGGAGAACATATGTATTAGCTTAAATTGCTTGATCGTGATTTAAATTCACTCGTTTATTTTTTCCTATAATTTGAATGATTGATTTCTTTTCTTTTTATCAGGTATACGACAATAAATAGAGAAAGAAACGTCAATGAACAAATAATTACCATTACAATCCCTGCAAATTCGATGAGCCTTTCGTTTCTAGAAAATTCCCTGATAATTCTTTCTCCAAGAACTGTTAAAGCAGCAAATCCAAATATCGGGAATAAGACAAGAGACGGATGCCCGGGTCTTCGTTTTCTTTCAGAAAAAAACGAGTATATTAATACAACAACTAAAACTAAAATAATTATTGCTAAAGTCTTTAATGACATATTTCCTATTATATATCCCATAATAATATCTCCTACTTAAAAATTTGTCCATTTAGTAGATAAACCATTTTGTTTTCTAACCCAATCTTCTGTGGCCCCAATCAATACTCCTGCTGTTATGCCCAAAGCAACCGTTGGAACCACTGCACAACCTAGCGAAGCAATACCCACTCCTATTGCAGCAGAAATAGCTGTAAATCCAACTGTGATGCTGATTGATGTCAAAAAATCATTATAACTTATTTTACCATTATAGTATTTATCGCCATCCCAAGCGATTTTATAGCATGCAACAGCTATTGAAGCCAAACCAACATTATCCAAACCTGTAAAAATCGATTCAAAATTAGATGCTAATAATGGAGACAATGCAACTTCCGGTAGAATTAAACCATTCAAGATCTCATTTGCATGCGATGTCAAAATTTCTTTCAATGCCGGTACAATTACTTTTTCAGTATAAACTACAGCTGTACTATCTCCGGTATTGTTATCCGGTTTTACTGGCTCTTTTTTTGTATTACATGTGCAACCTGCCGCCGGTAATCCATGATTCATTCTGTAAAAATCATAGGAATTAGCCTCATACCTGCAATTGCCTTCTGAGTCAGCATAAAAGACAGGGTTATTTGTACAGTATGCAAACATATTTTTTGCTACATCTTCAATGCTTGTTGAAACTAATCCATCCGCATTCAAGAATCTTTTAACCGCCGGGTCATAGTATCTGCTCTTGAGGTAGTAGAGTCTTGTTTCTGTATCATAGTAATAACCACGATAACGAATGGGATTGGTCTCGGTTATGTTCTGCGTATCGGCTGATGTGGCATTTTCGGTCACTCTGCCCCAGGCGTCGTAATCGTAGGTTGTAACAAGTTCACCTGCGGCGTTGTAAATTTGTACGACATCGCCTCGCCAGTTGCAGACGAAAT
>CAVGRW010000002.1:0-61505 GCA_963631735.1 Bacteroidaceae bacterium | reverse complement strand
ATAACGATGTAAGGGCGCAGTTTACATCGACCGTTTCGGGCACTACAAAGGGCTTGGTTGAGCTCAGAATTCATTGTGAAAATGTGCAGGCTCTTGAAGGACTTATCGCCGCCCCGAAGGCGGTTACTTACCTCAGACCTATGTGGTACACGGGTTACGGTGAAGATAATGCACTCAATCCCGACCGCTTGACCCCCGACAACACTGTTGTAATGGAGGATATGCGTGATGCACTTGAAAACAGCAGTCTGCTTGAAGGCAGAGGTCAGATTTTAAACGGAAAGAAGTATCTGTTTACTTTTGATGAAGACGTTTATACATGGGACTATCCCTATAATGACGGCACGGAAGTGGTCGGAATTCCTTTGTCACCCTCGTATTATGAAATAATTGTAAAGGACGGCACGGAGGATTTAACGGGTGGAATATATAATAGTCCTTTCTATTTTAAGGATAAGCTTGTTTATTCAACAATCGGCTGTATTTACGTTAAGATGAAGCGTATGAACTATTCACTTGGAAACAGTATCGGTTACGGTCCGGACGAGATTGAGGATGTGCTCAACGGTAATGTTGTTGAGTATTTTGAGGATACGGAGATTTTCCATGGAATATTCAACATGTTTAATACGGATGAGATGATAAATATTCATCTCCGACGCAATGGGCTTTATCTCGTAAGCGGAACTTTGTTCCTTAATCAATCAAATATTTGTATTATCGGTCACGGTTCACAGATAAGAGTATGGGATCCGGTTCTTAATGATGAAGGCTATTATGTTCTTGTTGGCTACTCAGGGCTTGGCGGAGTGAAGAATGTTGAGATTTGTGATTTGACATTCCAAGGCTTGATGAAATACGAAAACGGAGCTATAGTAAATCCCAAGGAACAGTGCATATCGTTTGGCAAAATGTTATTCCCGACAAATATGACATTCTATGAGGTGAATATTGACGGCTTTGAAACTGGTGTTCATATATCCAATGAGACATACAGTGATAAGTCGTTATATATCAGATTTATTGATTGCAATGTTTCTCGAACGATGTTTGGATACAATTTTAAAGCATGTAAGCAGGTTTTGGTATCAGGCGGCAGTGTTGATAATTCATTGTCTATTGAAAAAAGACACCATTGTGTATATGTATCAGAAGGATCAAATTGCATAACCGTTGAAAATTGCGTATTGAAGAATTCGACCGGTGCTGCAATTCATCAGATGAGTGGAAATAAGACATCTAAAATGGTGAATAATCATTATCACCACTTAACTATCAAAAATTGTTTTGACGGTATTGTTCTCTGCGGTTATACTTTGGATGCATCAGCAAAACATATACGAGGAGAATATATAGGAAGATTTCTTCATCTTAGTAATTGCGGTGGAGTTGTTGTTAAGGACTATTTTGCAACACAGCTTAAAACTCCAACAATTTATGTAGGAGAAGGAGATGAAAAACATTCCTTTACTAATCGAGAGCATTACAATTTGATGGCAATTAGTAACTGTGTTGATGCAACAGTGGAAAATTGCTATTTTGATGGAGCGATTCCTTTCAAAAACGGAAAAGCAGATTATACTGACAAATTATATTGCCCAAGATTTATTGCTTCTGAGTATAATAAAAACCAATTTAACGCAGAAGCGTATGAAAGCGGGTGGGTTGAAGATGGTTATGCAATAGCTAAGGTAATATTTAGAAATTGTAGATTCACTCAAAAAAATGATCATGAAGAAATTCCTGGTAAGAGTATATATGACAAGATTGGGTTTAATAAAAATTGTATGTTTTCATGGGATTTTCTTTTTGATAATTGTGAATTTAGCAATTTCAGAAGAATTTTCAGCAAAAAGCGTATATATCTCGTACAAGGAAATGACGGAAAAAAATCTACATACCGTTTTCACAATTGTAAAGCCTATTACGGTATAGAAGAAGCAGTTGATGAAAATGATGTGCCGGATAAAGCTTTCTACTTCATAAATAATGGCGGAGCAAATCTCCTCATATCAGGTAGTTATGATTGCTATACATCTTTTAATGTGCCTGATAATATAACGAGTCATAACGGAACAGTAGTGGACTGATGAATTAGTTCATTACTGCAAATAAACAGTTTAAGGATGGGATTCAATATGAAAAAAAGAGTGAGAATTATATCGGTTATCATTGTGATTTTTGCAATGATAACAACCAACGTCTATGCTTCCGATTATCCGACATATGACGTAACACTCAACAGCGGTGATGTTGTTGAGGCGAATCAGTATTCTGAGGAAAGATTTAACGGAGAATATGATCCGGAATTTAAGTGCGTAAAAACGGTAACTATAAACGCATTGGGAGAAGAACCGATTGTAATAAAAAGATCTGCTTTTTCCGGCAGTGTTACGAGGCAGGTTGAGCGCCTTATAATAAACGGAACAGGTAAAATTATTCTCAGTTCTTTTGCGTTTTGCTATACGGGTATTACCGATATTGATATCCCATCCAATGTAGTTTTTGAAAACGGTGCAGAGTGTGTATTCGGAGCAAGCTTTTTGAGAAGGGCGACAATTCGAAGCGATTTGTGCCCGGCAATGTTTCAGGAGTGTTGGTCTTTAATTTACGTTAATTTTTTAAACCAAAACATTAAAAAAATACCCGTTGACTGTTTTGATACCTGCGGTCTTCTCAGTATTACTATTCCGTCTTCGGTTACCGAGATTGAGGACGGAGCATTTCACGCCACTTTTTATCTTGAAAGAGTGAATTTGAATGAAGGCTTGGAAAGTATTGGTAACAGCAGCTTTGAAAGCAGCAATTCTATCAAAGAATTGAAATTCCCTTCGACTTTAAAAAGTATAGGCGAAAAAAGCTTCTATGATAATTCAAGTTTGGTGAAATTAGAATTAAACGATGGCTTGGAGACTATTGGTGAAAATGCTTTTCGTGGTTGCCGTTCGCTTAAATCCGTTACTATTCCCGCATCAGTAACCTCAATAGGAGAAAAGGCTTTCGGATATTCTTACGATTCTAAGACGATTGACGGCTTCACAATTTACGGCTACAGAGGAACAGCGGCGGAGACGTATGCGAACGAAAACGGCTTCACGTTCATTCCGCTTGATTCGACTGACCCTAACGACATTGACGTTGTTCTCAACAGCGGTGATGTTGTTGAAGCGGGACAATACTCCGAGCCTGACGAATATGCTCCCGATTATAAGGCAGTCGGCACAGTTACATTTAATGCGACGGGAAGCAAACCGATAACAGTAAATAGGCTTGGCTTTTCAGGTAATTCAAGCGCTTCAAATAACGTTAAAAATATTATCTTTAACGGAAACGGTGAAATTATTTTAGACAGTCTTGCTTTTTCATGCTCATGTGTAACTACATTGTATTTGCCTTCAAATGTGCACTTCGCAGATAATGCCGAGTATGTTTTTGATGGTGCAAAGAATTTGAAAAAGGTAATTGTGGCATGCAAGCTCTGTCCCAATATGTTCTCTGAATCAAAAGAACTAAGGGAAGTGGAAATAAGCCAAGAAAACAATCTTGAAGAACTTCCCGACGGAGCTTTTTACCTTTGCAGCAGCTTGGAAAAAATCAATTTCCCGTCAACGTTGAAGCGAATCGGGGCAGGTTGTTTCTACTATTCAAATTTAAGTGATGTCAAGCTTAATGAAGGCTTGGAAACGATTGATGAATATGCTTTCTATTTCGCAACAGATTGCAACAGTATTGAATTTCCCTCAACATTAAAATCAATTGGTGAAAGTGCATTTCTCGGCTGTCCGTTTAACGCTATACAATTAAACGACGGACTTTCTTCAATTGGCGCGAAAGCCTTTTATGATAATAATTTTAAGTTTGTTATAATTCCCGCTTCCGTAACCTCGATAGGCGAAAAGGCGTTCGGATATATTTCCGATTCTGAGACGATTGACGACTTCACGATTTACGGCTACAGAGGAACGGCGTCGGAAACGTATGCAAACGAAAACGGATTTACGTTCATTCCGCTTGATTCCGAAAGCTCGGTTAAGGACGTGACATATACTCCGTCATGGAGCAGTGTAAATGACTACAGCTTTTCGGTTGACGGCAGACCCTTGAAGCTCCAGGTTATTGAAGCAACGGGAGCGACAAGAACGTTTTCGAGACACGCAAGCAATGTTGCTATAAAGGCTTATGACGAGCAGGGCAATGAGGTTCACGACACCTCAGCTGATCTCGCATATGAGGTTTGGACGGTTAAGACAAGACTTACACCGAACAGCAACTTGAAAATTCATGCAAAATACGACAACGTTTGGGAAGATCAAACGTATGATTTCAGCGTATCGACGCTTTATTCGGACACGACGCTGAAATCTGCGGAGCTTTCCGAAACGAGCGGCAAGCAAAGCACCGTTGACTGCAAAATTGTTACAGGCTCGGGTGTAAACAAGGTTCGCATTGAGTACGAAGACGGAATGACAACCACCGTCAATTCGTCAATGGCAGTGCTCGACGAAACGAACATGACCTATACCTACAACCTCTCCGTAAAGCCCCGCCACATCGGCGAAAACAGCTTCAATGTCTATATCAAAACCCCGACCGACGGCTGGAAATATGCAACAACGTTGACCTATACAGTTGAGTAAAAACAACAAATATAGACTGCAATTCGCAATAAGAGAAATCTTAATTGTGAATTGCAGTTTTTGTTTTTTCTGAGAATCGACAGATCGACAGAAAGTAATTTATCTTGTGCAACCGCTTGTAAAAAATTAAAGATATTAAAGGCACATAAAATATAGCCGCTTGTTCTTGTTTTAGAATAAGCGGCTTTTGGCATATGCAACGGTGTATATTTTCAATAGAAAATTTTTGATTTTGATAAATTTTAAACAGGCGGATAAGCCTATATGCTTGTTAAGCAGTGCAACGAACGACACGGTAAATCTTGAACTGAGTAAAAGGTATGTTTGGCATTATTGAAAATCAATTGCACTTTTATCAACATTATAAGAATAATATCAAAAACTAATTTCTGACATAGAATTACTTTAAGTAACAATGATTGACATTTTTGTAAAATAAACCCCAACTATTGTTGTGGTTTATGGTAACTTGCAATGATACATGATAAAATACCTTCAAAATAGGTTATTGTCAAAAAATAACGATAATTGAGGGATAAAATTGAATTTTGCGATTTCAGGTGTTACAGATATCGGCATAAAAAAAACAACAAATCAAGACAGCTTGTTCATGTGTAAGTTTCAAACTTCGTTCGGAGAAGCTGTTTTTTCCGTGCTTTGCGACGGTATGGGAGGCTTGGAAAAAGGTGAAGTTGCAAGTGCCTCGGTAATAACCGCATTTGAAAAATGGGCAAAAGAAAACATGCCCTTTGCCTTTAATAACGATGGCGGAATCAACTATGATTTTGTGAGATCTCAGTGGAACAGCTTAATCGTTTCGCTTAATGAAAAAATAAGACTGTTTGGAAGCAGAAACGGCGTCTCTTTGGGAACTACAATTACAGCTATAATTATTTCACAAAAAAATTACTTGATTGTCAATGTCGGTGATACGAGAGCTTACGCTGTAACCGACAGTTTATATTTATTGACAAGGGATCAAACCTTGGTTGCAAAAGAAGTGGAAGAAGGCAAGCTCACGGAGGCGCAGGCCGAAAATGATCCGCGAAGGAGTGTATTGCTCCAATGCGTCGGCGCTTCCGAAAAAGTTTATCCCGAATTCTTTTCCGGAGAAGTGTATCCGGATGAGGTTTTTGTGCTTTGTACAGACGGTTTCAGACATGAAATAACCTCGGAAGAAATATTAAATGCATTTTCTCCTGCCGTTTTATGTAACGAAGAGACCATGTATTCAAATTCAACGTATCTTATTGAAGAAAACAAAGCGAGGATGGAGAGAGACAATATCACGGTTGCTTTGATTCGCTCGTATCGGGAGGGATAATAATGCTTAAAATAGGTTCCTTGGTTGACGGTAAATATAGAGTGCTGAGTGAAATCGGTCACGGCGGAATGAGCGTCGTATATATGGCCATAAATGAAAAAGCGAATAAGACGTGGGCAATAAAAGAAGTTCGTAAAGACGGAATAAAAGATTTTGAAGTTGTTCGACAGGGACTTATTGTTGAAACCGAAATGCTCAAAAGATTGGATCACCCAAATCTGCCGAGCATTGTAGATGTAATTGAAAATGAGGATACATTCCTTATTGTTATGGATTATATCGAAGGTAATCCGTTGAGCAAGGCTCTTGATGAATACGGCGCACAGCCGCAGGAATTTGTCATCGAATGGGCAAAACAGCTTTGCGATGTGCTGGACTATCTTCATACCAGAAATCCTGCAATTATTTACCGTGATATGAAGCCGGCAAATATTATGCTGAAACCGGATGGTAATATTACATTGATCGACTTCGGTACGGCAAGAGAGTTTAAAGAAAAGAATCTTGCCGATACAACATGTCTCGGCACAGTCGGCTATGCTGCGCCGGAGCAGTTCGGCGGAATGGGACAGACGGATGCAAGAACGGATATTTATTGTCTCGGCGCGACGCTTTATCATCTTGTTACAGGCTGCAATCCGTGTGAGCCGCCGTATGAAATATTACCGATCAGGTCAATCAATCCGCAACTTTCAAGCGGACTTGAAAGAATAATTATAAAATGTACGCAGCGAAATCCCGAGGACCGATATCAGTCGTGTTCCGAGCTGATGTATGCACTGGAGCATTATGAAGAAATTGATGACAGATACCGAAAAAAGCAGAAGAAAAAATTGAATTTATTTGTCTCATCTGTTTCGGTAATGCTTGCGGCGCTTATAGGTGCATTCGGTTGCCTGTCATTGGAAAGCAAGCAAAAGAAAAATGAATATTTTGCTTATCTTGTACAGGGCCAAAATACATCGCTGCTTGAAGATGAAAGAGAAGAAAATCTGATAAACGCAATTAAAACAGAATACCCCGATTCGTTTGACGCATTCGATGAGCTGAGAATGATTTACGCCAAAGACAGGATTATATCACCGGATGAAATGCAGACAATAAATACGCTTGAGCCGCTTATAACAAAAGATATAAAAAGCAATGAACAAAAAGCAGAGATCTGTTATAACATGGGGCTTACAATTTTCAGCTATTACAGTGAGGACGGGGTTTATGCTGACTCGGTAGTCGGATCGACAAGAGCCAGAACCTGGTTCAGCAATACAAAAGAATATGCTCAAAAATCCAACAAAGAATTCTTAAGCGATATAAACTATTCCGATGAGGTAATTGACATTCTTTTAAATCTTGGAGATTTCAGTGAAGATCTTTTAAATAATAACAAATCGCAGGAGTCAGCCGGATCAAACATTGCGGATATAAATGCCGGTAAGGATTATAAGAAGAGCTGGAAGTATCTCAGCAATGATTTCGTCAATGATTTAAAAGATGATTCGATAGACGAACGATTTAAAATTACCGTTTGCAAATACGGAAGCTATATTTTATACAGCAACAATCAAGAAATGCAGAAAAGTCTCGGCAGTTCATACAGCTATGACAAGGTAATAAATGCTTATGATGAGATGATAAAATATCTTGAAGGTGTAAACTCGGAAGATGCAAAAGATGTTCTGCAATCGGTAAAAAAAGCAAGAAAACAGTTTGAGTATGCCAATAAAAGGTAAACGTGCTGAACAAGAGGTGAATTTATGAGTACATTTGAGATTGTTGCATTGGTATGCTTTATCATTTCCGGCTTATTCTTTGTGCTCAGCGTTGTTCTGTTTTTTGTTTTAGACATGGTAAAGGTTATCGGAGACTTAACAGGACACACGGCGAAGAGAGAAATTGAGAATATCAGGTCGCAAAATCAAAAAACGGGGAATAAGGCTTATAAGCCGAGCGTGGTTAACTCCAAACGCGGAAAACTGACGGACAGAATATCGCCATCCGGCAGAATTTTGGAGAACAGATCGACATCCATCGGCGGAAGTGTCGGAACGGAAAAAATTGCTTCGCAAAAATTATATTCAGGCTATGAAGAAACGACTTTGCTTGAAAACGGACAGGATGAAAATTCGGAGACAACCTTATTGTCTCAGGATAACGTCTATACGTCGGAAACTACAGTTCTCGGCGGTGAAGCAAACGAAACAACGTTGCTGAATACAGGCGCGAATGAAACGACAGTTCTTAACAGTCCCGAACAGACAACCGTACCGGCTTCGGCTGGCGGAGAGCAATCCTTAGATATTAACATTATCACGGTTGATATTTCCCTGTTACAGGAGATCAAACTTATAAATACTCAGGAGATAATTTATTGAAAGGAATGAGATTAAATTGAAAAAATTAAAAAAATTAAAAAAATTGAATTTTCTTTCAATTGTTGCTTTTACATTATTTTCCGGAGCTGTTTTGTTGACTCCTCTTTCGGAAAATTTTGATGTTACTAACGGAAAGAAATTTGTGAGCTACATAATTGTTGCTATGTTTTGGGGCGGACTGGCTCTCGGAATCGCATCGGTTATATTAGCGTCAAAAGTACGAAAAAAAGCAGAATTAAAAGTTGAAGGAAAGCTGCCGGGTATAATCACATTCTTTAAAAATAAAGAATCGGTTGTAGCTTTTTGCCTGTTTGTATTCGGCTTGATTGCAATTATTCTTTCGGTCTCAACCGGAGTTGCAAACAAAACGATTTTACAGATTGCAGGATTGTTTGCCGCCTTATGGGGCTTTTCACTACACAGCATTTTTGATGGTCTGAATTACAGAGCAACAAAAAATATAAAAAATAACAGCGGAAAGGATGATAAATGATGAAGTGTTCAGCCAAAAAGATTTTCAGCCGGATAGTTGCGATAATCATTTCGGTGATGATTATAATTTCTGTTATGCCGTTTTCTTTTGCAACCGGCGAAAGCGGAAATGAGCCGAAAAAAATTACAACAACCAAAATTATTTCTGAAGATCTTGTAATTGACAAGGATACTGTTATCAACGCAAATGAGGCGTGGAACATCGGAGCGAATATTACGGTTACTGTTACGGCTGCATTGACAGTCAAGGGCGCTGTAATAGTAGACCCCACCTCAAAAATAGTTACTCAAAAGCAGCATAACAAAGAAACTGGCACTGATACTGTCGGTTCGATTTGCTTTGCGGGAGGATTGTTTATTAAGGGCACTCAGTGTATTTTCGGATATGATGAGACGTACTCTTATGAGGAAAATGAAATTTCTCCTTCTGTTGTTGCAAAGAGCGGAACAGTAGTCACAGTGAAAACAAACGAGACCGCAAGCTCTGACGGTACTGCGGGTTCGGACATCACTATCGGATCCGATAATAAGGATACTGCGCCGAGCCTTAAGATAAATAAGGCATTCAGAATCGGCAAAAACGATAGGGTAACTGTTGCCGAAAACACAGAAATAACAGGTGAAACCAAGGGTGTTATTGCTGCAATCGGAGCAAAGGTTTATAACCGCAGTGTTAAATGTGCCGAGCTTTTTAACGCTCTTAAAAACGCTGAGGTTTATCATTGGGTTAAAGTGAATGACGCTGAGTCTAAGAATGAATCGAAGTATGTTTTAAATAATAATAACTACACGGTTTCAGCTCCTGAAGGAAAGCATATTTCAAAGCTTACAATTGACGGATCAGATGATGTTTCGGCAGTTAAGGAAAATAAAAAAGATATACTTGTAGAAAAACCGATGTCAATATCGGTATCATTTGAGAATAATCCCAACGCTGAAATAAGCGTTACATCGCCGAAATATGTGGTTAAAGATGCCATGTTTTCTATTGAAGTCAGAACCAACAGAGACGGCAACAAAGTGTATATTGACGGAATAGAATATTTTATGGGAGACGGCGCATCAAGAACCGAAGTAAACGGCAGTTATGTGTGGAAAATAGATGATCTCAGTACATTTGAGTCAAAAGAGTACACAGTTAAAGTAGAAGACAGCCATTTCACAGCGGCAGAGACTACGTTTAATGTTGTTGCGGTTGACGGCATTTCAATTACCGCAACAGCAAAGGACGGCGAAAATGATTACAACTTTAGCTATTTTACATCAAATGACGTAGTATTTACCTTAAATACAGCTGGTGGTGTTCCGAACGATGACGGAACATCAGCTGTAACGGTTAAAGTTAAAAAGGATGACGGACAGGAATCAACGCTTACGGGAAACACGTTTACCGCAACAGAAAGCGGCAGCTATGTGTTTACGGCTACCGACGCAAAAGGAAACCATAAAGAAACAGAGCCTTTTGAGGTAAGAATTGACAAAATTACTCCAGCTGCAGAAGTAACCCTTTCGACCGAGGATTGGGCAAAGGAAGTTGTTGCTACAGTAAAGGCAAATGTAGGTTCCTCCGGTGTAAAAAAGGTTTACTATACCAATAACGGCGTGGAAAACGAGATTACACCCGATGAGAATAATGAATATAAAATAAGAATCAACACCGATACAACAAGTGCTCCCGAGTATATATTCTATGTTGAAAACAATGCAGGTGTACTTAGCGAAGGCACAAAAAAGGAAATTAAGGTTGATAAGATTTCACCGACCGTTTCACTCTCTGTAAAGCGTGAAAATGCAATTGACAGCTTTATTGATATTATTACGGGCGGACTTGTCAATGTAAACTCTGCAAAGTATTTGGCTACATTGACCGTAAACGATAATTGCTCCGGTTTGTCAAAGACGGACAGCGATGCAATAAAATGCGTAATTCTTCCTGCCGGAGAAACAGATCTTACAAAGGGTATCAATGTAAGCTTCGGACAGATAGAAAATGACGGCAAAACCATTACCGCAGAGTTCAGATTCTCAAATCTTGAAGACGGCGAGTATAACATTTATACAATTGCAAAGGATCTTGTCGGCAACAGCTATGAAGGCAAGATTGCGATAGAAGTCGACAGTGAGAAAAAGGACATCATTTTCAAAGTTAATAATGCTGAAAACACTTGGGACATGACCGTTAATTCCAACGGAAGTGCGGTAACAGCAAATGAAAATGACGGAATTTATTATGTAAACAGCGATTTTATATTGAATGCAAAAGCCTCTAATGAAACAAAAATCAATTCTGTAGTTGTTTCGTACAACAATTTGGAGATTGACAGATTTACAATAACAAATTATTCATCAGAGACGGGCTTTGTATTTGATAATAATGTTTTCCAGAAGATAAATAATTCCGAACAGCTTTGTCCGGACGGCATATATAAGTTTATTTTTGATACAGACGGCGCAGAAAACATCACGTTGACCGTTGTCAAGGATTCGGGTGTGCCGACATTTAATCTTACCGCTTCCGAGAAAATTACTACAGAAGTTGGATTGATTGTAAGCGATATCGAAAACGTCAGCAGCGGCTTGGAGAGTATTACGCTTTACAGGGTTGAAAACGCAGGCAAGGCTGATGAAAAAGAAATTGAAATCAAGTCGGAGAGCGGTGCTCCAGCCTTTGCTTTTTCGGAATCGGATAACAGCTATAAAGCGGTTGTCTCGGAGAATGCAAAGTACAGAGTAAAAGTCCTTACAAAATCCGGAAATTCCACAGTAAATGATATTGATATTGACAATATATATAAGGAAGCTCCTGTACTGAATGTTGCCGCAAAGACCATTGACGAATCAAACAACGTTATCGGTGATATCGAAAGCGGCGTTTGGACAAACAAGAGCGTTAAGATTGTTCTTTCCGTCAATGAGGATAACCGAGGCGAAGTTAAGTACCTCTACAGCATAAATGACGGAGAATATGCGGAGCTTGATTCTCCCGAGATCGGTCCTTTTGATTCAAACGTTGAGCAAACAATAAAATTCAAGGCAATAGGCGAAAACGGACTTGAAAGTGAAGCCGTTGAGTATTGCGTAAAGGTTGATAAGTCTGCTCCGGGCGTTGATTTAAAATTCAAAGAAGGTTTATGGCAGAAATTTATCAATTGGATTTTTTCAAATACTTCTGTTACCGTTTCCGTTACTGCGGATGACGGAATATCCGACACGGTTAATTCCGGAATCAAGAGAATATCTCTTTATGAGGTTGCAGGTAATTCAAAGATTTTGATGAAGGACGAGGATGGAAAGGATTGTGTAAAAGAGTTTTCGTCCGGAAATACAGTTGAATCCGTATCCTTCAACATTAACAAAGATACGGATGGCATCGTAGCTGTTGCAGAGGATGTTGCGGGTAACGCAAGCGAGCACGCAAGTGAAGACGGTATAGTTATTGATAAAGCGGCGCCGATCATATCTTTTACTCCCGATTCGGCTCCTGCTATCGACGATGCTGTAAAAGAAATTAAATATTTTGACACAAATCCTGTTATAACGGTTAAAATTGTTGAAGATAACTTCAATGATAAGACTACATCAATTTCAATTACCGATTTTAACGGAAAGGCATATTCGGCAAAAGATTTTGAAATTTCAAAGTCGTTTGAAACAGGAGATAACGGCAGCTCGGTGTCAAAATCGGTAACGATTTTGAAAGACGGAAACTATGTGATTACAGTCAAATCCAAGGATAAGGCGGGCAATGAAGCCGAAGCAGTTTATAAATTCTCATCGGATACCGCCGCTCCCGAAGTTGAAATTTCATATAACAGACATGAGCAATATGTAAGCGCTGAAAACGGAAGGTATTTTTCAGAAAAGAATGTTACCGCAACCGTAACGGTTAAGGATCTTAATTTTGTACCTGAAAACAGTGTGATTACAGTTACACCCGAAACTGCTGAAAACACGGGCTATACCGTAAGCAGCGAGTGGACATTGAGCAGTGAGAATACATATATTGCAAAGGTCACACTTTCCGGTGAAGATAAGTATAAAATCAGTGTTCAGTCAACTGATTATCTGAAGCAGCCGACGACTGCAGAGGAAAAACTTGTGCTTGACAGAACGGCTCCGGAAATTGAAATCAAATACAGCACAAATCCCGTAAAAGCGTTCCTTAATAAATTGACTCTCGGCTTGTTCTTTGCGGAGAAAGTTGACGTAACTGTTTCGGCAAAGGATAGCGTAGCAGGTATTTCGACTATTGATTTTTCGGGCGAATCCGATACTGTAAAATCATCTGTTTCATTTAATGAAAACGAGAGAGATGTAAGCAAGTCATTCTCTATAGATCCGGAATACAGAGGTAAGATTAAGGCTGTTGTAACCGACTATGCAAAAAATGAAACAGAGACAACAAGGAATGATCTTGTTAAGAATGCAGGAGAATTACCGGACGGCAGCTTTGACAATGTTGAGGTAATTGTTGATACAACTAAACCTGTTATCAGCGATATTAAGCTTGCCACTAACGGAAAACTTCGCAAGCTGAGCGGAGTCGGAACAGAGCAGTTCGCAGATAACGATGTTACCGCAACTTTTGAGGTTGACGAGGCAAACTTCTTCAGCGAGGATGTTTTGGTTGAGGTCACAAAGGTTGATTCGGAAGAAAATAAAACAGTTGCCACATACCAAAACGGTGTAATTAAAGTAGATGGAAATCTGCTTGGCGCAGGAGAAAAGGCCCCGTACAGTTATAAATGGACAGGTCACAAAGCGCAACTTAAATTTGAGCAGGATGGCGATTATACCGTTACTGTAAATTATACAGATAAGACCGGCAATGTTGCCGACGGAAAGACCGTAAAATTTACGGTTGATAAGACCGCCCCTGTTATCCGTGAAATTGTTTTTGATAAAACTGCCGGATATACAAGTGAGAAAACCGGAATCAGTTATTTTTCAGAGGACAAAGTGGTTGCAACCGTTAAAATTAAAGAGCATGACTTTGACGCCGGAAACAGCGTGATTACCGTTTCGGGTGAGTCAAATACTGACGGTAAGTACACGATAAGCGAGTGGGTAAAGGATACCGACGAAAGCAATGTATATACCGCAACCGTTACCTTCACCGGCGAAAATAACTATACAATCAATGTTAACACTAAGGATTATGCCGAGAATGCAGATAAGGCTGAGAAGAAAATCTCGGTTGACAGAACTGCACCGGAAATTAAGATTGCATATAACACTAATCCTGTAAAGGCATTCTTGAATGAAGTAACTCTCGGATTGTTCTTTAAGGATACTGTTGTAGCGACGGTAAGCTTCACGGACAGCACTGCAGGACTCAGAAATATCAGAATCAGCAGTGATCTTGAAGAAAATGTTTCATCGGTCAATAAACGTGTTGCCGAATACAAAAACGAATTGGCAGAGGGAACAAAGCGGAACGAGGTCAAATATTCGATTGAACCTCAGTTCAGAGGTTCAATTACCGCTGAAGCAACAGATTATGCAACAAATCAGCACAGCACAAGTTATAAAGACCTTACGGAAGTTATAGAAAGTGACAAGTTTACTAATGTTGAACTTGTTGTTGATAATAAGGCACCTGTAATCAGCGATATAAATATTGTCTCTATCGGCGATATTCAGCTGAAAAAGGGTATTGGCACAGAGCAGTTCGCAAATGACAACGTAACCGCTTCATTCACGGTAAACGAGGCTAACTTCTTTAGCGAAGACGTTGTCGTTACCGTAACAAGTGAAGATGAAAACGGAAAGAAATCGACCGTAGTTTACAAGAACGGTGAGATTACCGTTGACGGAAGTGTTACACAAACAGATCCATATAATTACGGTTGGAGCAAAACTGATTCCGAAGACACTTATCGAGCACAGCTGAGCTTTGCCGATGAGAAAGACTACGTTGTTTCTGTCAGCTATACCGATAAGAGCGGCAATAAGGCTGAATCAAAGACCGAGGACTTTACAATCGACAGAACAGTGCCGGTTATTCAGGAAATTACATTTGATAAGACAGCTAAATATGTCAGCGAAACAACCGGTATAAACTACTTCTCAGAAGATAAGGTAGTTGCAACCGTAAAGATTGAAGAGCATAATTTTGACGCTGAAAACAGTATCATTACTGTTTCCCCCGAGGATAAGGACAGCAAGAATTATGTCATAAGCAGTTGGAGCAGGGATAAGGATAACGCTAATGTTTATGTAGCAACCGTTACCTTCACAGGCGAGAATAACTATTCAATCAATGTTAAATCAAAGGATTATGCCGCAAATGTTGCAGCAGAGGTCAATAAGGATCTGACTCTTGACAGAACCGGCCCCGTAATTGAGATTACATACAGCGGCAACCCCGTAAAGGCATTCTTCAATGATGTAACACTCGGTTTGTTCTTCAAGGAGAGCGTTGACGTTACTGTTTCTGCAAAGGATGCAGTTGCAGGTGTATCACAGATTGAATTCTCGGGTGAACTTGAAATAGGCAGCTCGATTGATACCGCAATCACAAAGTCAACTGTAAGCTTTGAGGAGAAGAAAACGGAAGTCAGCAAGACATTCACAATTGATCCTCAGTACAGAGGTACAATAAAGGCAGTTGTTACAGATTATGCAACTAATGCTACTCAGACAACCAACCTCGATCTTGTGAAAAATGTCGGTGATTTACCCGAAGGAAATTACAAGAATGTTGAAGTAATTGTTGACAACATTGCTCCTGTAATCAGTGTCGAATACAATGCAAGCCCCGTATTCGTAAGCAGTGAAACAGGTATTGATTATTATAATACCGAAGTAACGGCAACCGTTACAATTAACGAGCATAATTTCAATGCTAAGGATAGCATTATTACAGTGAATGCAAGTGATGTTAACGGAAATGAAGTTTCTGAAGAAGGCTTGTATGCAATTTCGGATTGGAAAACAAGCTCCGAAAATGCCGATATTCATGTTGCAACAGTAAAATTTGCAAATGATGCTAACTTTACACTCGACGTAACATCAAAGGACTACTCGGGTAATGAAGCTCAAGCATACACGAAAAAGGTTACTGTTGATACAACAGCTCCGATTTTGAAGGTCAGCGACATAAAGTTCAGTAAAACCGATATAGAAACAACTGAGAATAACATCGGTTATGAGTCATATCAGTATTTCTACAACGGTGAAATTGCAGTAACGATTGATGCAGATGATGCAACATCGGGTATTAAGAATATCAGATTCTATGCAATTGATTACACGAACAATTCGGATGGCGAAGTCAAAGAAATAACACCTTCGGTTGTTTCGCAGGCTGAGAAAAACGGCCATATGACCTATACATTCAAGATGCCTGCTAACTTTAAGGGAAATATCTATGCACAGGCAGAGGATTATGCAACCAATAAATCAGTCGGTGAAGCTAAAGACGGATACACAAAATCCATGGGTCTTGTTGTTGAAAATTTGGATAAGCATAACAGCGTTGCTTTGAGCGTAGAAAACAGCATTATCCCCGGAAGACCTGCAAACGAGAACGGATTTTATAATGCCGACTTGCCGGTTAAGCTTTGCGTCTCCGATGAATATGCAGGTATTAACAATATTTCGTACACAGTCGGATCAGCTGATCCCGTAAACGTAAATCTCGGTGGAGAGAATGACGTTACATATGAATGGTCAGCCGATGTTGTTTTGAATGCGGTTTCTAATAATAACAACAATGTCCCGGTAGTTTTATCTTATGTTGATAATGCCGGAAACCCGCATGAAACAAGAACCGTGTTTAAGGTTCGTTATAAGATGGATATTACCGCTCCCGTTATCAGCATTTCATATGATAACAACTCGGTTCAGAACGGTCGTTATTTCAAGGCAGCAAGAAAAATGACTGTTTCAATCAATGAACTCAACTTTAAAGCATCCGATGTAATCTTTAAGATGACCAAGGACGGTCAGCCGTATAATTCTCTTATTCCGTCAGTTGAAAGCTGGACAAATGTCGGAACGGAACACAGAACAACAATTACTTTTGCCCAGGACGGCGATTATACATTCGACATTTCTTACACCGATCTTGCAGGAAACAAGAATAAAGACGTCAATTACGGCGATAACGCGGTTCCGAAGGCATTTACGATTGATAATGTAAACCCTGTAATAAGTGTTTCGTATGATAATCACAGCGCAAGAAACGGAAATTATTACAACAGCGGCAGAGTTGCAACAATAACGGTTCTTGAGCACAACTTTAACCCATCGGCATCTGTTGTAAGTGTAACTGCACAGACAAGAAAGAACGGTTCGTCAACTGCATTGCCGAATGTTTCTTCGTGGAGAAAAACCGGAAATGATATTTATACCGCGACGGTTAATTTCAGCAATGATTCCTTCTATACACTTGATGTTGCCGCAACTGATCTTTCGGGCCGCACGGCGCAGAAGTTCAACAAAGAAGAATTCGTAGTTGATAAAACAAATCCGGTTGTAAAAATCTCCGGTGTCGCAAATAAATCAGCAAATAAGATGAAGGATATCAGACCTGTGGTTTCGGTATCGGATACAAACGTAAATCCGTCAGATGTTTCGATTATCGTACATGGTGCCAAGAACGGAACCGTATTCCTTTATGAAAAGGGTCAGATAAAGACTAATGCAACCGGAAACGGTGATGTAAGCTTTACAAACGACAGCTTCAGCTTTAAATTTGACAACATCCTGAAGGATGATATTTACACTCTTAGTGCGGTTTCAACAGATTACAGCGGAAATCAGAACAAATTTGTCAGTGTACTTAACGGCAAAGGTGCGTTTGTTGATCTTACAACAAATTCAATGATGTTCTCGGTTAACAGAAACGGATCGACATATATGCTCAGCAACAGTACAAAGAAGGTTGTTGACAGCTACTATGTTGATGCAGCACCTGAAATTGTAGTTACCGAAATCAATGCAGATGAAATTTCAAATTATGAGATTGCTGTTGCATCGGGAGGTAATATTAAAGAACTTTCAGAAGGAAAAGACTTCCGCGTTGAAAAGTATGAGCCGGGAGAAAGAAATACAACCGGCGGAGAGACTGTATGGTATGAGAATACTTATACAATCTTCAAGAGTTATTTCAAGGTTGATCAGCGATATGATATCAACCTGAACTCTAATGACAGAGCGGCTAACGATAACTCATCAATCGGCCGTTGTAAAATCAGCTTCTGCCTTGATACTCACAAGCCGTCCGGTGTTATCAATGTTGACGGACTGAATTCTCATAACAGTATCAATGCCGAGGAGGCTGTAATCAGAATTAACGTAAACGACAACAACTGCGATATTGAGAAGTGCGTTATCAAAGTGGATGGCAGACAGCTCTCGATTGTTAATGAAAACGGAGTGTATGTTGTTTACGACGGATCAGCCAAGGTTGGTGAGTACGATTCGTATAAGAATTGCTTTGTGCTTACCATAAAGAACGTGGATAACAGTCTTAAATCGTCGAAGCATAAGGTCGAGTTCCTTGCTGTTGATAAGGCGGGACATAAGACTGAGTTTGATCCCTTTGGTTTTACACTTTCAACAAACTTCTGGATTTTGTTCTATTCAAATACGCCGCTGTTTGTCGGTTCAATAGTCGGTGTGGTTCTCGTAATAGCTGCAATTGTAATAATTATAGTGATGAAACGCAGAAAATCCGACAATGTGCAAGAACAATTCTGATTGAACAGTGACTAAATAAACCAAACCAATCAAGCACCTCGTTGTCGACAATGAGGTGCTTGTGATTTTCACAAAAGGAGAGAATAAAGGCATGGAGAACAATCTGGATTTTACAATCGCAATGGAAGATGATTTTTATTCCGTTGTCGATAATGAGGATTTCTTAAACAAGGATGCGGAAGCAATATATGATTATCTTTGCAATAAGGCCAAACCGATCCCCTTTTGCGACTATCTGAAAAGATATATTTTAAGAAAGCTTAACCGTGATGCAGATGTCAATTTTTTTGATCTTAAATTTTATCAAACCTATATTATACAATCTTTCAATCAAAATATGACGCCGAAGTCCTTTACGGAAACTACAACCAAAACAGCCATGATAACAAAAAATTGGTTGCAGCAGGCATCGGTTAGCAGGAAGGTTATTTTTCTCCTTGGCTTTGGATTGGGAATGACAGTCGACGAGGTCTCCGAGTTTTTGGTTAAGGTTCAAAAGGAATATAATTTTAATATGAAGGATCCTTTTGAGGTTATTTGCTGGTATTGTTATTCTCATAACCTTAAATATCCTGATTACCTTAGAATAATGAACAGATATTCCGAAATGTTTAAAAATACCGATAGCCGTGAATTTGATTCTACGGTAACGATAAAGAAATCTTTTTCAAAGCTTGATAATGAGAATGAGCTTGTCGAAAGACTCTGTACGATAAAAAATGAAAATTACGGAAAGCATTTCAGCGCAACGACAAGAATGTGTTTTGATAAGCTATATGATGATGTTCGCAAAATAATTGTTGAACAAAAGAATAATGACGAAGAAGAACTGTTTGAAAGAAAAGCTGCACTATATTTGGATCGAATAGAGAATTCCGACAAAATTCCGTTTGAGGAAAAGGTTCAAAGAGCAAATATAATACGTCAGTCGGCAAAGAAATACACGGTGTCCGATATTACAGAGGGAGATGTAGAAAAGTGTATATGCTGCGGAATACCTTTTGACGAAAAAGGTAATCTTGTAAAGAATAAATACTCTACCCTTGCATCATTGTTCAGAAACAAGAGAATGAGCAGACAGCACATCAGGGATATTATTGTAGGTAAAACGGATGTTGACCGGTTTGATTTAATAACGCTCAATTTCTATATTTATGCCATGCGCAATGAAGGAAGTGCAAAGCAGCGCTGCTTTGATTTTATAGAAAATACAAATCAAAAACTAAGAGGTTGTAACATGGGAGAAATATACGTAGCTAATCCGTACGAAACATTTCTTCTTATGTGTATGCTGTCTGATTACCCTATGGGAACATACTCGGATGTTCTCGAACTGTCATATAGGGAAGCGTAAAGATCCGGCAATTACTTTTAACTTGCCATTTGGGAATTGCTGATTTTTCAAGCCGTTTTGTGATTTGTGCGGAGGTGATGTATGTATTGATTACCGTTGATTTTTGCTATACAGAAATTATTACGCTTGATATCTTCAAGGATATGATATAACAAAATGAAACAGGAAATCGAAACTACAAGTGCTTATTTTACACGTATATCATATTAGTGAAAGCGGAATATTTTATCAAAATATCCTTGCTTGAAAAATTTTTGGAGGGTTATAAATGGAAATTATTGACTATGTTGCATTGGGTAGAGAAATTAAAAAGAGCAGGGAAAAGAAACAGATTACACAGGAAAGACTGGCGGAGAAGGTCGGACTCAGTTCGACGCATATAAGTAATATCGAAACGGCGCACACGAAGGTAAGCCTGTCTGCCTTGGTTTTAATCGCAAATGAATTGGAAGAGTCTGTTGACGATCTTTTATCGAACAGCTTGCATCTATCAAAAGAATCCGCAAGCATGACGAATAGCTTTACACCCGAAGAGATCAGAATTATGAACGAGGTAATGTCAACGCTGAAGTCGGCGTTTAGACGGTACAGGTAACGAAAGAACAAAATCAGTACACAAAATAAAAATGTTTTTGATGATTTTTTGCTTTAGACATACAAATTATGTTTTACTTTTTAGTTAGTTAAAAACAATTTATTAGGTTTGTGGACTAATTTTTTTACAAATATTAAAATATATAGTGTATTATTGGTCATTTTGATAGTTTTTGTCGGATTATCAGATCATTGGAGTTTGTAAGTTGCTATGAATATTGAAGAAGTTTGGCCGGAATGGCATGAGAGCGAGCTCATTGGCGAGGGATCTTTCGGAAAAGTATATAAAGCCACAAGAGAAGAATTCGGGGAAACTTTTTACTCCGCAATTAAAGTTTTAAGTGTGCCCAAAAGTGCCCAAGATATTCGCCAAGAGAGGGCGCAAGGCATGTCGGATCTTGAAATACATGCTTATTTTCAGAGCATTGTTCAGGATCTTGCCAATGAAATTGTTCTTATGGAAAGTCTTAAAGGTGCTGCAAATATTGTATCAATTGACGATTATCGCATAATCGAAAGGACAGGTGAAATAGGCTGGGACATTTTTATTCGAATGGAGTTGATGAAGCCGTTTGATGAAGTAACAAACAGTCCTAATTTCTCTGTTACGGATGTGTTGAAGATGGGTGTTGATATTTGCTCGGCACTGGTTGTTTGTGAGTACAATAAAATAGTCCACCGCGATATTAAGCCGGATAATATTTTTGTCTCAAAGTACGGTGAGTATAAACTCGGAGATTTCGGTATATCCAGGCAGCTCGATAAAACGCAGGCGAATATGTCGAGAAAAGGAACGCTTAATTTTATGGCTCCCGAGGTTTATAAGGGCGAGTCATACGGCTCAAGTGTGGATATATATTCACTGGGTCTTGTTATGTATAAGCTGCTCAATAAAAATAGGCTTCCTTTTATTGAAACCGAGCAGCAGAATTTAAAATACAACGAACGGCAGGAAGCATTTGAAAGAAGAATCAGGGGTGAGAAACTTCCGCTGATTCCCGGAGTAAGCAACAGCATAAATTATATTTTGCAAAAGGCTTGTGCTTTTAATCCGGAAGAAAGATATGCCTCTGCTTCAGAATTTAAAAATGATCTCATCGGCGAATTGAATAACATACTTTATTACGGTGCCAATGAGATGACGATTAACAGCCGATGCGGGCTCCCCGAAAGCTATGATTCGTATAATAATACGACTAATGATATGACCAGCCACGGTCAGGTCATGTATGACGAAAATGTTTCGGAAAACTCATTGTATAGCGGTAGTGAAGAAAGTGCATACGGAAATTATGTTGCCGGTCAAGAATCTTTCGGCGATAAAAAAAGAAGCATGCATAAGACGAGCAAAGCATGCAGGTATATTGCAATTCCTTTTGCGGCAACTGCATTTGTTATCCTGCTTATAAATCATGCGATAAGTACAAACGTTTTTGAAGTTGTAACGGTTTTATCTATTCTTTTTATCGGCAGGAACAGAAGATCTGTCGGCATCGCCATAGCGGCAGATGCTTTGTTTAATATTATCAACTGCTTCACATACGGCGAAACGTCTGTAATTGAAATTATCGTATGGTCGGTAAGCGGATTTCTATGCTTCCTCGGCGGAGTTTCAATCATTCTGCAAAAGGAAGTTCGGCTTGGCGGTGTGCTTTTTCTGTACGGCGGTCTTATGGCAGTTATATATCGTTTTATTGAATCTGAAATTTCGTCTTCCGTATTTGGCACAATGGCAGTTTCGCTGTCGGTTTTGTTTTGGGCATACGGATATGACAGCAAATGGTCACATGATACAACAGTGAAAAAAATAGGTTACATATTCAGTTATTTATTGGTTGCAGCCGGAGCTGTAATAAAGGCTATTGAGCTGCTTAGGTGATAGAAATGGAAAATGATATGATTTTGAACGCTTCATGCGTTTCATATATAGGCGCGGGCCGCGCAAATAATGAAGATAATTTTTATTTTAACAAGAAAAGGCTTGCAGAAAAAAATAACGGAATGTCGGCACCGATAAGCCAACAGACAAGCTTGAAAAACCCGGTAGGATTTGCAGTGTTCGACGGTATAGGCGGTGCATCATACGGAGAGAAGGCGTCATATTCGGCAGCAGAAATATTTGCCGAAAATATGGATAGACTTGATGATTTGATTATCCCGGAACGCGAATTTCTTGCAGAAATCTGCAATCGGGCAAACGAAAAAATTGTATCTCTTGCACATAACAAACAGGTTTCGCAAATCGGCACAACAATGGTTTCGTTTCTTTTTTCAGAAAACGGAGTGTTCACATGTAATGTCGGCGACAGCAAAGCGTTTTTGATAAGAAATAACAAAATAATGCAGGTCTCAAAGGATCATACCGACAGAGATTTTTTGGATTCAATCGGCATTAAGAAAAATCCGTCATTGCTTCAGTATATAGGCATATCGAATGAAGAAGGCGAGCTTGATCCCTTTATTTCAAAGGGTCAGGTGATGAAGGGTGACATTTTTATTCTTTGCAGTGACGGCGTGACAGATGTTATCAGTGCTAATGATTTATACAATACAATTAAAAGCAACGCCGATGTCTCCTCGGAGGTCAATGTGATTTTGGATATGATTAAACAGCGTTGCGGTCAGGATAACGCAACAATTATTGTAATAAAGGTTTCGTAAGGGATGGTTAATTTGGATTCAGAAGAGTTGGTTGCTAAAATAAAGCGGATTGTAACCGATGTTTTGCCGTTAAGCAAATTAAGTGATGAAGAGCTCAGCGATGAAATTGAAAAAATTGTAGATGAACAGACACGGGATCGGTATTTCCCGATTCATGAAAAGGTTCAGATCGCACAACAGGTCTACAGTTCTATCAGAGGTTTTGGAATTCTGGATTCAATTATCAGTGATGATGCAATTACCGAGATTATGATAAACGGACCCGATGAAATTTTCATTGAGAAAGCCGGTAAATTACATAAAATAAATGAACGGTTTGAAAGCCAAAAGAGACTTGAGGATATTATACAGCGAATCGTCGGCTTGGCAGGACGAGAGGTCAACCAATCAAATCCGATATGTGACACAAGGCTGCCGGATGGCTCCCGAGTCAACGTTGTCCTTCCGCCGGTCGCATTGTGCGGACCGACAATGACTATACGAAAGTTTTCAAAAACTCCGATGACTATCGGAAAACTTATTCAGTACGGCTCTATAACCGAGGAGATTGCACAGAAGTTAGAGATACTCGTCCGTTCAAAGTATAACATTTTTATCAGCGGCGGTACGGGCTCGGGCAAAACGACATTCCTAAACGCTTTGTCAAATTATATTCCGAAGGATGAACGTGTTATTACAATCGAAGATTCCGCCGAGCTTCAGATAACCGGTATTGAAAATTTAGTAAGTATGGAAACGAGAAATTCCAACACATCGGGAGTCGGAGAAATTACAATTAAGGATCTTATCAAAACTTCGTTGAGAATGAGACCCGAGAGAATTATCGTCGGTGAGGTTCGCGGCGAAGAGGCATTGGACATGCTCCAGGCAATGAACACCGGCCATGACGGCTCGTTATCGACCGGACATGCCAATTCAACCGAGGATATGCTCAGCAGATTAGAGACAATGGTCTTGCAGGGCTCCGCGGGTCTTCCGCTGCCCGCAATCAGACAGCAAATTGCTTCTGCAATAGATATAATAATTCATCTTTCAAGGCTAAGGGATAAGACGAGAAAAACCATAGAGATTTCGGAAGTTGTCGGATATAAAGATGATCATATCGTTCTTAACCCGTTATATGTTTTTAAGGAAGATGAGAATACGACGCTTGAACATGTTTCGGGCTCTTTAAAGAGAACGGATAATCCGCTTATCAATGATTTTAAATTAAAGGTATCCGGTTTTGGCGATTTCTTATTTTAACCGGATTTTTTAGGAGGAAACACTGCGATGAAAGTCAGAGTGGCGATACTTGAAAACGATTCAAATTATTTGCAAAGAGTAGTCTCAATTTTTAACAACAAGTTTGGAAATGAGCTTGAGATATATTCCTTTACGGATATTTCTTCTGCATACAGATGTCTCGACGATAAAAAAATAGATGTATTTCTGTCAAATGAAAACATTGATATAGATTTTTCAATGATTCCAAAGAAATGCGGCTTTGCTTATCTCGTTGAAAGCAGCGATATTGAAAGATACAATGACAAAAAAGCTGTATGTAAATTTCAACGTGCGGAGCTTATTTATAAGCAGATTCTGAGTATTTACTCCGAACAGATACCCAATATTACAGGAATCGGCGAAAGCAACAATTCGATGAAAACAATAGTTTTTTCCTCACCTGTCGGCGGTACCGGAACATCGACCCTTGCGGCGGCATGCGCAATCAGCATTGCCAATAAGGGCTATAGAGTTCTTTATCTGAACCTTGAAAATTTCGGCGATTCCGATTCATTTTTCAGCTGTGACGGACAGTTTGATTTCGGCGATGTAATATATGCTATCAAGAGCAACAAGTCGAACAGAAAAATAAAGCTTCAAAGCACAGTTAAGCAGGATGGTACGGGAGTGTATTTTTATTCCTCGGTTCGAGTTGCATTGGATATGCTTGAATTGAAACCCGATGATTATCTTACTTTGCAAACAGAATTGAAAATGCTTGGCGAATATGATTATGTTGTTATTGACATGGATTTCCCGAGAAACAGAAAAGGATTTTCGTTTTTTGAGAATTGCAATTCAATAGTCGTTGCCTCAGACGGAAGCTTGGTTTCGGAAATTAAAATAGCAAGAGCAATGAATGCAATTCAAATTTTGGATTCTTACTCTGAATATATTATTCAACCGAAATTTTCAATGATCAGGAATAAAGTTCTCGGTAATACGGAGATTCCGGATGAAATTCGTGTTATCGGTGAAATCCCGATGTATGAGAGCTGTTCCCCTTCACAAATGGCAAGACAGCTTTCGCTCTCAAATGTATTTGACCAGTTATTGTAAGAGGTGATAAGTGATGTTTAAAGGAAAAAAGCAAAAAGAAGAAGAGCCTCTCTTTGTTCTTTCAAAAACCAATCAACAGTTGCTGAATTATAAGGCTTACAAAATGGAAGCAAACGAAAAGATGCTTTATTTCCTGGTTGCCTTTATTGTCGGAGCTTTTGTCGGATTTGTTTTTTACGGCGGTTTGGCAAAGGACGAATTCGGACAGGCTACGGTATGGACTTACATACTTGATGTTGTCGTAATGGCGCTTGTCGGATTTTTAGCCGGTACCGTGTTCCTCCCAATCAGAAAAAAGCAGATTATAAATAAAAGACAGAAAGAGCTGAGAACGCAATTTATTTCTTTGCTGGATTCCCTGGCAACCTCAATTGCTGCCGGACGAAATGTTCCGAATGCTTTTATGGCGGCAAGAGATGACCTGCGCATCCAGTATCCCGAAGATGCTTACATTCTTCAGGAGGTCAATAACATCATCAGCGGTATACGCAACAACATCAGCGTAGGCAGTATGCTGATGGATTTCGGTGACAGAAGCGGAATAAAAGATATTCAAACCTTTGGCAGAGTTTTTGAAACCGCATTTGACAAAGGCGCAAATCTCAAGGACGTTGTCAGAAACAGTAATGAGATACTCAGCACTAAGATTCATATAGAGGAAGAAATAGAAACAAAGGTTGCCTCGACAAAAAATGAGCAGAATATAATGCTTATTATGCCGGTTATTCTTGTTGCAATGATAAAGCTCAGCGGCGGCGATTTTGCAAACAATTTTACAACGGTTAAGGGCGTTATTACAACAACAATTTCAATAGGCTTTTTCGTTGTAGCTTATTTAGTAGGCAAAAAGATTTTGAATATTGAGGTGTAAAAGATGACAGCAGAAATAATTCTTCAAATTGTATTTTTTGCACTGTCGATTTTCACAAGTGCATTGTTCGTGTTTTTGCTGATAACGTCAAGCGATTATGATGAATATCTTGAACCGCTTGATTCTAAGGATTTCGTCTTTATTGATATATTCGGCGTCGGTTTTAAAATTCTTAAATTGATAAAGTTTGATTTTAAAACCTCGATGGCAAGAAAGACAAGAGATCAGGTTGTTACGTTATACGGCGAAAAGTATGCGGACTATTATTTACAGGTTTATTACGCTCAGAAAATCAGTCTGAGCTATTTTGTGTTTACTGCGATAACAGCAATTTCCGCAATGGTTGGCGGAGTAAACAGCGTGCTGTTTTTTGTGATGGGAATAATCGTTTTTGCAGTTGTTTACTATTTTTATTCTCAGGCAACGGAGAGAAAAATCAAGACAAGAAGCGAACAGTTTGCATTGGAATTCCCGAATGCGGTTTCAACTATAGCTTTGCTTGTAAACTCGGGCATGATCCTGAGAGATGCATGGAAGGAAGTTGCATTTTCCGGGGAAACTTTGCTCTCATACGAGATGAGAAAGGTGAATGAAGATATCGCAAACGGCGTTGCCGAAGCCGATGCGCTTTACAGCTTTGCAAACAGATGCAGCACGCCTGAGATTAAGAAGTTTACTTCAATTATTGTTCAAGGCCTTGAAAAAGGAAGCAAGGATCTTGCAGTTGCACTCCAAGAGCAGAACGACAGTCTTTGGGAGTCGAAGAAACAGTTGACACTTAAAAAGGGCGAGTTGGCATCAGGAAAGCTGCTCATTCCGTTGATTATCATGTTTGTCGGTGTTCTGTTCTTAATTATGGTTCCGATAATGACAAATCTGAACCTCGATATATAAGACATCAAGGTATCTTAAATAGAAATAAATAATGGGGAGGTGAATATCATGTCAGATTTACTTTTTAAGATTTATTTCATGGGATGCAATGCAAAGAATAAGGCAATCAATCTTTTCAAAAAAGAGAACGGTGACACAAATATTATCGCAATCGTTCTTCTTATTGTTATTGTTATTGCCCTTGCGGTTATTTTCAGAGATTCAATTACCGGTCTTGTTCGCCGACTTTTGAACAAGGTAACGAATAATGCCAATGCTGTATAATAACGCAAATAACTTTGCTCTCCCACTGTGATGAGCAGTGGGAGGGGGATCCCTTTTAATGTGGAGGATATTGAATGAAATACGCTGTTTTTTCTTTGGTGAGCGTAGTTACAGTAATCTGCGAATTTATTTATTGCTCATATATGGGCATTTTCAGCACGAAATTCAAGCTGAAAGAAAATCAAAAATACAAAAATTCTGAAATACTTCCTTATAAAAAGGGAGCAATGATTTCGATAATAATCATTTGCGCGATAGCTTCGTTTGTCGTGCAGATGTCGCTATATTCAAACACGTCGATTATAAACTGCATCAAATTATACGGACTGTTTGTTTTGGTTCTTTTCGCTGCATTGATCGACAGTAAGAAAAAAATAATTCCAAACATTCTTATAATAATCGGTCTGCTGTTCCGTGCGGTAATTTATGTCTACGAATTTTTTGCGCTCGACAGCATAAAGGATGTCGCAAAGAATGATTTGATCGGTTTTGCAATAGGCTTCGGCGCATTGGCGCTCGTGTCTGTTGTGACGAAGCAAAGCATCGGCTTCGGAGATGTGAAGCTCTTTGGAATTATAGGAATAACCGGGGGCTCAATGTGTACATTCAGCACTTTGTTCGTTTCGTTGATAATTTCGGCGATTATATCCGTTGTGCTTCTTGTTTCTCATAAAATGGGTCGCAAAGGATCTTTCCCCTTCGGCCCGTGCATAGCGGTGGGCTATATTGCCGCAATTTTATTGACGAGTTATTAAATTGAGGAGAGAAAGTCATGAAAAATAATAAAACGCTTGTAATAATTGCTTTAATTTTTCTTAATGTGATAGCGGGATACATTGTGTTCACAGGTACATTCGGAGGAGCCTCAAAATTCGACAAATGTGTTGAAAAAGCTCAGCAATATCAGGAACAAAAGCTTTATGAAAAGTCGGTTGAGAAGTATGACGAAGCATTGAGCATAAAGAAATCGACAGCTGTGTGCATTGCAAAGATTGATGTAATGGACGAGGGTGTTGAATACGGCGAGCTGTCAAACTCAGCAGATATAGATACGGTTCTTGAAGAAATGATCAAGGATTATTATAAGGAAACATCGGTGTATGAACGCGTATGCGAATTCTGTTATAAATATGAGGAATATGAGGCTTGCGCCGACTATCTGAAGCAGGCAAAAAGAATGGGCCTTGAGTCAAAAAAGCTGAGCGACCTTACGGAAAAAATGCGTTATACATACGAAATGAATTATACGATGTATGACCACGTAAAAAGCGAATGCAACGGCAATTACGTTGTAGAGTCCAACGGTGCCAGCTCAATTATTTCCGCAGGCGGAGAAAGTATTATCCCGGGAAAATATCTCTGGGCAACAAATTTCAGCACTGAATTCTCGGTAGGCGATAAGAATATTAAATATGCAATCGTCTCAAAGCTTGACGGAGACGGTAATAAAATCGTTTATATTGTTGATAATCTCGGAACAAAACAGATTTATCTTGACAAAGCAATTACGGGCGCTTCGTCGATTGTCAAAGTGGCTGTCGGCGATAAAAACACTTTGATTTTCTCGTGTCAGATGGGAGAAAATTTCTATTTCTATTCATTTGACCCGCACTCGGAAAAGGTCGAGCAGCTGAGCGGACCCTATATGTTTGCGGGAACATACCGCAACAATATTGCTCCTGTGCAGATTTCAAAAACAGAGTGGAGAATTGTTGACGGCAGCGGAAAGCAGCTCGGAAAATCTTTCTCGGATATAGTCGTAAACGATGCGGGCGAATGTTCTCCGAAAAATTTGATTTTTGCCGCAGAGAACGGAAAGTATCATCTTTATACGGTTAAGAACAACGATATTGTTACGGTAGGAAGCCTGACATGCGACGGAGCGAAAGCCTTTGTTGACGGCTCATATGCAGCGGTTAAAATCGGCGACAAGTGGGGCTTCGTTGATTCTAACGGCGAGACCGTGATAAAGCCTAAGTACGAGGAAGCCCGTTCCTTCTCGAACGGAATGGCGGGTGTCCGTGAAAACGGCGTATGGAACTTTATCAATACGAAGGACAAAACGGTTATAGATGCCGGATTTGACAATGTTATTGATTTCAGCGCCTCGGGAAAATGCTTTATCGAGTCAAAGGGATATTGGTCGGATATACAGCTTTACTATGTTGAAGATACCAAGGAGTGAATAATAGTTGAAACGACTGTTGAAAAGAGAAAAGGGTGAAGTGATGGTCGAAGCGTCACTTGTTATGACAGTTGTTATTGTCGTAATTGTGACCTTGGCATACCTTGGGCTTATCATGTACCATCAGACTCTTATTACCTCAACTGCGAATCAAACTGCGTCAAATATTGCTCAGGTTTACAGCAACAGCGGAAAGGATCCCGTGACCGGTTATATAGATGTTTCCAATCTTGATAACGACGGCATGGTTATTAAAATGAAGAATCAGGCGTATTCCGATGTAATAACCAAAAAGGCGGAGTGGTATTCACGCTACAGACTTGCAAAAGGCAGATTCCTGAAATCGGATGAGCCGAAAATTGAGGTTAAAATTGAAAATAAAAAAGGCGCTCTGCTCCGAGCGCAGGTCATTGTTACCGTTGAGGTGGATTACGAATTGCCGTTCGTGAAGCTCCTCGGCATTGAGAAGCCGACTATTCGGTACAAGGCTACGGGACGAGCGGATTGCTACGAAATACTTGATTATATCAACACAATTGAAGCGGCGGATAAAATTGACGTTACGGAAAACTACACCGTCAAGTTTTATGACAGGGGAAATACTCTGCTGAAAACCGTTGAAGTAATGCACGATATGAGCATTGCCGATACGATGAAGCTTTCAAATGCAGAGCAGACAAAATTCCCGGGCGATCCAAAGCAGAACGGACAGAAATTTTACCGTTGGAAAACCGAAACGGGCGAAACCTTTACGAAGAATACAATTGTTTCGGGCAACATGAATGTTTTTGCCGAATACGATTGCGTAGTGTCCTTCATGAATTATGACGGAACCACGGTGCTTTCAAGGGTTTTTGCACACAGAAATCAGCCGTATTCCAACAGCGGAAACAGCCTCCCGGCAGGACCGGGTGAGAGCGGCGACAATAAATTCTATTGCTGGTGGTATAACAATGCCGAGTTTAAGGCAAGCACAAAAATACCCGACGCCGATTCGATAAACGTTACCATATTGAAGTACATTTGCGTTAAATATGACGCAAACGGCGGCAGCGTAAGCCCGAACAGAGCCTTTGTTGTACCTGGAGAAATGATAGGCAATATGCCGACTCCGAATCGCTACGGCTACGGCTTCAGCGGATGGTTCAGCGACCGAGACAACGGAAGTCAGTATTTCTCGCATACAGTGCCGAAAATCAATGTTAACCTCTTTGCACATTGGTATTGCACACATCCGAGCACTTACAGAAAATTGGTTGACAATAGTGATTGTGACAGACTTGTGTATGTAAAGATTTGCAATGTTTGCGGACAAAATTTGAACCAATGGACTGAAAAAGGAGAGCATAATTATGAAGGCATTTGTGGCACTAAACATGTATTATCTCCATATAGAATAATGATGACGCACAATGGCACTAAATCAAGCATGGGCTATCACATCATATGTACCAAATGTAGAAAGAACAGAATGGCCGATGACGGAGAATATGGATTTTGGTGTATTGAACATTATACAGTTTATGATGAAAGTAATCATGATAACGACAAAAAAACGCCGGATAATTGGTGGGCAGGAAAGGGTAGATCGAAAAGGGTTGATGGGTATAAATGCCCTTGGGATAAAACAGTAAATATTACAATTACAGGTGGATGAGAAATATTGAAAAAATTACGAATTATATTTGCTACATTAGGTATTGCTTTGTTGCTTGCCGGAGCCGCATTGCGTATTTTCGGTTTTGTTTCCCGGGACGGAAACAAAGTCGAGGATCCAAGCTTTCCGACTGAGATAAACGATATATTAAACACGAATACTCTCGATGAAATCAACAAGAAGGCTAAAGAAGACGGCTTGAAGGTTTCCGATACGGAAGAGGGTCCGGTAATCAGCGGCTACAAGTTGTTTGGATTTGAGTCAACGGTTATTGCCGACCTGAATACCGACAAAAGTGTTCGCCGATTTGAATGTGAGGGATATCCCTTTACGGACTATACCGAGGAAACAAAAATAAGCGCCGAGGAGCTGAAGCTAAAGTCTCTCGCAGCACTGAAAAGCTTCTCGGACAGATTCCACACAACGTATGACAGCTTCTATATCATCGAAACACCCGATAATGCTGTTATGCATAAGCTTGATAAGGAGTCTCTCGAATCGTATCGGGCGGTTATTGACGGAAAAGCATGGCTTGAGCTGAGCATAAAGGACAAGAACGGAGATATCTGGCTTTTCAGAGAGCTTCGGGATCCGATGTACGGCGTGATAATCAAGCTTTACAGAACAACAAAATCGGAAGACACAAAAAACATGAATTACGATATTGATTTATCAACCGATAATTCGAAAGGACAAACAAAATGAGCGGCTTTTTGAAAAAAACACAGGGTGTTATTACCGTTTTTATCTCGCTGTTGCTTATGACCGTGCTCTCCTTCGGCACACTCATCATTGAGGCGGGAAGATATCAGAGCGCAAAAAATCAGCTCTCTGAGGTGAATATCAGTGCGGCTTCTTCTGTGCTTTCAAATTATGATATGGATCTTTATCAGCGTTTCGGTATTCTCGCATTTACCGATGATAACGACACAAAAGCGGCTTTCAGCGAAAATGTGCTGTTTGACTCGGATCTGAATGCCGACTATATCGGCAATAACGCTACCTGCCTGTACAGAATCTCCGATTCAAATATGACGGGATTTTATAATCTTACATATCCCTCGGTTTTGAAAAGACAAATTCTTTCAAAATCGAAATATCTTAAAAGCAGCTATTCGTTTGCAGTTAACACAAATAACGTGAATGAATTCCTCGGCTCGTTTATTTCAAAATGCGGCACCGTTCAGCCGATACTTCGCTCGGCTGTCGGCGAAACAAATCCGAGGGGACTCGTTATGGCGGGTTGCTCATATGTTGAGTCGGCATTTACTGACCTGAAAATATATGACGAGGGCAGTGCGGCAAATCTTTCTGCGTCCGTAACCTCAATCCTGCCGTCAAAGACGGGCACCGTGAAGGATATTGTTCCCGACAGTGAGGTTGAGGCGATTCAGGCGACACTTGACGATGCGAAAAATGTTGTTCCCGCATATTCTTCATCTATCGGCAACATAAGCGCCGTTAACGAGGATGATGAGGACACTGCGTCGGTCAGCATGGATTATTCGGGAATTCGTGAAAAGATGAAAAGGCAACAGGTCGCAGGAACTGACGGGCTTGCGGATATTGCGGCAAATATCGTTTCTGCGATGGGTAACGCTATGTCACAGCTTTCCTCGGGAGACAGCTCGCAGGTAAATTTGATGATAAATTCGTACCTCGCAAAGCATTGCGCAAACAGAACATATATCCCGAACGGTTATTCGGGAGCTACCGATTCGAGATCGTCCGAAAATTTTGTTTCGTCCTGCGCCGAGTATATTTTTAACGGCTCGGGAAGCGAAAAGGATAATCAGGAAGCGGCTTATTGGATGATTTTCTTCCTGCGATTTGTGGATAACATGAATTGCATCGCAAACAACGCCTTCGCTTCTTCGGCATCCGCCGCAGCAAAGGTTTTGCTTGGCTATTATGAATCACTTATTGATATGGAGCTTATGACGGCATACGGCAATTCTGTCTATGTTCCGATGTCAAAGACAGGCTTGTTCCTCGATCCGTCAAGAATTACCTCATTCAGCTCTTTTTCAAGAACCTGTGATATTCTGAGCGTTTTAAAGAACAATATCGGCTCGGTCAAAACCGTCAAGAAAACCGTCGGCGAAACGGAAACGGATTGCTATACGGTTGACGGAACGTTTGATGCCGGATACAGCGACTATATTGCTGCGGCTTTATGGTTCGTATCGAATTCCGATAAGCTTATGCGCTTTTCCGATCTTATTCAGATTGAAATGAGATATAAGCAGGCGCATGTCCTCGGCGAAACGGTATCGTTCCAATCGAAGAAATATTATACATACTGTCGTGTAAAAACAGATGCAACATTAAGTACACTTTTGCCCGTAATTTCGGTGAATGCAGACGGAAATGCTTTCGCTATGACAACATTTACGAGTACCAAGTATGTCGGATTCTGATTTGGTGGTGAAAACATTGAAAAAAGAAAAAGCAGCATTAACTGTCGAAGCGTCGCTGACATTGACCTTGTTTATGTTCTTTGTACTGTTTCTTCTGAGCTTTAACAGGGTTTACAGCGCACAGAATACGGTCAGCCATGCCACATTACAGGCTGCCGATGCTATTTCGTCGGAGTCAATGCTACGTGCAGGCTCTACCGAAGAAAATATCGAAAAACTGCTTGCGGTTTCCAATCATATATATGCAGGTGAATCAATTCCGAAATCGGCGCTCGAAAAGCTGACAAATGCCAATATTGTTGAAGTTGCAAGAAATAATTTCATTTCCGCTATTGCAGAATCCGAGTCAAAAGCCGATTCAGTGCTGAAAAAATACGGAGTTAAAGACGGCATTAACGGCATTGATCTCTCGGGCTGCTCCTATAACGGAGACACGGGTGAAACAATCGTTTATGTCAGATACAATGTTGAATTGCAGTTCCCGATTTTGGGCTTCAAGTCATTCCCGATGACCAAGGCTGCAAGAGTAAGCAACATGGGCAAGGAAACCTATACCATTACCGTTAAATCGGCAAACGAGAGTATGGGTACAACAAGCGGCACGATTAAGGTCAAAAAAGGCGCTTCGACGACCATTTCCGCATATCCGTCATACGGCTGCAAATTCGTCGGATGGCTTGAGGGTGGTTCGGAAAATCCGAAAAAGCTTGAAAATATAAGCTGTGATTTAACATTCACGGCATCTTTCGTAAAGACAGATTATTATGTTGTCGGAACTCCCAACAACAGCGAATATGGCAGCGTCAGCGGAAGCGGAACCTACAAGCTGAATGATACCGCAACGCTTGTTGCAACTCCGAGAGTTGCCGGCGGATATGATTTCCTCGGCTGGGACGAAAACGGCAACGGTGTTATTGATCAAGGCGAGTCTACAAATAATATTTTAAGTATAAAGGTCAGAAGAGATGTCAGCGTAAAAGCACTCTTTAAGCCTAAGAAATTTACGGTCAATGTTCAGACCGCAGGCAGAGGAACCGCAATTCTTACTGCAGGCGGACAAACTCAGCGAACAACAACGGCAGAGGGTAACCGCGTAAGCGTTACACTTGATTTCAATACTCCGTTTATTATTGACGCAGAGAGCAATAACTATATGTTCGTTGAATGGACAGGAAAAATAAACTCGAATACCAAGCGGCAGCAGGTACGGGTACCCGTCGGCGGCGGAACGTATGTCGCTAATTTTGAAAGACCGTATTTGAAGATAGGCGGTCAGAGATTTAATTTTGCTAATTCCGATGAGACGTCAAGCAGATACAGCAGCGACGGTTCAGCTTTGATAAGCGGAATTAAGAATTCAGCACAGCTGTCGGTAGATACCAATTTGAAAAACGTTTCGTACAAATGGAAATCGGACAGCAATGTTGTTTCGGTTGATTCCAACGGACGAATTACGGCAAAGGGCATCGGTTCTGCAAGAATAACCGTAACTGCGTCGAACGGTATGTCAGCTTCAGTAACAGTTACAACTAAGTATCTTATGACTGTTGCAGAATACCGTATAAATGCTTACTCAAATAATGCTTACAAGTACAGATACTTTTTACCCGATACGGTATCGAATTATACTTACGGTTCTTTGAAATTCAGTACCGGTCCCGGTTGGTTTTACCGATATATGCTTGTTGACAGCTTCTCCGGTCATGCCGCGGTCGGACCCGGACAGACGACAAAGGGTAAGAGTGTGAATAAGAGCAATAAGCACGGTTATGTTATGCACGGAACGAATCCTACGGATCAAACCGCATATTGCTTCATATACGGAGAAATCGGTGATATTCCGTTCTTTAACAAAGGCATCGTTATTAAATCAATCGAGGGGTAAAGAAATGGAGGACTTCATTTATGAATTACAGCTTTGAAACGCAGGGACCGGTTACATATCTCGTTGTTGAGGTTGAACCGAAAGAGGTTATCGACACCCTGACAATGGGAATGCTTTCCAACAATCATATTGTCGGATTTGCACCCGTGCTCTACACAGAACTTAACGGCAGAAGATTCTTGAAATATAACATCTCGGCAAAGCTGACGGCAAATCAGTTCTTTTCCGGCAACATTACCCCGGCAAGGGCAATTGAGGGCTTTAAGAATATTCTTACGGCGATATGCACTGCCGATGATTATATGATCGACAGCTCGTGCTTCGACTTCAATGCCGATCATATTTTTATCAATATATCAAGCTGCGAGGTTGCGATGATATGCGCACCGATAATCAAAACTCAAGACGTCAACACAGAGGTAACCAACCTTTTCAGACTGCTGTTGAATTCTTCGGGCTTGTATGATTCTCCCGAGCTTGCAAAAATCAAGAATTATATAGAAGCATCGGACAGCTTCAATATTTATAATTTGAAGAATATAGTTGATTGCTGGACTCCTGGCGTGGCTGCGGCTTTCCCGAACACTCCGCAGAGACCGATTCCGACTTCCGATCCGATGACGGCACAGTCTAATAAGAGTGAGCCGCCGAAAGCAAGCGGTAACAGCTACGTCCCGCCGATTTTAAATAACGGCGCTTCAAATGCCGCCGCTCCGAAGGAGGAGCTCAACTTTAATGGCACAATTTCAATGGAGCAGGCTCCGAAGCTTTTCAATAAAACAATCTTAGGCGGTGGCGAGAAAAAAGATATTCCGCCTGCCAATGAACCCTTTAAGTTCAATCCTCCGCCGAAGAATCCCCCGGTTCAAAATCAGCCGCAGCAGAATCAACCGCATTTTGGCGGCGTTCCTTACACTCCTCCGATCAATACAGGTAAATCACCCGAAATGAAGGTATATTCACCGAACGGAGCAGGTGCGGCGAACAACAAGAATCCGGGCAAAATGAACCCGCCGTTCGGTGCAGTTCCACCTATCCCAAACGGCAGACCGGCTCCGTCGGGACAGCAGGGAATAGCAATTCCCGGAAAACCGCCGATGCCGAACAGACCTCCTATGCCGGGAAATTCGGTACAGAATACCGAGAAGAAAAAAGAGTCTTCTTTCTTCAAAAAGCTATTTGGACATAACAAGGAAAACACTCCGAAGAATACGGAGAAAAAGCATAAAAAAGATAAAAAGAATAAATCCAACAATGCAATTCCTCAGCAGCCGCCGATACCGAATATGCCGGGTGCTAATCGACCGATGCCAAACGGCATGATGAATAACCCGGGCTTCCCTCCGATGAATAATGTTCCTAATAACAACGGAATGATGCAGGGATATAATAATCAATTTAATCAGGCAAGACCGGCTGTAATAAACGCTGCACCGATAAACAATTCTTTTAATGAAACAACAGTCTTGAGCCCGATCGGAGAAA
This sequence comes from Bacteroidaceae bacterium, assembly GCA_963631735.1. GTDB lineage: Bacteria > Bacillota > Clostridia > Oscillospirales > Acutalibacteraceae > CAG-488. The sequence continues at coordinate 24,377 of CAVGRW010000002.1, read as the reverse complement.
CTACCGTTCTGGACGGCGGAGCAGATATGAACGGTCCGTATCTCACACGAATGAGAACGGGTGAAAAGATAAGCATAAATAAGCCTGTATTCAGAATAGGTAAAGAAAGCAGCTATGTTGATTACTTTATCAGGGACAATACGGCAATCAGCAGAAGCCATGCAAATATTATTACTTCGGGCGACGAGTATTTTGTTGAGGATACAAATTCGACAAATCATACTTATGTAAACGGAAAAATGATAAATGCAAATGAAAAAATGAAGCTTTCAAGCGGAGATATTGTCCGTTTGGCAAACGAGGACTTTAGCTTCACGGTGTGAAAATAAGGAGATGAAAATATGACGTGTCCAAATTGCGGCGCTGAAATAATTGAAGGCGCAATGTTCTGCACAAATTGCGGTCAGAAAATTGTTAATGATACAGGATATCAGCATCAATACCAAAATCCCAATCAGAACAATGCACAGTATTACGGTAACAATCCTTATCAAAACGGTACATTTAACATGGCACCGCCGCCCTATACGGAACAGAAAAAAGTCAGTTTCGGTCAGGCGATAAAGCTATTTTTCACGAACTATGCCAACTTCTCGGGAAGGGCAACTCCTCAAGAGTATTGGTTTGCGGTTCTCTTTAACATTTTGGTTAATACAGTATTTAACGGTTCTTCATATGCTAAGACTTTCTCTGCAATATCGAGCGGACTTGATGGCAGCAGTGACGGAATGTTTGTCGGTCTTTTGGGAATTATCGGCATGATTTATTCTTTGGCAACATTGATACCGTCTCTTTCTGTAACGGTAAGGAGACTTCATGACGGCGGAAAAAGCGGAGCATACATCTTCATTTCGCTTATTCCGATAGTCGGTTGGATACTGTTAATTGTTCAACTTTGCAAGCCGAGCGTTCCTGATAACGATTTCAACGGTGTTCAGCAGAATAATCCTGCGGACTATAATTATCGGAAGTGAGTGAGGCAAGTGGACTATATTGTTTCGGCAAGTACGGACATAGGAATAAAGAAACAAACCAATCAGGACAGCTTGACGGTTAAGGTTATAAATTCGCCGTTAGGAAAAATGACGCTTGCTGTGTTGTGCGACGGTATGGGTGGCTTGTCCAACGGAGAAATTGCAAGTGCAAGTGTTATAAAAGCCTTTGAAAAATGGCTCAACAATAAATTGTGCAACCCTACAGAGGGCGATTTTGACTTAAATCTTGTCTCCGAAGAATGGAACGATTTGGTTGTCGGAATGAATCAAAAAATTATGCAATACGGCAAAGAAAAGAGCATTAACATCGGAACAACCGTTACCGCAATGCTTATAAAGCAGGATCAATATATCGTTTTAAATGTCGGTGATACAAGAGCTTATGAAATATATGATTCTCTTTATCAGATAACCAATGACCATACGCTTATTGCAAAAGAAATTGCAGAGGGCAGACTGTCCGTTCAGGAGGCAGAAACAGATCCGAGACGCAGCGTGCTGCTTCAGTGCTGCGGCGCATCTGCGGAGGTGGTGCCGGAATTTCATTACGGATATTCAAATAAGGATGCAGTATATCTGCTTTGCTCCGACGGCTTCAGACATCAGATTTCTCCCGAAGAAATATATTATACATTTGAACCGTCAAGAATGTGCGACGAATCGGCGATGAAAAAAGGTATTGACGATTTGATAGAGCTGAATAAGCAAAGAATGGAAAACGACAATATTTCGGCAATATTGATAAGGACTTTATAGGTGAGAATCATGTCAAATGAATTGATTAAAATCATTTCGGATGTTTGTTTTGGCTGCGGCGGCTTGTTTGCGGTTGCATCAATAGTTTTAAGTATTCTCTTAAAGAAAACCAAAAGCATTACACCCAAAAAGAGTGCATCGGTAGAATATGAAATAACATACACTCATTCCGATACGATAATAGAATGAGATATGTATTGAGGTTGATAAAAAATGATTGTAAATCTGATAAAATCCAAGCAGATGTTCAGCTTGAATCTTCCTGTAAAGGTTCAGGGACAATATTGGATAACCGATATTGATAAAACCGGAAAAGCAAGAAATCTTATCAGTGTTGAGGCGATAAAGGGAAAATGGGTCGTCAAAAGCAACAGCCTTGCAAGCGTTATTGATCCGTCAAATAATATTTGCAAGCAGGTTGAGCTTTTGCCCGACAGCTTCTTTTATGTAAAGATCTCAAATTACAATGAAAAAGTGATACTGTTTGCGGAGAATATGGATTCAAGCCGACAGAGCTTTACAAAAATTGTTGTTAACGGTGCATCCGCCTTTACGATAGGAAGGAACAGAGATAATAATATATGCTTTGCCAACGGTCTCGTTTCAGGATACCATGCAAAGCTTACCTACGACGGAAGTAACTGGTCGATTTTTGATATGGGAAGCACAAACGGCGTCTTTGTAAACGGATTTCGTGTGGATTCTCAAGATCTTGATGCAGGTGACCTCATTTATATAATGGGTCTTAAAATTGTTGTCGGATATAATTTCATGGCGATAAACAATCCCGACAATGTTTTGGTAATCAATTCAAACTGCCTTTCCGAATATATTCCTCAAAGAATACAGAAAAGACCGGAGAATGTAAATTTGGAGCTTCCTCCTAAAAAATACTTTTTCCGTTCCCCTCGCTTCCACAGAGAGGTTGAACATTCGGTCGTGGAAATTGATGCACCGCCTCAAAGAGAAAAAGAGGAGAAGGTTCCTCTTGCGTTGACTCTCGGACCGTCTTTGACAATGGGTATTGCGTCTCTTAGCTCCGCCTCAATGGCAATTCTCAATCTTTCGTCAGGAAAAACCGAATTGACAAATGTATTTCCGACATTGATGATGGCTGTCAGCATGATGGCAGGTACGATTTTGTGGCCGACGATTACCAAAAAACATGCGAAAAAAATGCGGATACTCAATGAGGGTAAACGCCAAAAAAGATATCTCGCATATCTTGACGAGATACGTGATGTCATCAGAAGAAAAAGCAAGGAGCAGAGCGATATTCTCAAAGAAAACCTTGTTGCTCCTGAAATGTGTGCGGAAAGAATTGCTCAGATGTCTCCAAATCTGTGGGAGAGAGTAATAGGTCAAAGCGATTTTCTGCGATTCAGAGTCGGTGTCGGTATGGTTCCTCTTGACGCCGAAATAAAATTCCCGCCGAAAAAATTCACTCTTGATGAGGATAATCTTCAGGATGCTATGCTGTCATTGGGAAATGAACCGAAGGATATTCCCGATGTTCCGATAAGTATTTCGTTTGTTGACGATAATATCATCGGTGTGTTCGGCGATTACGGTCAGTCGATAAATCTTGTGAAATCAATTATTCTTCAGGCAATTTCGCTTCACAGCTACGATGAGCTGAAGCTGATACTGATTACAGATGAAAACGATTTAAGAGAGTGGGAGTTTGTAAAATGGATTCCGCATTTTTGGGATGACGACAAAAAATTCCGCTTCTTGGCAACAAACAATGACGAGATAAAAGAGCTTTCTTCATATATAGAGAAGAATATTCTTGTACGTGAAGACAATGAGAAAAATGAAAACTACGCAGAGAATATTCCGTATTATATAATAATATCAACAAGCGAAAAGCTTCAGAAAAGATGTGAGTCACTTCAACAGCTGCTGAAGTATGAGAGCAATCGAGGCTTCAGTATTTTGTTTCTCACAAACGAATTGAAGGATTTGCCGAAGGAGACGAATATTGTCGTTAAGACGGACGGAACAAACTCGCAGGTATTCGATAAAAACGATACCACAGGAAAAAGAGTTGTGTTCACCGTTGACAAGATTAACGAGAATATGCTTGAAGGTATTTCGGAGGATATTGCAAATATCGAGCTTGATCTGAGCAGTCAGCGATATGCGCTGCCGAATATGATAACATTCCTTGAAATGTTCAATATCAGCAAGATTGAGCACCTAAACATTTTGACAAGATGGAAGGAAAACAATCCGACGATCAGCTTGCAGGCGCCGATAGGCGTTGACACTCAGGGAGAGCCGTTTTACCTTGACCTTCATGAAAAATATCACGGACCTCACGGACTGGTTGCCGGTATGACAGGTTCAGGTAAATCCGAGTTCATTATTACATACATTCTTTCGCTTGCGGTTAATTATCACCCTGATGAGGTTGCATTTATTCTGATCGACTACAAGGGCGGCGGATTAACGGGTGCATTTGAGGATCCCGAAAGGGGAATCAAGCTTCCGCACCTTGCAGGTACGATTACAAACCTTGACGGTGCGGCAATTCAAAGATCACTCATATCAATACAGAGTGAGCTCAGACGCAGACAGGCGATTTTCAATGAAGCCAGACGAGTCTCAAACGAGGGCACGATGGATATTTACAAATATCAGCAGCTTTACAGAGATAAGGTCGTATCGGAACCCGTACCTCATCTGTTTATAATTTCGGATGAGTTTGCCGAGTTGAAAACTCAGCAGCCGGAGTTTATGGAACAGCTTATCAGTACCGCTCGTATAGGACGAAGCTTGGGCGTTCACCTGATTCTTGCAACTCAGAAACCAAGCGGCGTTGTAGATGATCAGATTTGGAGTAACAGTAAATTCAGAGTATGTCTTAAGGTTCAGGATAAATCGGACAGCCAGGATATGATCAAGCGTCCGGATGCCGCAGAGCTTTCACAGACCGGTAGATTTTACCTTCAGGTCGGCTTCAATGAATTCTTTGCTTTGGGACAGTCGGCATGGTGCGGTGCAGAATATGTGCCCACCGAAACAATTGAAAAAACTGTGGATAACAGTATTCAAATTGTTGACAATCTCGGCAGAGTACTTATGAGTATTAAACCGGGCAGAAAGCAGGAAGATAAAAAATCAAAGATAAAGCAAATTGTTGCGATAGTAAAATATCTTTCGGATATTGCGGATGAAGAACAGATCAGTGAGAGACCGCTTTGGCTTGATCCGATTCCCGAATTTATTTACATTGATGATCTTGAGAAAAAGTATTCTGTTAAATCATCGGGTACATATCTTAATCCGATCGTGGGTGAATATGATGACCCGTTCAATCAGAAGCAGGGCGTTTTGACCGTTCCGTTCTCGGATGAAGGCAACTGCCTTGTCTACGGTGCAATAGGTAACGGAAAAACGACTTTCCTCACAACTTTATGTTATTCGCTTTTGAAAAATCACAGTGTTGATGAACTGAATCTGTATATTTTGGATTTCGGTTCGGAAACATTGAGGATGTTTGATAAAGCCCCGCAGGTCGGCGGTGTCGCCGTTGCGGCGGACGAAGAAAAGGTGATAAATCTTTTCAAAATGCTCAGTAAGGAGATGGAACGCAGAAAACAATTGTTTTCGGAATACGGCGGTGATTACGCATCATATTGCAAAACCTCGGGAAAGATCTTGCCGAATATAGTTGTTGCATTAAACAACTATACGGGATTCGCGGATCAGTATGAGAATTTGTATGAGCTGATGCTCGCAATCAGCCGTGACGGTGTTAAGTACGGAATCTATTTCATAATGACGGTCAGCAGCGTCAGCGGAATAAGATTCAGAATACAGCAGAATTTCAAAACAATGCTTACGATGCAGTTGAATGACGTTACGGATTATCCTGTCATTGTCGGAAAAACAGGCGGATTGCTTCCCTCAAAATTCAAAGGAAGAGGTCTTGCAAAGCTCGACGGGGTTTACGAATTTCAGACGGCTTACTGTGCCGAAACCGACGACACGGCAGAATATATTAGAAATTTCTGTGCTTCTCTTGCCAAGAAGACAAAGAAAACGGCAAAGAGAATTCCGGTGCTCCCGAATGTTGTCAATCTCGATTATGTTCAGAGCTCGGCAGAGTCGCTTAGCTTCGTACCGGTCGGTGTCGGTAAAAAGTCACTTGATATTGTCGGCATAAATATGCTGAACAAGGTCGTTTCCGTGGCAATGACACAAGATTTTTATCAGTGTGCTTCTTTTGCCGAGGAAATGGTAAAGGTAGTTTCGACGATTGTTCCCGTAACGGTTGTTGATGCGGGAATGTTAATGACCGAAGCATTGCCGGAAAACGCAGAGCTCGTTTCGGACAATTATGATGCCTTTGTTGAGTCACTCTTTGCCGAAATGGTTAAGAGAAACAACACTTACAAAGAGGCGTCGCTTGACATGAAGGTTCTCGAACAGTTTGAGCGAAAGGCAGTCGTAATTTTTGGCTTAAAAGCATTGTTTGAGCGAGTCACGAGCGAAAACAAAAAGAAATTGGCATTGCTGATTGAAAAGGGCGAGGCAATTTACAAAATACACTTCTTCATGGCTGACGGAGTTGCTTCATTTAAGGAATATGCTTACGAACCGTGGTATAAGCGTCATGTTTCGGGTTCCGACGGAATTTGGATCGGTGATGGAATTGCGGATCAGTATTCACTTAAACTCAATAAGATGTCGAGCGAATATTATGATGACATCGGAAGTGATTACGGATATGTTGTTGAAAGAGGTAAGGCTGTATTGACTAAGCTGCTCAGCTCAACGCCGGAGGAGGAGTATTGATATGGATAAGATATTGATTGAAGTTTATGCTCCGATTTTGGGGAAATCATTTGATATTTTCATACCGCAGGAATGTCAAATGTTTGAAATATTGGATTTGATAAAAAAAGCGGTGGCAGACATGTCCGACGGAACATTTGCGGCGAATGACAGTACGGCGCTGTGTAACCGTTCCGACGGAACTATACTGAATATCAATTTATCAGCTTACGAGCTGGGACTGCACAACGGCTCGAAATTGATATTAATATAATTAAATTTTTAGGAGGCATAAAAAATGGAACAGATGATCAAAGTTGATTATGAGGTTTTAAGAAATAAGGCCGGAGAAATCGACAATTTGGCAGAAGATTACAAATCTTTGTACACAGAACTTAATAATATGGTTAAGGGATTGGTAGATAATCAGATTTGGGTAAGTGATGACAGCATCGCATACAGAGACAAGGTTGACGAATTCGTTAATACCGATTTCCAGAAAATGTATCATGAAATGATTGAATATGCAACGCATTTGAGAAATTCAGCTACTAACTATGAAACCGCAAAGGAAACAAATCTTTCTAAGGTTAACAGCATGAAGGCTCATTATAATGGCTAAGGGAGGAATATAAGATGGCAACAAATATTATTGTTAACCCGACGGAACTGGCAACTGTATCGGGACAAATTGAGTCAAAAAACAATACTTTAAAAGAAAAACTTGATGAATTTGCGAAAAAGTTTGACGAGATCAGCCAGACATGGGATAGCTCTGCGAGCAGACGTACATTTGATGCAATTAACAGCTTGAAACCCCATTTCGACGAGTATTTTCAGGTTGTAAGTGATTATGCGGTTCAGATGAAAGCGATTGCCGAAGAGTACAGCGAAAAAGAAGGAAGAAATACAAGCAGTGCCGATACAACCGCAGAATTTATGTAATATCTTACATTGTACGGTCAGTGCAGTCCTGACCGTGCAACATGTTCGTTTTTTGAAAAAAGGAGTGGCAGGATATGGCAACAAGTATCATCGTTAATCCAACTGAGTTGGAAACTGTTTCAGGTCAAATTGAGGCAAAAAACAATACATTGAAAGAAAAACTTGATGAGTTTGCAAAAAAGTTTGAAGAAATCAGTCAAACTTGGGAAAGTACAGCAAGCACAAGAACCCGGGAAGCTATCGACAGCTTAAAGCCGCATTTTCAGGAGTATTTTGAAGTAGTGAGCGAATATGCAGTTCAGATGAAGGCTATAGCCGAAGAATACAGCACAAAAGAAACAGTAAATACATCAAACGCAGAAAATGTTGAATTTTTTATGTGAATTCAAAAAATATAAGAAGAATATTTGAGGAGAGAAAAGCATGAGGATTTTAAAATCTGCTATTTCAATAGTGTTGGTTATGTCAATGCTATTAAGTGTTTCGTTTGCATTTTCATCTTGTTCGGATAAAGCTGATAAAACGAGTATAAAAATCGGTGAGTATTTGGCGACGCTCAGCGATAAATTCGGTATGGATTCTTATCAGTCGGAAGAACCGCACGTCGCAAATGTTGGGAAAGATAATAAATATTTCGGAGTTGTACAGACCTCATTTGAATGGGACATTATTGACAAGTCCGAATTGGATACAGAAAAAGATGTTGACAGAGAGTTTGTGGCAAATACTTTGGTAAAAGCAGTCGGCTTAAAGGATGTTTCTGATATGAATTCCGAAGAAATTGCCAAATATGCAAGCGAAAACGGGTATGTAACCTTTAAATATCGCGGAGAAAAAGATAGCAATAAGCTTGTATCAAAATCAGAAGCAGAAGAGTCTTTGAATGCTTCCTTTGATCTTTTCTCAAACAGAAATTACGGTGAGGGCGAAAGTGAAGTAAAATTGACTGAGGGCGTTAAGGATTTGACGTCTCTTGATGCGAACAGTTATTTAAAGGATAACAATTCGAACAAAATTGTAGTTTCTAAGAATGAATACGAAAAACTTGCCGGATCGCAGCCGAGCAAAAATGATGTTTTGGTTATGCCGGCTTCAGATGTCGAAACAATTTCAGCGTATAAAATTGAATCCGTTACAACCGACGGAGATAATTATATAATCAGCACTTCCGAAGATGATGTTCCCGTTGAGTCTATTATGCAGGAATATAAGTCAAAGGGAACAACAAAGGTTGACTTTTCTAAGGCGGAAATTACCGATGGCTTGGGAAATGTGATTTCATCACCCGAAACAAAGGCTGCTCAGATGGATGTTACCGAAAAGCCAAAGGTAGGATATATCGGAACTGATGTAAATGCAGAAAGTGAAGATGTTGCTAACGATGAAGTCACTCCGTTAGATACTACAATATCCGGAATACATATTACAGGCAGCTTCAGTAAGGAAAGCGTAAAGTTTACCGCAGAAGGAAAATTGTATAAGTCCGGACCGACGGAAATAAAATTTAAAAAATCATATTCAATGGATAATATTGTAGTAAGCCACGAGGTTGACGGAGGTATTTTGGGCTTAAAGTATGCCTTTGCTCAAGTAAGCTACAACACAACAGATACATCAACTTTAAACTTTGATTACAAAAAGACAGGAAATTTTGCTCCTGAATATACAAACGGAAACGGAAAATTTGCCACCAACTTTAAAAGAGCAATTTTAAAAGATTCCACAGCCAAGGGTGCTAAAAACATTAAGGTTTGTAATTTTAAAATAGCCGGAAGTGAGCTTGCAAGCCTCAGACTTGAAGTTAGACTTATTATTTCAGTATCCGGTGAGATTACTGTTACTGTAACGACTTCAAATGCGGCGGGCATGGAGTTTAAAAAGGGCAATGGCATTAGATGGATAAAAGAAGAAAAAAGAGAAACTGATTTTAATATTCACGGTCAGTTCTCAGTCGGTCTTTATTTAGGCTTGGGTGTTTATTTGGTTGGAGATCACTGCAACATTTTAAGCGGCGGAGTAACATTCACCGTAGGCGTTGTTGCTGATTTGTCTGCTCACATTAAAGATGATTCCAATAGACTTCTTGAAGAATTTGATATTGAAAAAGGAAACGACACTGTTGCAAACGCCATTTTAAAAGACCTAAAGGATTCAGAGTATGAAAATGCCGAATACGGAAAGGTCAAGTTAGACTACGATACATGTATCAATGCAAAAGTATATTGGCAAATTGACGTTAGTCTGAATGATGACTGCGTAGCTAAAAAGAGACTCTTGAAGAATGCACAAACTTCATATAGGTGGGGTGGCGAGAACGACGGCGTATTTTTGGAAATGCATTTTGAGGACGGAAAAAAGGTCAGCGGATGTACAAGAAAATACAGCAACGTTGAAGCTGCAACAACGACAACCGAAGCACCTACGACCGAAGAAAATAAGCCGGCAAGTATCTTCAAGGTAAACAGCTATAACGTCAAGGTTACCGTAGGAGGATCGGCTAAAGCGGAAATTGCAGAGCTGCCGAATGGATATAACAGCAGTGATATAGAGTTCAATTCTCAAAATACGGAAATTGCAACGGTTAATTCAAACGGTGATGTTACAGGTGTATCTGCCGGTTCAACAGTAGTAACGGCAGAAACCAAAGACGGAAAATATAAGGTATCTTGGGCTGTAACTGTAGAGTAATTTAAAAGTAATACAGATTTGTGTGTTATAACGGGACGGTAGGCAAATGTTAATATTTGCCTGCCGATTACCCGATAATATAACTATTTTTGGAGTGTGTTATTATGGCAATGGATGTGTCGAGGGCAAATGCTCAGGCGGCAAATCTTTCTTCATGTTCGAGTGAACTGAACAGGGCTCTGAATCTGCTCAATTCATATAAGAGTAACATATTGAACAATTATCAAAGCTCAGAGGTGCCCTCAATTATCTCTGAGATAAACAGTATTATCAGGCTTATTAACGGTGCGATAAATGAGCTGAATTCCGTAGGCAGTGATGTCAGGACAAGCGCTAAAAATATAAGAAATCAGGAGTTGGCTCGCATTCGTGCTGCGCAGAACGCATTGAACGCTGCAAAAGCAAGTCTTGATAATTTAATAAAAAGAAGAAAAAGACTGAATGAACAAATGCGATATATTACGGATCAGAACGAATTAAATAAATTTCGCAAACAGCAATTGCTTTTGAACAAACAAATCCTTGACGCACAGAGAAAATATAATAAATGTTATGCTGAACTTCAGGCGGCGAGAAGGTAAAAATATGAGTCTCGGTAACATTACAAAACAATCCCAAACGGCACAACTGGTTATCAAAATCAAAAATGATCAACAGGTAAACGAACGGGAAATTTATGCCATTAACAGCGGACAGGTCAGCGGATTGATGCACTTTGATGTGATAAAAAAGAGAAGATGCGTTAAGCTGGTTTACGATGTTTCTGGCTATACGACATTAAGAGGGGCGTTGAAAAATCCGTTAACCAAGGATCTTTTTGTGAAAATCATTGACGGGATTTTGTCCAATATCCGTGAGATGAACACGGCATATCTCAATGCTGATTATGTGCTGATGGACTTGAACAGAGTGATGATAAATCCGTCCACAAGGAAAGTGTATTTTATCTATATCCCCGTTCAGTCGTTTGATACGCAGACTGACTTAAAAAGCATGCTTATGGAAATGATAAGTCTTGCAAATTATCCCCCTCATGAAGATAACAGCTATGTAAGAGAATTTATCGGAATACTTAACGAGGGAATCAATTTTTCAATATTCAGGCTTGAGGAATTTATCAAACGAATATCTGCTCCGTTTGATGTTGAGATGCAAAGCAAGGTTATTTGCCCAAGGTGCAATAATGTTGTGGCCTCCGGAATCAATTATTGCAATCAATGCGGAGCCAAAATATCCATAGGTCAAAAGCATGAAGCTTCGATGTTTAATCCCGCCGCAGGCAAGTCAAGTATTCCGCAGGTTGAAAGACGGGCAACCGTTCAATCTTTCGTCGGGTCAAAGGCATATTTACTCAGGCGAAATACCGGAGAAAAAATTGCAATTGACAAAACGGTTTTTATGATCGGAAAAGATGACAGATACAGCGATTATTGTATAAAAGGGAATACAGCTGTCAGCAGGCAGCACGCAGAAATATTGAATTATGATAATCATTTTTTTGTGGTTGATAAAAAGTCAACAAACAAAACTTTTTTTAACGGACAGGAGATCATGCCGGAAACTCAAATTGAACTTTTCAACGGAGCAATACTGAAGTTTGCCAATGAAGAATTCGTTTTCTTTTCGGAATAGGAGGTAAAAAATGATTACAGATAAAATTTATGTTGCAATTATTGTCGAAATAGTTTTGCAGTCTTTGATTTTGATTGTTGCAGTTGCAGGTATCATTTTGCGATTGGTAAAATCAAAGTCATACCGAACAGATAACAGCATGAGAAATAATCAGATTTACTACGGCAATCAGTCGGGACAGAACTATTACGGCGGAAATTCCGGAAATGTTACATTTTGCAGAAACTGTGCCGGTGAGTACGATGCCTCTTTAACGGTATGTCCTCACTGCGGAACGCCGAGGTGATAAAAATATATGAGTGTAATTAAAATAAATGTTTCCACGGTCATTGGTTCGGGTTCCTTAGCAGATTCGGCAAAGACTGTCGTTTCCTCTCAGCGCAGCCGAATACGGTCCGTCGGAGGACAAATTGACGGAAGGATCAGAGGCACTAATGGTATTTCATCCCGTCTGGACCGTGTATACTCAGATTTAAGACAGGCCGAGTCGAGAATAGATAACCTGAAAAATGTGGTTGAAAAATGTGCAATTGAATATAAGAAAGCCGATATGCAAATCAAAAAATTGGCTGATTCAACGGCAGAATTTCCGAATCCCTCAGGCTCAAAAAATGATAGCTTTGTTAAGAAGATTTTGAAAGACCAATGGTCAATAAAAAGAGCTGTGGCTAGCGGTTCAATCGCGAAAAGCGGCTCAATTCTCGGAATCGGCGTTTCGGGTAAAGCTGAAGGTGACTTGATTGGAGGATCGGTTAAAACCAAGTCAGAAGCGAAGTTTAATTTAGATAAGAAGGATGCCCGAATTGAAAAAAGTATTGAAGCCGAAGGCCACTTAGCACATGGTGAACTCAGTGGAAATGTAGGCTGGCTCAGTGGAAAAATCGGCGGAACCGTTGGCTCGGTAGGCGCTACAGGTAAGATTGGAGCCACTTTATACAAAGACGGAAAGCTTTCACCCACAATTGATGTAGAGGCGAAAGCGGAAGCATCAGCTGTGAAAGGAAATTTTGAAACATCCGTTGGAAGCGAAAAAAATAATGCTCACATAAACGGAAGCGGTTCGTTATTAAACGCATCGGCTAAGGCAAGCGGCAGTGCCGGTGTTATTAAAACGGTTGATGAGGTTACCAATACAACAAAAACAGAATTTGGTGTAAAGGGAAGCGTAGGAGCAGAGGCTTATTTGGCACAAGGAAAGATATCGGGCGGATTTACAATTTGCGGTGTTAAAATTAACGCAGGACTTTCCGGAAAGGCCGGAGGCGCAGGTGTTGAAGCAGGCGGAAAGATTACGACCGGAGGCGTATCCGGAAAAATCGGAGCCGGATTGGGCTTGGGCGCTGGTTTGGAAATAAGCATTGATTGGAGCGGTCTTTTTTCTTAAAAGGTTGAAAAACATGCTAATATTTGTTATAATAAATCGCACTACATGGAGGTAGAAGAATATGTATAAAAATTTGTTGCCGATAGGTTCAGTTGTATTGTTAAAGGGCGGAGATAAGAGAATAATGATTTGCGGACGCATCCAGGCAAAAGACGGAGAAGACGCAATTTACGATTATTCTGCCTGCTATTATCCTGAAGGAATTGTTGACGCTTCATCAATGTTTTTCTTTAACAGAGATGCAATTGAAACGGTTTATTTTCTCGGCTTTCAGGATAAAGAGGAGCTTGATTTCAGAAGCAATGTCTTGGATAATCTCGGCGAGCTTGAAGTCAGAGACGGCACGATTGTGACAAAAGAATAATTTGTATTATGGTACTTGATGTTGAACAAATTTCAAAGGATTTTTTTGCTGCTGAGTTTGTAATAAAAAGAGATAACGCAGAGGTCGGAAGAGCTTTTTTGCAGGGGCATTTGGGCTCTATGGAAGCAAAGATAAAAGGCAATTACTACGGTCGTGTTTTTGATATGGATTTTTCAAAAGCCGCCGGATTTAAAAGTAAAAAGTGTTTCCGACCGTATTTTATAACGGATGATTATTGCAAAGACGGGATTATATATCAAACTGAGAGAAAGCTTGGGATTTTCAAAGGATACAGTTATCGTGAAATGAGTTATTGCAACGATATTTATGAGATGTATTCCTTAGGCTTGGGTAAAGAGGGTTACAAATCACCTATATATCTTGGCGATCGTCAAGTTGCTCAGATTGATATGGACTGCGTGGTTAAAAATCAATTGTTCAAATACAAAATATATGCTATTGACAATTCTTTTGCAAGAATAGCCGTATTGTTTTGTTTGTATTTTTATGTTAGCGGTGTTTATAGTCCGGGTGAAAAGGTGATTTCATCCGAAACAAAATACTATACCGTTACAAAGAATGAGGCTTTACTTGAAAAATACGATAAAGAATTTGTGAAAACAGTTCCACACAATTAAACGAAGAAAATAAAATTTAAAAGCATAGATTACTCTTGAAATTCAATGAGATAATCTATGCTTTTTGTTTTGTGTAATCAAACAAGATACGGACGTTACATTCTCTTATCAGCTGTTGCGGGATTGTCGAGGAGGGTGCCGTGTTCCGTGAAACGGGAACCGTGGCAGGGGCAGTCCCATGAATGTTCGGCTTTGTTGTATTTGAGGGCGCAGCCGAGGTGAGGGCAACGGGGAGCAGTGGGGGTGAGAAGATTTGTAATCGCCTCAAAAGCGTTGACGGCAAGCTGAGGACGAAGAACAGAACGTGACGGTGAAAAAACCTCTGTGTATGGGCTCGGTTTATCTTGTGCTAGATTACAAAGAATGTCGGCGGCAACCATAGCGTTTGTCATACCCCATTTATTGAAGCCGGTAGCAACGAACATGCTTGGCGTGGATTTGGAATACTGTCCGATATACGGAATGTCGTCCAGTGTCATGCAATCCTGTGCCGCCCATTTGCCGATAATTTCGGCGCTTTTATAGTGCTTCTTTGCAAAATCTTCAAGCTCCTGCCAACAGCCGCCCTGCTTGCCTGTTCGGTGTCCGCCACCGCCGAGCAATAAGATATCGCCGTAGTTGCGGAACGAAAGCCCCTTGTCACATTCGTCAACATACATTCCGTCAAGCTCCTGTGCGTCTTTAAGTGCAATAACATATGAACGATGCTGATACAGCTTCAAAAAATATGCGCCGTGCTTATTAAAAATCGGGAAATGTGTCGCTACGATCAGCTTGTTGAAATTTATTTCGCCGTGCTCGGTTATCGCCTTGTGCGGCATAAGCTCTGTGATTTTTGTGTGCTCATAAATCGGCAAATCCTTTGATATTTCATATAAAAATTTAAGTGGGTTGAACTGCGCCTGATTTTTCACGCATACCGCACCTGCAATCTTGAACGGAAGAGCGCAAGTGTCGGAAAATTCTGCTTTTATGCCGATATGACTTAGTGCTGCAACCTCATTTTCGATTTTTTGTCGGTTGTCAAGGGAATAAACGTAGTTGTCCTTGTGCTCAAAATCGCAGTCAATTTTTTGGCAAAGGTGCTCGTATTCTCTGAGAGCGGCGATCTGTGCGTTTGCATAAAGCTGTGCAGTTCCCTTGCCGAAACGTTTTATCATTTTATCGTAAATCAAGCCATGACAAAGAGTTATCTTTGCCGTGGTATTTTTTGTTATGCCGCCGTAAATTTCTTCGGCTTCCGCAAGCATGCAGTCAACGCCTGCGTTCTTGAGCTTGTAAGCGCAGAGAATTCCTGCGATTCCGCCGCCGATAATCAAAACATCGGTATTTTTGATGCCCTTCGCTTCTTCAAAACGAATTCTTGAAGAATTGCCTTGCCATATTGATTCCATAACATCACCGCTCGTCGTTTGTAATATAATTATTGTTTGTTTTTCTATGCGAATTATTCTTGACAGCAGATTTGAGACGGTAAAAAGGACAAAAATAATTCATTCAAGTACGGATTTATGATATAATGAAATTGCTAATGTAAAAATTTAATTTTTTTGTGTTATATATTGAGCCGAAGTTGACTAATAAATGACGGAATAAAAAAGGAGGTGCATCTATGGAGGAACATAACGTTGACAGCATTATGAACGAATGTTATGAAAAATACTATCAAGCGCTGTTCAAATACTGCATGGTGCGCCTCGGGGAATTGAACGAACATTCAGCCGATTGTGTTCAGGACTCATTCCTGATTTTGCAGAACAAGCTGAATGACGGAGAGGTTATTGAAAATCCACGGCCGTTTTTATATAAAACAGTCGGCAATTTCATAGCCCGAACGATAAAGCATTATCAAAACGAACGGCACAGAACAGTCGAGTTTGACGAAGCGGAAAAGGTTTCTTCACCGCCGATAATATCGGACGATTTTGATTACGACAAATGTGCGTTGAAAATAATTGCAACTCTAACGCAGGAAGAACAGCAATTGTATGAAATGAAATACATAGACAAAAAATCGCTTGAAGAAATTGCGATAATACTTGATATAAAACCCTCGGCAGTTGCGATGAGAACCTCGCGATTGCGGCGAAAGGTAAAAGAAATAATTGACGAATTAAATCTATTCGGAGATGAGGTGATACCGTGAGTAATATTTTTATAACAAAAGAAATTGCTGAGACAATTTATGACGAAAAATCCTTTAAGCTTGAGATACAAAATTTTCTTACGACACTTATTGACAATGAAGCAGCCAAGGACGAACCCGACTGCGATTTTATAGATGACTGCGTAAATACTCTTGAATGTATTCTTGCGGGCGATTATTCCGACCTGCTTCCGTTTATCAAAAGAAATGATCTGAAAAACGGAGTTCACAGAAAAAGAGTGATGAGCATACTCGTTGCCTGTGCGATCCTTTTGAGCATCAGCTTTGGTGCGGTAGCAGTCAATTACACAATGGAGAAAAAGAGAGAAGCCAAAACAACAACGGCTCCCGTTACGACCGAAAGTTCAACGGCGGAGCGCACAACACTTGCGCCGACAACCACCGCCGCTCCGACGACCGTGGCGGCAATGCCTGCTGAAATGAAGCTCAGCTTCGGCGAAAACTTCAAGAACGAGTATCTCATCGGCGAAAAGCTTGACATGTCCAGCATAACGGTGTCGATTATCTACACCGACGGAACGGTGAAAAAAATCCCGATTTCCGATTGCAAGGTGTCGGTTGATGACGGCTTCGGCACAGACGAACGTTACGAAACGGTGAGAGTAAGCTATGGCGATGTTTCGGAAAAATTCACGGTCAGGGTGCTTTACGGCGAGGACACAAAGTCGCTCAACTCCGTTTATGCGCTTTTCCCAGATGATTTTAAATTCACGGTTAAGGACATAAACAACATTGACCTGAGCGGCATGGAGGTCTATGCGATTTACAGCGACAATAGCAGAAAGAAGCTCAGCGACGGTGAATATACAGTCACAAGGGAAATGCTCCCCGATAACAAAACAGCGATGATAACAGTCGGCTATAAGGGTGTTTACACAACGTTCGGAATTGAGGAGGAAAGGTAATGAAAAAGAATTTGATTAAAATACTGTCGGCTTTTCTTGCGGTCGTTCTGGTTATATCTATCGCCCCGATCAATTCCGGCGCATACCTGAATGACATCACAGAAAAGGAAAAGGACTATACAAAACAGCCTGAATTCAGATCGGGGGATCTGAGAGTCAGCTATGACGAAAACGGTTTGCTTATAGTTGATTATGACCCTGTTCCCGATTTAAGACCAAAAGAATATACGTTCCCGACCGAGATTAACGGAATACCTGTTGCTGAGGTCGATTGCCCGTGGGGAGTCGAAGAGCTGACGATTCCTGACGGAATAAGACGTGTAGGAAATTTAGACAGCAGCGATTTAAAAGAAATCAGCTTCGGCAATAACGTCGAATACATTGATTGCTTCAATGCCAAGGAATGTACGGGCTTGACCGAGATCACATTTCCGAAAAGTTTGAAAGAGCTGGAGCTTAACGGTCACTCAATTATACAATTCCCGTCCTCGTTAAAGAAAATAAAATTCTCGGGAGAATACCAAACGTTAAAGCTCAATTACAGTGAAGATGCTGTAATTGAGTTCTCGGAAGAAACCAAAGTCATCTTTGAGGGCAGGCCGAGCTATGATATGTGGTTCCTTCTCAACAAGAGCGGATACAATTTGGTTGAGCACGGAGGTGAATTCGTCTGCGTTAAGGCTGAGGATAAGCAGGAGAAAACCTGCGGCGATTTCAAATATTATCTTGACGAAAACGGCTGTGCCGTCATTTCCGGATATACGGGTAGTGAAGAAAATTTACTTAACATTCCTGCCGAGCTTGACGGATATACGGTTGTGAAAATCGGCGACGGAGCTTTTGATAACCGTGCCGAGCTTCCCGCGCAACCGCTTGACGAGGTTACGGCAAAGGAGGACGGCTTTAGCTTTAAGGAGGTTTCGCTTCCGTCAACCGTGACCGAGATAGGCGACTGTGCCTTTGCTTATTGCGAGAGCTTGGAAAAAATAAATCTTTCGGAGTACGTTGAAACGATCGGCTACAGCGCATTTGAAAGCTGCAAGAGCTTATCCGATGTTACTTTCCCGAAGAGCCTGAAAGCGATTTGCGACGCCGCATTTTACAGCTGCGCTTTTGACGAGGTATCTCTGCTGTCCGGTACGGAGTATGTCGGCTCATATTCGTTCGGTAATTTTTTCCCCTCCGACGAAAGCGAAAAGCTCAAGAAAATCGAGCTTGCCGACACAATAAAATTTATAGGCGATGAGGCGTTTGCGTGCTCGGGTGTGACTGAGGTTACCATGCCGCAAAGTCTTGACTATCTCGGCTCGGCATTTTGGAATTGCCGCAGTCTGAAAACCGTAACTCTGAACGACGGACTTAAAGAGATCGGTGCGGCATTTTTCGATACGTCAATTGAAAAATTGAGAATTCCGTCAAGTGTTGAAAAAATCGGAAGCGATATGTGTTTTGGATGCAGTTCGCTCAGGGAAGTGAGCTTTGCGGAAATCGGTAAGCTGAAATATATAGGCGACTACGCTTTCAGCAAAACCCGTTTAAAAAGCATTGAAATTCCCGATACGGTTGAATATATCGGCAAAGAAGTCTTTTTAGACTGTTCTTTATTATCATCCGTGATCCTGCCGTCAGGACTTAAAAATCTTGGGGCTTCTTTCTTTTACAATTGCGGAAAGCTTGACCTGATCGTTCTGCCGGAAGGTCTTATTTCAATCGGTGAAAAATGTTTTCAGTACACTTCAATTGAAGAAATAACTTTACCTAAAAATCTTAAATACATCGGCGGACATACGTTTGTCGGCTGCAAAAATCTTGCAGATGTTACCTTGAACAGCAAAAGCTGTGAGGCGGGCTACGGCGTTTGGCTTTTGCAGGATACATTGCGGAACGGCACAATTAAAAAGCTCAGCGTCCGTTCCTTGACCATAGGCGAGGACGTCGAATATCTCGGACAGTATTTGCTCTCGGATATTATCGCCGAAAAAATCACGATTGAACAGAATGTTAAATCCATTCATGCCAAATGCTTTGAGGATGCGGAGATCAATGAAATTTATTTCAATTCAAATGACTGCCGATTTGTCGACTGCGAAGAGTGGGAGGGCAGAATTGAACGTGATCCAAATAGGTTTTTGGGAACGAACTCTCCGTTTTCATACATGACGGTGTATTACTTCACCTTTGGCGATAAAATCGACCGTATTCCAAGCTGGTTTTTCTGCAATGCGAAATCAATTATCGAGGTAAAAATCGAGGGCGAGGTCAAAAGCATCGGCGATGGCGCTTTCTATCATCTGAAAAAGCTTGCGGAGATAACGATTCCGTCAAGCGTTGAGTCGATCGGAAAATACAGCTTTCTTGCATGTTACAGGCTGCATACGGTGAATATGTCTGAGAATGTTTCGCTGATAAACGACTATGCCTTTTGGAATTGCGCAGATTTGACGGAATTCAATTGGAATTCGGAAACTAAAACTATAGGAAAAAATGCTTTCCAATGGTGCAGTAATTTAAAGAACTTTGATTTTGAAAATTCCGTGTTCACTCAGGGAAGCTTTTCGGGTGTTGCGGCGGAGAAGCTGAGATTCGGTCTTGACGAAGAAACGGAAAAAGTTGATATCCCCGATGAGAGCTTCATGGCTTGCGAAAATCTCGACACAGTTGCAATCGGCGACAGCGTTCAGAGCATCAATTCCCGTGCCTTTGCGGACTGCAAAAACCTTGAGACGGCGGCGATAGCGAATTCGGTTACCGAAATTGCCGACGATGCGTTTGAGGGATGCGAAAAGCTGACGATTTACTGCAATGAAAATTCTTACGCAAAGAATTATGCGGAGGAAAAGGGAATAAAGGTCTCGACGCTCATCGTCGATACGATTCCTAATCAGACCTACACATCGAAAAAAATTGAGCCCGAGCTAAAGGTTTCAACAGCTTCACAGGCTCTCGGAAAAAGAGATTACAAAGCGGATTACTATAACAACATCAATGTCGGCAGTGCAAACGTTATTGTCAAGGGAACGGGCGATTTCAGTATGCTGATGACAAAGGCGGATTTCAGAATCATTGCAAGAAATATTTCCGATGCCGAGGTTAAAAATATTCCGTCTCAGACTCTCGGAGAAAGCCCGTGCACGCCGACGGTAACGGTGAAATACAATGGGAAAACTCTCGAAGAGGGCAAGGACTACACGCTGACCTATAAGGATAATTCTAAAGCGGGAACGGCAAGTGTTACCGTTCAGGGAAAAGGTAATTTTAAAGGCAAAATGACAGTTCAGTTTGAGATAAAGGAGGGCGATACAAAGCTTGAAGTATTCTTTAAAAAGGTTATAAAATTCTTCGTGGCAATATTCAATCGTATAATAAAAATTTTCGGTTAAGGGGGATATCATATGAAAAAACTAAGCTCGATAATTTCAATAATTATTTGCATGGCGATGCTGATTTCGATAACTGCGGTTGTCGGGTATGCTTCGGACGCAAAGACTTATTATATAAAAAGCATTGACGATTTTAAAGCTGTGGCGGAGCTTATAAATAATGATGAGCAAAGCTTTGCAGGCGCAACCCTTGAATTGACTGCGGATATAAAGCTGAACGGCGGCGAATTTACTGTCGACGAGAACGGTGAGCCTCTTTATAACGGCGAGGCAACTGACGAAAGCGAGCTGCTCACTTTCGAGCCGATAAGTGAATTTAAGGGTACATTCAACGGCAACAATCATGTCATCGGCGGAATTTACTGCAAGGACAGGGGACTTTTTGAAAAGGTAAGCGGTGCGGTGATCAGGAATGTGATTATCAAAAATTCTCTGTTTGATACACGCGCCTTAGCTCCCGAAAAGGTCGGTTCGGTCTGCGGCGAAGCCATAGACTCGGAGATAAGCGGCTGTAAATCCTCAGCAATAATTCTCAGCTCGGCGGATAAGGTCGGCGGCATCGTCGGATATGCCGAAAGCTCTGTAATAGATAATTGCCGGAACATCGGATATGTTTTGGGCAAGAGCTGTGTTGGCGGAGTTGTCGGCGAGCTTGCTTCGACGGAGAAGCTGACGAATTGTCTTAACAAGGGCACGGTTACCGCAACAGGCGATTATGTCGGAGGTATTGTATCGAAAATCGGAACCGAAACCGCGATAGATTGCTGTGCAAATGCAGGCACGGTTAAATCCGATGGTAACTATGTCGGCGGAATAGCAGGTGAGATTCTTCTCGATAAAAACACGATGTCGAACTGCTATAATTCGGGCTACGTGAACGGAAACGACAATGTAGGCGGTATGGCAGGCTCACTCTATATCAGCGGTGACAACCATGATAGTGCAATAGCCGAATTCATTGAAATGAAACGAGAGCTGGATCGCATTTACGGCGACGGGATTCATATCGGCGTATGGCCGCCTCCGGGTTTTGACGATGAACGTTATTCGGAGCTTTACGAAATAATATACTCCGATCTTCCCCGAATGATAAGCTGTTACAGCAACGGCAATGTGTCGGCACGGGAAAAAACGGTCGGCTCGTTTAGCGGAAAATTTGACGGAAATATTTGGAGCTTCCGCAATTGTTGGTTTAACTCAGTCGGTAAAATGGATGCTTCAGCGGATCAGTCAATAATGGATATTTATTGGAATTTCTCGCTTATGGGAATAGGCTATGACGGCAAAACCTATTTTGACCTGAAAATCGGACTTGAGTACGGGTCCGAAGAGGGTATGAAAACCGAGTCGTTTGCCGAGAAAATGAGCAGTGAAAATGTGACCTTTGTTGTTGACAAGGGCAACGAAAACAACGGATACGTTATGCTCAAGAAATTTCACGATGCCGACGTGCATATTCACTCCTATTCGTTTGAAATCACAAAGGCCGCAGCCTGTGAGGAGACGGGCGAAAAAATTTACACATGCGAGTGCGGCGACAGCTACAGCGAGACAATTCCTGCGCTGGGACACAACACGGTTAAGGTTTCTTCAACATCGGCGACCTGCGAAAAGGGCGGAACATCAACCTATAAATGCACAAGATGTAATTACAGCTATACCACCTCGGATTCTCCGAAAAAGGCGCATGATTATACCTCGGAGATCGTGACAAGTGCGACCTGTACCCGTGACGGAAAGAAGGTATTTACCTGCAAAAACTGCAATTATTCCTATGAGCAGATAATCCGTGCCAGGGGTCATAGGTGGGACGGATGGGGCTATACCGTTTATCCCACGGCGATCAGCGAGGGGGAAATGGCTCGAACATGTCAGACCTGCAATGTGACCGAAAAAAGGGTCGCTCCGAGAGTTGTAAACGATGCCTGCATAATTGACGGCAATACGCTCACGGGATTGAAAACGGGAATGACGGTTACAAGCTTCAAGGTCGAAATGCTTAGCGGATCGGGTCATGTTACAATTACTGCAGAGAATATCGGAAGCGATACGATAGGCACAGGCTCAAAAATAAAGATGTCCTATCCAGATAACACAAGCGATGAATTTGAAGTGATAATTTTCGGCGATGTGAACGGCGACGGCTGGTATGACGGTCAGGACGCAACAACAGTAAATATGCTCGCAAACGGAATGCTCAGCCGTGAGCAGGTCGGCGATGCCGCATACAGGGCGGCGGACTGCAACCATGACGGAGTTATAAATCAGCTTGACGTGGATATCCTCAATCGTGCCGGCGTGCTTCTATCGGACATTGACCAAACAAAACCGACCGATGAGCTGCTCGAAACATCTTCGGCTTATGCCGAATACACGAAGCTTATCAGTCAGAATGTAAGCTCCGATATTCCGAAAATAGATGAGCAGCCAACCCAAAGCAAAAATATTTTTGAGAGAATAATTGAATTTATAATAGCATTGATAAACAAATTGATTTCAATATTCCGTTAAAATAAAAACACCGGACCCCATAGTCATATGATTATGGGGTTCGAGGCTATTTCTTCTTGAAATGTTTTAAAACTTTATTTATCAAATGACGGATTGAATGCGTAGAAATTCTTTGAATTGAGCTTATCCGTTGCGATTCTCAAGCCTTCGCCGAAGCGCTGGAAGTGAACGATCTCGCGCTCACGCAGGAATTTGATTACGTCGCGGACATCGGGATCGTCAACAAGGCGCAGAATGTTGTCGTAAGTAGTCCTTGCCTTCTGCTCGGCAGCCATGTTCTCCATGAGGTCGGCAATTGTGTCGCCTGTTGACTGCATTTCCGCCGCAGACCACGGGAAGCCGCTTGCCGCTGTCGGGTAAACTCCCGTTGTGTGATCGACAAAGTAGGTGTCAAAGCCGCTGCGTTTGATTTCATCATACGAAAGATTTCTCGTCAGCTGATGCACGATCGCACCAATCATTTCGAGATGTCCCAATTCCTCGGTACCGATATCCGTCAGCAAGCCTTTAAGCTCGGGATACGGCATCGCAAAACGCTGACTGAGATACCTCAGCGAAGCTCCCAACTCACCGTCCGGACCGCCGTATTGCGAAATTATGATGCTTGCGTACTTGGCGTTGGGTGTGGCGATTTTGACGGGATATTGCAATTTCTTCTCATAAACAAACATCAGCTGTTACCCCCTAAGTCCCACGGCCACGGATTTTTAAGCCATGATACGCCGGGGTCTGAATTTGAATAAAGCGGGCCACAGTTCTCCTCGAATTCCGCGACGAGCTTTTCGTTCTTTTCTTCATACTTTTTATAAAGCGCCAGTGCACTGAGGTCGTCGGGGTGAGTGTCAAGATAGAGGTGCAGCTCCCACATTGCGAACTGTACGGCATCTATCTGTTGCAAAAGCATTGCTCTTGTCATCTCATACCACGACCCTTGAAGGGCTTATCAAGAACGGGGAAAAGAGTGCCTATCTTGAGTGCCTTCATTTCGTCGTATGTGGTTGTATCGGTTTGAAACGGAACGTATGCCATCGCAACAACGGGATCCTCGGGCAGAGCCGATGTGAAGCCCGACTGCATGGCAGGCGGAGCGCTCCGAGCAAATCCCATGGGCGCTTTGGCGGAGCGTTCATATGGATAGTTGTTCAATTTAATTAACTCCTTTTACCCGATCGAGCGTTTCGATTGGGTTATTTTCGGCTTTTGCCTATTAACAGAATATGCCAAGCC
>CAVGRW010000001.1:0-92431 GCA_963631735.1 Bacteroidaceae bacterium | reverse complement strand
CGGTTGAACTCGGCGAATATATCGTTAAAAACAAATCGACTGTCAGAGCCGCCGCCAAGGTGTTCGGAATTTCCAAATCAACGGTACATACCGATGTTACACAGAAATTGGAGGAAATTGATCCCGGTTTAAGCCGTGAGGTCAGGGAAATACTTGATATTAACAAAGCGCAGCGACATATCAGAGGCGGAATTGCCACAAGAGAAAAATATAAAGGCAGAGTTATGCCGAAATAATCTACGTTTATATAAATGAGGTGATTTTATGTGCGGAATTTGTGGACAGGTCTCTTTCACAACGGATCTGTCAAAATATGAAAGTCAATTTTATAATATGCAAAACAAGCTATATTCCCGAGGCCCCGATCAGCACGGTGAATTTTTTTCTCATGATGCCGTTCTGATGCACAGGCGTCTTGCTGTTGTCGATATCGAGAAGGGCAAGCAGCCGATGACTTATGCTGTTGACGGAGCTGTTTTCACTCTCTGCTACAACGGCGAGCTTTATAATACGAATGAGATAAGAAACAATCTCGAAAGCAAGGGATATAATTTCTTCAGCCATTCCGATACTGAGGTTGTGCTGAAAGCGTATGTCGAGTACCGTGAAAAGTGCGTTGAAATGTTCAACGGAATTTTCGCCTTTGCCGTTTGGGAGCATGAGACGAAAAGACTTTTTGTTGCAAGAGACAGAATGGGTGTTAAACCGCTGTTTTATTCGATGTGCAAGAGCGGATTCGTTTTTGCTTCCGAGATAAAAGCGCTGCTTGAGCACTCGGAAATTGAGCCGCTTATTGACACCCGTTCGCTTGCCGAAATAATGATTATCGGTCCGGGAAGAACTCCCGGCTGCGGCGTGTTTAAAAATATAAGCGAGATCAGACCTGCTCATTATGCGATATATGACGAAACAGGCTTGACGATACACCGCTATTGGAATGTTGAGGCGCACGAGCACACGGACAGCTTTGAGCAGACCGTTGAAAAGGTGAGATATCTTGTAACGGATTCGATAAAACGTCAGCTTGTTTCGGATGTTCCGCTTTGTACTTTCCTTTCGGGCGGACTTGATTCGAGTTTGATATCATCGGTCACAAGTGAAGAATTCAAGAAAAGGGGAGAGGTGCTGCACACTTTTTCCGTTGACTATAAGGACAACGACAAGTATTTCAAAAAGTCGAAATTTCAACCGAATTCCGACCCCGAATTCATTCGAGTTATGGAGAAATACCTCGGCGGAGAGCATCATTGGATAGTGATTGACACCGATGAGCTTGTCAATGCGCTTTATTCGGCGGTCGATGCACGAGATCTGCCCGGAATGGCTGACGTTGACGCTTCGATGCTTCTTTTGTGCAAATCGATAAAGGAGCACGGAACGGTTGCACTTTCGGGCGAGTGTGCCGATGAAATTTTCGGCGGTTACCCGTGGTACAGAGACAAGACCATTCGTTCATCCGAGGGCTTCCCATGGGCGCAGTCAACGGATTATCGAATGTCGTTCCTGAAGGATGAATTTGCCGATAAAATCGACGGATCGGACTATGTATATACTCGATATAAGCTGACTGCGGACAGCGCTCCGCTTTATAATAATATGAACGAGGACGATCTGAAAACGGCGCAGATGATGAAGCTTAATCTTGATTGGTTTATGCAAACCCTGCTTGACCGCAAGGACAGAATGAGCATGTATTCGTCGCTCGAGGTCAGGGTTCCGTTCTGTGACCACAGAATTGTTGAATATCTCTATAATGTTCCGTGGGAAATGAAGGATCACAACGGCTATGAAAAGGGGCTTCTTCGTGAAGCTATGCGTGGATATTTGCCCGATGAGGTTCTTTGGCGAAAGAAAAGCCCATATCCCAAAACTCACAATCCGAATTACCTTGCCGCAGTTTCTTCACGCTTGCAGGCTATAATTGATGAGAGTTCTTCACCGCTGCTTGATTTTATAAAGAAAGATAAATTGACTGAGCTTTTGAAAGAAAATAAAAGTCAGCCGTGGTACGGTCAGCTGATGACCACGCCGCAGACAATAGCATATTTTATTCAGTTTGATTATTGGCTGAGAAAATATAAGGTTAGATTTGTTTAAGAGAAGAATTTTATCTTCGCACACCTGTAGGGTAGCGAAGTGTCGGCGCGGTAGTGAATGACAGTCCGGTGGACTGTCAGAGCCGCGACGTGACCGAGCCGCAGCGAGACGCTGTCAGCGCAGCCGCCTGAGGGAGTAAATATTCATCAGACTCTATTCTTTATCCCCTCCGTCGTCAAAACGACACCTCCCCTTGCAACAAGGGGAGGCTTGAAACGTAACGTAAATTGCTTGATTATACTTTAAAGTCAGCAGAAGGTTATCTTGGCGCCCCTGTAGGGGAGCAGTCAGCGAAGCTGACCGAAAGTCTGATAAATTTAAATTAACCCCTCCGTCACTCCTCCGTCGTGACACCTCCCCTGCAGGGGAGGCAAGAAAGATTTCTACTCCGAACGTAGTTTTTATCAAACTTTTTCGGTGCGATGTGGTCATCGCACCCTACGAAAAATGCGGAAAAGAACAATCCGTAGGGGTCGATGCTCACATCGACCCAAGGTCAGAAGAAAATAGTCTCGGCTCCTCCGGGGGGAGCTGTCGGCGTAGCCGACTGAGGGAGTGGTCGAGCAAGGCGAGACAGAACAGCATGGTATTAAAAAACCTACATTCAAAGTATAAAATAATCGGATTCATATATAAATTCCAAGGTGCGACAGCAAAAAAACGAGCCGTGAAGAACAAATCAGTTCTTTCACAGCTCGTTATATTTTTAATATCAATATCCGCCCTCAAGCGAATGAGTTTGAATATCGTGCAGCGTTGTCGGGTGAGAGTCCTCATGCTTATGAGAACCAAACACAAGCTTCAACAAAATCGGGCAGAGGATCGACGAAATAACAATAAGCATAATTGTCGCTATGAGCGGATTTATTCCGTCTCCGTCCTTGATAAGCGTGTGACCCGTTGTGTAAACAGCCAGTGCGACCTCGCCTCGTGCGATCATGCCGAAGCCGATCGTTGCCGAATCACGGGTGTTGTACTTGCAAAGCCTTGCGACTGAGCCGCAGCCGACGATTTTTCCGATAATGCCGACAGCAACAAATACAAGTCCGAAAAGAAGATCCGACGGCTTGAATGCGCTGAAATCGGCGCTTATTCCGATATATGCGAAGAAAATCGGGGAGAAAATCATGTAGCCGTTCGTAAGAACCTTTTTGTCAACGAAGTCTGTATCCTTGAGTCCGCTGAGCATGATTCCGGCAAGGAAGGCACCTGTGATTGCCGCAATTCCGAAGAACGTTTCGGCGGCATAAGCGTAAAGAAAGCACACGGCGAGAGCAAAAATGCTGGTTCTTCTCGTGTGCGGATAACGCTTGCAGATCCACACAAAAGCATATTTGATCGGAAATCCGAGACCGATACCTACTACGAAAAATCCGACGGATTTCAGCAGTGTCATTCCGATGCTTCCGCCGCCGTCAAAGCTCGTTATCAGGCTCAAAGCAAGAATTCCGAGCACATCGTCGATGATTGCGGCGCTGAGTATCGTTGTGCCGACCTTGGTTTTCAGCTTGCCGAGCTCACGAAGTGTTTCAACCGTAATACCAACGCTCGTTGCGGCAAGAATACAGCCGACAAGAAGCGCATTCATGAGATTTTCATGCTCTTTAAGTGATGCGAGACCGCCCATGAAAAAGCCCGTTACAAGCGTTCCGAGCGCTATCGGCACAACAACACCCATTGTTGCGACCATTGTTGCCGCAAAGCCGCTTTTTCTGAGCTCCTTGGTGTCTGTTTCAAGTCCGCTCGAGAAAAGAATCAGTACGACGCCGATTTGCGAAAATGTTTTCAGAACGTCCATTTCCTCCTGTGTCGGATTGATTATTCCGTTAAAGCTTATCGCATCAATCTGACTGAATATTGCAGGTCCGATAAGCAGTCCTGCGATTACCATACCGACGACCTGCGGCAATCCCAACATTCTCGAAAGAATTCCCATTCCTTTTGTCGCAAGGAGAATTATGGCGAGGTAATATAGAATTTTCAATACGTCAAAATTCATTTTGGCAACTTCCTTTTAAATTAACATTTTTTGTGTTTTGTCAAGAAAATATTATACTACATTTTTTATGTTTGTCAATCATAAAGAGAACTTAAAGAATTATGCAAATTAAACCGCTGCAGCCCTCATTGATTACCTTTTCGAGTGTTTCCTGGAGCTTCATTCTTGCGTCGGTCGGCATTCTGAAAAGCTTGTTGTGAAGCCCTTCGTTGACAAGCTCATGCAATGATTTTCCGAAAATGTTCGATTTCCAAATTTGTGTCGGATTTTCCTCAAATTCCTTGAGAAGATACATAACAAGATCCTCCGACTGCGATTCACTGCCGACAAGGGGAGCAACCTCGGTGTTTGTGTTTACCTTCATCATGTGAATTGACGGAGCCGATGCCTTGAGCCGAACACCGTATTTGCCGCCCTGCTTCATAATTTCGGGTTCCTCAAGGTGTAATTCATCCATTGTCGGCATGACTATTCCGTAGCCTGTTGCTTCGACCTCATCAAGCGCATTTTTAATTCTGTCGTAGGATTTCTTTGTTTCGGCAAGCTCGCCTATGCAGCTCATCAGATCCTCTTCGTTTTCAATGTCAAGCTTGGTCTTTTCTGCGAGTATTTTATAGAACATACTGCTCTCGACGCTTGCACAAACAACTGCGCTTCCGTCGGAGAGATCAAGATTTTTCATGTTAGTTTTGCCGAGATATTTGCACCTGTTCAGGCTCGCTGAGAATGTGTTTACATCTCTTATTCTGTTAAGATTCGACGCTTCTTTTTTAATATAGTCAAAGATATCACGCTTTAACCAATGAGTTTTTTCAAGCGATGTTACCCAGCCGGGCAGCTCGACGCAGACCTCCTGAATCGGGAATTCAAAAAGTATCTGAGCGAGCACGGCTTTGATTTTTTCCTCGTCAAGCTCAAGGCAGTTAACGGGCATAACGGGAACGTTATATTTATTTGAAAGCTCACAGCCCATTTTTCTCGCCGCTTCTCCGTCGGGGTCGGTGCTGTTGAGAAGCACGATAAACGGCTTGTTGAGCTCTTTAAGCTCGCTGACGACTCTTTCCTCGGCTTCGGCATATTCATCTCTCGGAATGTCGCTGATCGTGCCGTCCGTCGTTATAACAAGACCGATCGTCGAATGTTCGGTTATAACCTTTTGCGTTCCTATCTCCGCCGCCATATTAAACGGTATTTCCTTTTCAAACCACGGTGTTTTAACCATTCTCGGCTGATCGTTTTCAATATATCCGAGGGAGCTCGGAACGATATAGCCTACGCAGTCGATCATTCTGACGCTGAAATGTGCATTGTCCGGCAGATTGATCTCAACAGCGTTCTCGGGAATAAACTTCGGCTCGGTCGTCATTATCGTCCTGCCCGAAGCCGACTGAGGCAGTTCGTCCGTCGCTCTTTCTTTTTTGCTCGGATCTTCAATATTCGGTATAACAAGCGAATCCATAAATCTTTTGATAAAGGTGGATTTGCCCGTTCTGACCGGACCGACAACACCTATGTAGATGTCACCGCCCGTCCTTGTCTGAATGTCCTTATAAATGCTTGTACTTGCAGCTGACATTTTTTCTCCTCCGTTCAGGTTCAATGTTTTTTGTTAATACTTATGAGGAACGGACGAGATTTATGAGCGATAGTTTATAAGAAAAAAGACCTCCGCATGGGAGGTCAGAGATTATTTATTTACTACATTCACGGGCGAGCCGTCAAGGAATGCCTTGAGATTGGAATAAACAACGTCGAGAAGGCGTACTCTTGTTTCATAGCCTGCCCATGCGATGTGGGGCGTGATAATGCAATTCTTGCACGAGAGCAGAGGGTTGTCCGCCTTCGGCGGCTCGCATGAGAGAACGTCAACCGCCGCACCTGCGATTTTGCCGCTGTTAAGCGCCTCGGCAAGTGCCGCTTCTTCGATAATCGGTCCTCTTGCCGTGTTTATAATTATTGCATTGCTTTTCATCTTTGAAATAAAGTCGGAATTAACAAGTCCTTTTGTTTCATCGGTCAAAGGACAGTGGAACGAGATTATATCGCTCTTTTCGGCAAGCTCGTCGAGGGAAACAAATTTGAAATTTCTGTATTCGGGCTGCGGCTTGGGGTGGTGAACGTTGCAAAGAATGTTCATTCCGAATGCGTCGGCGATTTTCGCAACCTCATTGCCTATCTTGCCGAAGCCTATTATGCCTATAGTTTTACCCGCAAGCTCAATAAGCGGCGTTTTCTGAAAGCAGAAATCCTTGCACGAAGCCCATTCGCCGTCATGCACTGCCTTATCGTGAACTGCGACCCTGTTGTAAAATTCAAGAATCAGCGCAAATGTCAGCTGAGCGACGGCTGAGGTTGAATATGTAGGAACATTGCAGACCGTAACGCCGTGTTTTTTAGCTGAGTCGATATCAACTATGTTAAAGCCTGTTGCAAGAATTCCGATATATTTAAGCTTAGGAAGCTGAGAAATTATCTCATCGTCAAGTACGACCTTGTTATCGAGAATTATCTCGGCATCCTTGCATCTTTCGAGTATTTCGTCACGCGAAGTTCTGTCATAGACGCAAAGCTCGCCGAGCTTTTCAAATCTTTCCCAGCTGAGATCGCCGGGGTTTGATGTATATGCGTCCAAAATCACCATTTTCATGTCATTACCTCCAACAAAGTGTCTAAGTGAATTATAATATATTTTGTTCCATTTGTGAAGAGGATAGAAAGTTTTTTCTTTAATTTTTATTTTGAGAAATTTATTTGAAAATAAATACTATAAGTGCTAAAATATAGTTACGGTAATTATTTATTACCAAGAAAGAAGGCGTTCGTATGAACCCGTTTAAGGTCAATAAGGTTATAAGAGAGAATAACATGAATGATAATCAAATCTGCGTTGATACTCTCAGCGAGCTTTGCGGCGGCAGGGTGAAGCATGCCTTTCTGCGCATGTCCGACGAAACCTTTCTTTGCGCCGAGAGCGGCGGATTCCCGAGACACTGGGTTGAGGGTTTAAAGCTTCACAGCTGGTTTACGATGTGGTTTTATCATCCTGAAAAAATAACCGAAAAGCCGAAATCGGCAATGTACGAGGA
Source organism: Bacteroidaceae bacterium (assembly GCA_963631735.1). GTDB lineage: Bacteria > Bacillota > Clostridia > Oscillospirales > Acutalibacteraceae > CAG-488. Next base: position 85,249 of record CAVGRW010000001.1, on the reverse strand, counting down.
TCTGCAATATCAATACACAAATGGCTGACACGTTCAGCCATTTTTTTGTTGCCATTACGGCACAGTTATGTTATAATAAAACAAAAATCGGGGTGATTACATGGCTGATATCAAAAAAACATGGTATAAAGAAATGTGCGTCTATCAAATTTGGACGAGAAGCTTCTGCGACAGCAACGGCGACGGCATAGGTGATTTGCCCGGCGTTTATTCAAAGCTTGATTATCTCAAGGAGCTCGGTGTTGACGGAATTTGGTTCTCGCCGATATATCCCACGCCCAACGCCGACTACGGATATGATATTTCCGATTACAGAAATATAAATCCCGAGTTCGGAACTCTTGACGATTTCAAGAAAATTCTTGAAGGTGCCCATGAGCGTGGAATGAGAGTTTTCATGGATCTTGTTGTCAATCATACCTCCGACGAGCACGAATGGTTCAAGGAGAGCGCAAAGAGCGTTGACAATCCTTATCATGATTATTACATATGGCGCAAGGGTAAGGGTAACAAGCCGCCGAACAATTGGCTTTCGACCTTTGAGGGCGGTGCATGGGAGTACAATCCTGATATTGACGAATATTATCTTCACGTTTTCGCAAAAAAGCAGCCTGATCTCAATATGGATAATCCCAAGGTCAGACAGGAAGTTAAAGACATAATGCGTTATTGGCTTGACATGGGCGTTGACGGCTTCCGAGAGGACGTTATAACGTTTATTTCCAAGCGTGAGGGCTTGCCCGACGGTATTCCGCTTCCCGTTGCGACGGGTGTTGAACACTATAAGCACGGACCGCACCTTGAAGAATATCTTGACGAATTCAAGCGTGATGTTTATGACCACTACGATTGCTTCACTGTCGGCGAAGGTCCCATGTCTGATATCAAGATGGCAAAGGATTTTGTCACCGAGGGACCTAATCAGAAGCTTAACATGATGATTTCGTTTGAGCATATGAATGCCAATTGCTTCATGGTTGATTGGGTCAAAACACCGTTCAATCTTATTAAGCTCAAGTCAACGCTTTCAAAATGGCAGTATGGCTTGCAGGGCAGGGGCTGGAACTGTCTTTATATCGAAAACCACGACCATGCGAGAATTATCGAACGATACGGCAACATAAATTACCGTGTTGAAAGCGGTAAAATGCTTGCGGCGATGTATTTCCTGCTTTGCGGAACACCGTTTATTTATCAGGGTCAGGAAATCGGCATGACAAATATTTTGCTTGACAAAATTTCCGATTATAAGGATGTTATGACCTTCAACAATTGGCGTATATTCAAGAAGCTCGGCTATAGTGAGAAGCGGTTTTTAAAGCTCGCAAAGGACGTCAGCCGTGAGAATTCAAGAACGCCCGTTCAGTGGTCCGAGGCGGAGAACGCAGGCTTTACTACAGGCAAGCCGTGGTTCAACATCAACCCGAATTATAAGGAAATCAACGTTGAGGACGACCTTAAAAATCCCGATTCGATTCTCAATTTCTATAAAAGGCTTATCAAGCTCAGAAAAGAAAATGAGGTTCTTATCTACGGTAAATACAAGGAATACGACCATCTCAATCCGTTCCTTTATACCTATGAGAGAGTTCTCGACAATGACAAAGTTCTTGTTGTCTGCTCATTCAAGGAGGGCTCCGTGAAGTTCAAAGCTCCCAAGGGATATGACCTTTCAAAGGGTGAGCTTGTGCTTTCCAACTATTCCGATAACAGGGTAGTCAACAACGGCTTCGTTACAAAGCCGTATGAAGTCAGAGTTTATATGTTTAAATAAGGTGAAACAATTATGAAAAATGCAATTAAAGTCCTTTGCTTTACGCTTGCCGTACTTATTGTCGGCACGTCGGCGTTTCTGATTTATTTCAAATGGGATAAGTCGGAGTTTGAATACGTTGACGGCACCGATAAAGGCACGGTAATGATCACGGGCTATAAGGGCGAGAGCAAGGACGTTAAAATTCCGTCAAAGCTCAGAGGAAAGAACGTCACGCAGATCGACACTTCTGCTTTTGAGGAAAGCGACATAACCTCGATCGAAATAGGCGATAAAATAACCTATATCGGCATGAGCGCTTTCAGAGGCTGCAAATCCCTCAAAACCGTAAAGCTCGGTAAATCAATACTTAATATTGACGAAGGCTGCTTTAACGACTGCACTGCGCTGGAAGAAATTACACTGCCGAAGAGCCTTGAAAAGCTCGGCGGAAGTCTCTTTGCAGGCTGCACATCGCTCAAAAACGTCCAAATTGAGGACGGCGGAAATTTTGTAATCAAGGACGGCGTTCTTCTTTCAGTGGATATGAAAACGCTTTATTTCGCATTGCCTTATGCCAATCTCGGTAACTATACCTGTCCGAGCGAGGTCGAAACAATAAATTCCCTTGCATTCTATAATTGCCCCACGCTTACGGGCTTTACTTTCTCAAACAAGGTTAAGTCGATTCCGCAGGGAACGTTTGTGCTTTGTACGGGACTTAAAGAGCTGGATATTCCCGATTCGGTAACTCAGATTGGCTCGGTTATTATTACAAAATCCGGTGTTAAAACGGTTACTGTTCCCGATTCCGTCAAAGTGATCGACAAAAACGCATTTACTCAAACCGACGGAACGAACGACAAGGATCTTGTTCTCCGTGTAAAAGCAGGCTCGAAAGCCGAAAGCTTCGCAAAGGAAAACAGCATCAAAATAGAGTATATTAAATAAATAAACTGCCGCATTGGAATGAACCTAATGCGGCAGTTGGTTTTTGTACAGTATTTTTGTTTTTTGCAAGGAATGTAACTTTGAAGTTTCGCTAAGAAGTCGGAAGAAATTTTAAAATTAGAACAAGCCGACCAAGGCTTCCCCTTGAGGGGAAGCTGGCGCGTAAGCGACTGATGAGGTGGAAAATGTCGAGTCTGAATTCAATGAAAATAAGATAAATAATTGCCACCTCATCCGAGCGGCGCAATCCGCCGCCCACCTTCCCCTCAAGGGGAAGGCTGAGTGGTTTTTGCTCTGAAAGCAGCATTTATCAGAACTTAAACGTGTTCATCGATCCCTACGAATTGTGCTCTAACCATACCTCTGCGTAACATTATTTTTCTGCAATTATCGTAGGATGCGATGCCCACATCGCACCTTTGAAATTCTGATGAAATTACTATCGGCGCAGAAAAATCTCTTGCCTCCCTTGCAGGGGAGGTGGCACGACGAAGGAGTGACGGAGGGGTTAAAATTTTTTAGCAAATATTAAACGAACCCCTCAGTCACGGACAAGCTGCAGCGAGGGGGGGGATCGCTTGCGGTGGTGGGGATTTGAACTTTGAAATTTATTCTTTTTAGTTCTCTAAATCAAAGCCTTTTCTATTGAAATATCCCCTCTGTCGTCAAAAACGACACCTCCCCTTACAATAAGGGGAGGCTAAGTAAAGATTATTCGGATAAAAAGAACGGATTTAATTATTACTCAATAATCTCCGCACTCCACGGAAATACGAATTCCTCGCCCGGTTCGAGCTTCTGAATGAGGCGCTTTTGTGAAAAATCATCCTTGACCTCTCTTGAATCGTTTATACCGTACCACGGCTCAATGCAGACATATTCTGCGCCCGGCTTTGCCCATATTCCGAGGACGGGCGCCTTGCCGAAGTTGAATTTGATTTCCTGCGGACGGAAATCACTCTTGAGATAAACCGTGTCCGATTTCATTCCCGAAAGAATGAGAGCGTCACCGTCGAAAATATCCTTTGTGATCACAATATCGGTTTCGTTGTTCAAGGTCGGGTAATGCTTGCCGTCGAGAATTGAATCCGAGTCGATTTTTTCACAAACGAGCGTCTCGGGTTTGGCAAAAGAAAGCCTGTCGCCGATTTTGCAGTTAAATCCCGGGTGTGCGCCAATCGAGAAATACATCGTTTTGTCATCTGCGTTTTTAATTGTGTGGGTTACGGTCAATTTTTTGCCGTCAAGCTTGAATTCTATGTCAAAAATATACTTGAACGGATAGCGTTCGAGCGATTCGTCATTCCAACTTTGAGTAAGCGTGAGGTGATCCTCGCCCTGCTCCTTAAGCTCAAAATCTCTTTTTCTTGCAATGCCGTGGCGGAACATCTCATATTCCTTGCCGTCGATTCTGCACTTGTTGTCGAGCAGTGTGCCGACGATCGGGAAGAGAATAGGGGACTGACCGTACCAAACATCGGGATTGCCCTGCCAAAGATATTCGATCGAGGTGTCGAGCGACTTGAATGAGGAAAGCTCGGCGCCGTATTTTTTTACGGAAATACTGACCGAATTATTATTTAAGGTATAGTTCATAATACCACTCCTTCGTTTGTTTTCTCAATTATATACAATCTATCAAAAAAAATCAATAAAGATATTGATATTTGTAGCGAAAAATGGTATTATATACAAGATATTGGGCTATTATCGCTTGATAAAATGTGTTTATATATTTAATAAATTACGGAGGGTAACATGGCGGCAAATAATCAGAGCAAAAAAAAGAATACGTCGTCAGCCAAGAAGAAAACAGCTTCTTCAAAACCGAAGAATACTTCACAGCAAAAGAAAGGACCCGCTCCGACTCAGCCTGCCAGGAAGCAGACTAAGACAACTGCCGACAGCAGAAAAGGCTCGTCAAAGAATGAAAGCGCTGTTTCTCCTGCGGTCATTCGTCAGCGTGCGGCAATAATCCTTTCTGCGGTGACGGCAATTCTTCTTGCGGCAACATTTATAAAGGGCGAAAGGGTATGGCTTGCATTTCACGAATTTATTTTCGGAGTTGCGGGCATATGCGCCTATGTCTGGCCGCTTATGCTGATTTATATTATAGTTATGCTTGCTTCGGATAAGAGCACTAAGGCAATTAAGTCGCTCAGGGGCAGGCTTATCGGTGCGTCACTCGCAACGGGCATGCTTTCGGGTATTGTTCATGTTTTTTCGGATGCCGTTGATTCGGGTGATTTAAAGGATCAGATCGAGTATGTTTGGAATTTGAAGGATACAGTGACCGTCGGAAGCGGCGGTGTTATAGGTGCGGTTTTCGGCGGAGTGCCCGAGATGCTTTTCGGCAAAACCGCTTCCGCAATCGTGCTCATAGTTCTGCTTATCGCAACGCTGATGTTTGTGACGGGCAGCACGCTTTTGGGCGTATATCTTTTCATTAAGGAAAGAGTAGATTCAGCTAAGGTAAGACGGCAGGAGAGAGAAGAAGCGGATGACGGTGACGACACTGTTCCGTTTATCAGAAAGAAAAAGAAGTATGTTCCCGTTGATATCGGACCCGAGGCTTACGGCTCACCCGAGGACGACGGCATGTACATTGAGGAGCTTGTCGGCAACGCCGAAAAGAAGGATATCAAGCCGAAAAGCAAGGCTCCGAAGCCTTTTGTTGATGTTGTGCCCGAGCCCGAGATTTCTGCGGCTGAGCCTGCTTTGCCGCTTGACGAGATAATTAAAAAGGTCAACAGCTCTGTTAAGCCGAAGGACAAGCCTGCCGAAAAGGAAAAAGCAGAGCCGAAGAAGGAGACGAAGGCGGAGAAAAACGACGAACCCGTTCAGGTTTTCCACACCTATCAGAAACCTCCGATCGACTGCCTGAAATATGCCAATAATGCAGGCGCAATGAATTATGAGGAGGAGCTGAAGAACAACGCAACAAAGCTTGTTGACACGCTCAACAGCTTCGGTGTATCGACAAAAATCGTCGATATCTGCCGAGGTCCGTCCGTAACACGTTATGAATTACAGCCGGCGGCAGGCGTTAAAATAAGCAAAATTACGAGCCTTGCCGACGATATTGCCCTTGCGCTCGCTTCGTCGGGCGTTCGTATTGAGGCTCCGATTCCGAATAAATCGGCGATCGGCATTGAAATTCCGAACAAAAACAGAGCCACGGTTTCACTCAGAGAAATTATCGAAACACCTGTTTATAAAAACGCAAAAAGCAAGCTGAATGTCGGACTCGGCAAGGATATCACGGGTAACACTATCTGCGCCGACATTGCAAAGATGCCGCATCTGCTCATTGCAGGTACCACCGGTTCCGGTAAATCGGTTTGCCTTAACGCAATGATCATCAGCATACTTTACAACGCAAATCCCGATGAGGTCAAGCTTTTGATGATCGACCCGAAGCAGGTTGAATTCACGATTTATAACGGAATCCCACATTTGCTCGTTCCCGTTGTTTCCGACCCGAGAAAGGCGGCAGGTGCGCTCGGCTGGGCAGTTACGGAAATGCTCCAGAGATATAAGATGTTCTCGGAAAATGCAGTCAGAGATATCAAGGGCTATAACAAGCTCGCCGCAACGAGCGAAACGCTCACTCCGATGCCGCATATCGTTATATTTATCGACGAGCTGTCCGACCTTATGATGGCGGCGCCGAACGAGGTCGAGGACTCTATTTGCCGACTTGCTCAGATGGCTCGTGCGGCAGGTATGCACCTTGTTATTGCAACGCAGAGACCGTCCGTTAACGTTATTACAGGTATAATCAAGGCGAATATCCCGAGCCGAATTGCGCTTTCGGTTTCGTCGCAGGTCGATTCAAGAACAATTATTGACACGGCAGGTGCAGAAAAGCTTTTGGGCTACGGCGATATGCTGTTCAGCCCCGTCGGCGTTTCAAAGCCCGTCCGTGTTCAGGGTTGTTTCCTCTCCGATGAGGAGGTTGAAAGCGTCGTTAAGTTTATAAAGACCCAGGGCGAGGAAAAGCAGTACGACGAAAAGGTTATGGAAGAAATCGAGCGTCAGGCTGTTATCGAGAAGAAGCCTTCCGCTTCGTCATCGTCCTCCGACGGTGACTCGGGCGAGGGCGGCGATGAGATGATACCCAAGGCTATTGAGGTTGTCGTTGAGGCTCAGATGGCTTCAACAACGCTCTTACAGCGTAAATTGAAATTAGGCTATGCCCGTGCGGCAAGGATTATAGACGACCTCGAGCAGAGAGGAATTGTTGGTCCGTTCGAGGGCAGTAAGCCGAGAAAGGTTCTTATCTCCAAACAACAGTGGATGGAGATGAACGCACTTGGAAACGCATCCGCTCCGATTGAAAATCCGATCGAGACGGACGCATATGAAGAAAACGATGAGGAGTAATTCATGTTTTTACCGATAACTGCAGAAGAAGTTAAAGAAAGAGGATGGGACGAGGTAGACTTTGTCTATGTTTCGGGCGATGCCTACGTTGACCACCCCAGCTTCGGTGCGGCTATAATTACAAGAGTAATGGAAGCCGAGGGCTACAGAGTGGCTTTCCTCAGTCAGCCCGACTGGAGAACGAACGATGATTTTCTCCGCTTCGGCAGACCTAAGCTCGGATTCATGGTTTCCTCGGGCAATATCGACTCGATGGTCGCTCATTACACTGCGGCGAAAAAGCACCGCAGTCAGGACGCATATTCCCCGGGAAAAATTATGGGTCTGAGACCCGACAGAGCGGTAATTGTTTACTGCAATAAGATAAGGGAGCTTTACGGCGATATTCCCATCATAATCGGCGGTCTTGAAGCGTCGCTTCGCCGCTTTGCACATTACGATTATTGGGACGATAAAATCAGAAGAAGTATTCTTTTTGATTCTCAGGCAGACCTCATTTCCTACGGAATGGGCGAAAATCAGACGATTGAAATTTGCCGCAGACTTTCCAACGGCGAGCCGATAAGCTCGATTACAGATGTCAGGGGAACCTGCTACGCTTGCGACGTGCGTGACACTCCGCTTTATGGCGCAGAATGTCCGTCATTTGAAAACGTTTGCAAGAGCAAGAAGGAATATGCCGTTTCCTGCCGAATCGAGCAGGACGAGCAGGATCATATCAGAGGAAAGCTCATCAAACAGCGCCACGGTAATAAAATGCTGGTGCAAAATCCGCCGATGCCTCCGCTCACTCAGGAGGAGATGGATTGGGTCTATTCGCTTCCTTATGAGAGGACATACCACCCTTGCTATGAAAAAATGGGCGGTGTTCCTGCGATTGAGGAGGTCGAGTTTTCGATTACTCACAACCGCGGCTGTTTCGGCGCATGTAACTTCTGCTCGATAGCCTTTCATCAGGGCAGATTTGTTACAACAAGAAGCAAGGATTCCATTATAAAAGAAGCAAAAATGCTCACCGAAAAGCCGAATTTCAAAGGCTACATTCACGATATAGGCGGTCCGACAGCCAATTTCAGGCGCACAAGCTGTCTTGTTCAGCTTGAAAAAGGACTTTGCAAGGGCAAAAAATGCCTTGCGCCGACGCCCTGTAAGGCTTTGAAGGCAGACCACAGCGAATATCTTGATATTCTGAGAACCGTTCGTGAGCTGCCGAAGGTTAAAAAGGTGTTTATTCGCTCGGGAATAAGATACGACTATATGCTCAAGGATCCCGACGATACTTTCTTCCGTGAGCTCGTCAAATATCATGTCAGCGGTCAGCTCAAGGTCGCACCCGAGCATTGCTCTGCGGCGGTTCTTGACAAGATGGGCAAGCCGCACATCGAAGCTTATATTGAATTTTCAAAGAAATATTTTGAAATAACGAATTCTGTCGGCAAGGAGCAGTACCTTGTTCCTTATCTCATGTCGTCGCACCCGGGCTCGACCTTAAAGGATGCGGTCGAATTGGCGGTATTCCTCAAAAAAAGACATATCCGTCCCGAGCAGGTTCAGGACTTTTATCCCACTCCGGGTACGATTTCAACCTGCATGTTTTACACGGGGCTTGACCCATATACGATGAAAGAGGTCTACGTTGCAAAAACTCCGCACGACAAAGCCTTACAGCGTGCGCTTTTGCAATATTACGACCCGAAAAACAGAGATCTTTGCGAGGAAGCGCTCAGGAAAGCAGGCAGACACGATTTGATAGGCTATTCGGAAAAGTGCTTGGTTACGCCGAAGCGAACGAACGCAGGCAGACCTCAGAAGAACGGCTACAACAGCGGTAAGAGATATGAAAAAAAGAAGAAAAAATATTAACTCAAAAGCCGTAACGGGAATTGTTGTTCTAATCATTGCCGTGCTTGCGGTTCTCGGAACGAGATACTTCGGTGACTTCAAGGATGTTTATGAGGAAGCAGGGCTGAGAAACACCGAGCAGAGCAATCCCGGCAAGATGTACGTCAGCTTCATTGACGTCGGTCAGGGTAATTGTACACTGCTCAGATGCGGCGACGAAACTATTCTTGTTGATTCGGGCGAGGTTGGAGCTGCACAGACTGTTATAAGCTACATAAAGAATTTGAACATCGACACGCTTGACTGTGTTCTTGTGACCCATCCTCATTCCGACCATATGGGCGCAATGACGAAGTTGCTTTATGAATTCAAAATCAAGGATTTCATCATGCCGGAAATTCCCGAGAAGATTATTCCGACAAGCAAAACCTATGAAAAATTTCTGACAGCCGTTTCGGATAACGCCGAGAATGTCATTGCCGCCGAACCGGGCGAAACCTATTCCTACGGTGAAATGACAATGGAGATTTTCGCTCCTCTGTGTGATTACGACGATCTGAACGATATGTCGGCAGTTACAAGAGTCAGCTACGGCGATACGTCCGTCATGTTCACGGGCGACGCAACTACTACGGTCGAAAAGGATCTTTTGAAGAAGAACATTGATTATTCCGCAACGATTCTCAATGTCGGCCATCACGGTAGCAAGACCTCGTCGAGCGAGAAATGGCTGAAAGTGGTCAATCCGAAATATGCCGTTATCTGCTGCGGATTGAATAATGATTATGGACATCCGCATGAGGTCGTTACAAAGCGGCTTGAAAGCATGGGAATAGAATATTACCGCACCGATTTGCTCGGGACGATAGTTTTTGAATCAAATTCAAAGGAATTTACAAAATGTGATTGACTTTAATATGCAGAAAAGCATATAATAATAAATTGGTTTTAAACTCAAATTACAGGGAGTTGTATTTATGGAATGGACAGGACTTAACGAATTAAGAGAAAAATTTCTTTCGTTCTACGAGAGCAAGGGTCATCTGAGACTTCCGAGCTTTTCTCTTATTCCGCAGGGCGACAAGAGCCTTCTGCTTATCAACGCAGGTATGTCGCCGATGAAAAAGTATTTTACAGGCGAGATAACTCCGCCGAGATCAAGAGTTACAACGTGTCAGAAGTGTATCAGAACGCCTGATATCGAGAATGTCGGCAAGACCGCACGCCACGGCACATATTTTGAAATGCTCGGTAATTTCTCTTTCGGCGATTATTTCAAGCACGACGCAATCACATGGGCATGGGAATTCTGCACCAAGGTAATGGAGATGGATCCCGAGAAGCTCTATATCAGCGTTTATCTTGACGACGACGAGGCTTATGATATTTGGACAAAGGAAATCGGCGTTGAGGAGAGCCACATGGTTCGCTTCGGCAAGGAGGATAACTTCTGGGAGCACGGCGCAGGTCCCTGCGGTCCTTGCTCGGAGATTTATTACGACAGAGGACCCGAGCACGGCTGCGGAAAGCCCGACTGCAAGGTCGGCTGTGAGTGCGACAGATATGTTGAGTTCTGGAACCTCGTTTTCACTCAGTTTGAGAATGACGGACATAATCATTATACTCCGCTCGCACACCCGAATATCGACACAGGCATGGGTCTTGAAAGACTTGCGTGTATCGCTCAGAATGTTGACAATCTCTTTGAGGTTGACACAATTCAGAACATCATGAAGCACATTGCCAAAATCTCGGGCGTTGAGTATCACACCGACGAAAAGAGCGACGTTTCGCTTCGTGTTATAACAGACCATATCCGCTCGACAACATTTATGATAGGTGACGGTGTTATGCCGTCGAACAGCGGCAGAGGCTATGTTCTTCGCCGTTTGCTCAGAAGGGCGGCAAGACACGGCAGACTGCTCGGTATCAACAGACCGTTCCTTGCCGAGGTTGCCGACACGGTTATCAATGAAAATAAAAATGCTTATCCGAACCTTGTTGAGAAGCGTGACTTTATCGTTAACGTTATTTCGACCGAGGAGGAGAGCTTTAACAGAACCATAGACGCAGGACTTGATGTTCTCTCTAAAATGATTGAGGACTCAAAGTCAAAGGAGCTTAACGCCGAGGACGCATTCAAGCTTCAGGACACATTCGGCTTCCCGATAGACCTCACTAAGGAAATCCTTGAAGAAAAGGGCATGACCGTTGATGAGGAGAAGTTCAAGGAGCTTGTTCTCGTTCAGCGCAAGCGTTCCCGTGACGCTCACAAGGGCGCAGGCGCCGAGGGTTGGAACGATACGGGTGTAGTTACAAAGGGAATTGTAAAGACCGAGTTCAAGGGCTATGACTCATACGAAGCCGAGGGCAAGATAATTGCTTTTATCACGGACGGAATCAGATGTGACGTGCTTGAGAACGGCGCAGATTCTTTCCTTGTAACGGACAAGACATCGTTCTATGCCGAGAGCGGCGGACAGGTCGGCGACACAGGCTATATCTACGGCGACGGCTTTACCTTTGAGGTTGAGAACACGACAAAGACCAACGACGGCGTGTTCCTGCATTACGGCAGAATCATCGACGGCGACAATGCTAAAACAGGCGACAGTGTAAAGACTGTTATCGACGCAAAGAGGAGAGACGCAATCGCAAGAAATCACACGGCGGCGCACCTCCTTCAGGCTGCTTTGAGAAAAACGCTCGGCTCGCATGTTGAGCAGGCAGGTCAGCTTGTTAACGAAAACACGGTTCGTTTCGACTTCTCTCATTTCTCGGCTATGACCTCCGAGGAGCTGAAAACGGTTGAAAACGAAGTCAACAATATCATTCTTTCGGCGGAGAGCGTCACAATGACGGAAATGCCGATTGAAGAAGCAAAGAAAACGGGCGCAATGGCTCTTTTCGGAGAGAAGTACGGCGACGTTGTCCGTGTCGTTAAGGCGGGAGATTTCTCGACCGAGCTTTGCGGCGGAACACATGTTTCAAACACGGGTAAGCTCGGACTTTTCAAGATCATTACGGAGACCTCGGTTGCCGCAGGCGTAAGACGTATCGAAGCGGTAACGGGTACGGGAGTTCTCAATTATATTGACTCGCTCAATTCAAAGATTTTCGGCACTGCGGCGGCTCTCAAGGTTGCCAATCCGTCGGATATTGAGAAGAAGGCAGCTTCTCTTTCAAACGAACTCAAAGAGAAGGACAAGGAAATCGAAGCGCTCACCGCTCAGCTTACCGAGATGCGCTCGGGCAGTCTTTTTGACAGCGCGGTTGAGGTCGGCTCCCTCAAGGTCATCGCCGCAAACGCAGGCGAGGTAACGGTGGACGAGCTTCGTCAGCTTTCGGACAAGGCTAAGGCAGAGGGCGATAATATTGTTGCCGTATTCGGCGCAGTGAATAAGGAAAAGGGCTCGGCTAATTTTGCCGCATGCTGTGCTCCCGAGGCTGTCAAGAGCGGAGTCAAGGCAGGCGACGTTGTTCGTGCAGTTGCAAAGCTTGCAGGAGGAAACGGCGGTGGAAAGCCCGATTTCGCAATGGCAGGCGCAAAGGATATTGATAAGGTCGATGAAGCAATCGCAGCGGTTGCCGATATCGTTAAATCTCTTATAAAATAATTTTAGGAGGATAATTATGGATTGTCTTTTCTGTAAAATAATCAACGGGGAAATTCCCTCAAACAAGGTCTATGAGGACGATCAGGTTTTTGCATTCCGTGATATTGCGCCTCAGGCACCGACACACATTCTTATTATCCCGAAGCAGCATATCAAGTCAGCCGCCGAGATCGACGAGAGCAACAGCGCTGTTGTGGCTCACATCTTTGAGGTTGCGGCTAAGATCGCAAAGCAGGAGGGTCTTGACGACGGCTTCCGTATAGTCAACAACTGCGGCGATATCGCAGGTCAGACTGTCAAGCATCTTCATTTTCACCTTATGGGCGGCAGAGAATTCGGCTGGCCGGCAGGCTGATAAACAAGCAAAATTTTTGTAAGTAATTCTTTGTCAAAAGCTTGAAAGGAAGTTTTATAAATGTCAGAAACATACAAAATGAAAATTGCGGGACTCGAAAGAGAGCTTCCCGTTTGTCCGCTTAACGAAAACGTTTCGATTGCCGGTTTTATTATTTTCGGTGATGTTGAATTGACCGTTGCCGCCGCTTCGGAGCTTCTTAAAAAGCTTCCTGAGTTCGATTATATCGTAACTCCCGAGGCTAAGAGTATTCCGCTTGCATACGAAATGTCACGTCAGAGCGGCAAGAAATATTTTGTTGTTCGTAAAAAAGAGAAGCTTTACATGCAGAATCCCGTTTCTGTTTCCGTTAAATCCATCACGACAGCGACCGAGCAGAAGCTCATTCTTGACGGCGCTGACGGCGAGCAGATAAGAGGAAAGAAAATCGTTATACTTGACGATGTTATTTCGACGGGCAAGTCGCTCGAATCCGTTGAGGAGCTTGTCAACAAGTTTGATGTTGATATCGTTGCCAAGGCTGCGATCCTTGCTGAGGGTGACGCTGCAGACAGAACCGACATCGTTTTTCTTGAGAAGCTTCCGCTTATCTTTAAGTGAAATTAAGATACAGGCCCATGGCAATCATGGGCTTTTCATCATTATCGGTTCTGTTTCTTTGCACCTATTTTGATGACAGATTTTCTTTCGTTTCAATCGGTGCCGGTACTGCAATACTTCTGCTGACGGCTTTAATCGGCAAGCTTCGTGAGCGTGTAACTCCGTTCTTTATCGCAGCGGCGCTTATACTTTCGGGCGTATCGTTTGAGGTTCTCAGCGATTACAAGATTTCGTATGCCGACAGCCTGACAGACAGAGAAGCCGTTATTGAAGCGACGGTTCTTGACGAGCCCGAGTTTACACATTCAAGATATTATTACACTCTTAAAACCGAGACGGTTGACGGTACGGATTTTGAGGTGAAGCTCAGACTTTCCGCATCTCAGTTCATTGATGCAGAACCTTATGACAAAATTAAGCTGAAGGTCAATATTTACGAGATAGGTTCATTTTCAAGAGACATAAAGCTCTATTATCATTCAAAGGGCATTTTTCTCGGAGGATATATCAGCAATTATGACGATTATCCGATTGAAATTACAAAGCCCGAGAGCAAGCCCTTGAATTATCATTTGCTGAAGTTCAGAAAGACCGTTGAGAGCAGAATTCTCGACAAGCTCCCGAACGACTACGGCGGAATTACCGTCGGAATGTTAACGGGCAACAAGGATCATATTTCAACCGAGCTTCTCGAAAATATCAAAGCAGCAGGCGTTGCGCCTGTGTTTGCCGTTTCGGGTATGCACCTTTCCGTTTGGGTATTGGGATTGTTTGCAATACTCGAGATTTTGGGCGTAAGGAAAAGATTGAATTCCGCAATCGGAATTGTGTTCACGCTGTTCTTTATGGGTGTTACGGGCTTTTCGCCGTCGGTTTGCAGGGCTGGAATTATGCTTTTGGTGATTCTTGTCGGCAATCTGTTCAGAAGAAAGGCTGATGCGATTAACTCGCTCGGATTTGCGGCGCTGATTCTCGGAATTATAAATCCGATGATAGTTGCCGATATCGGTTTTCTTCTCTCGTTTTCGTCCACGTTCGGCATAGTTGCCTTGAATCCGTGGCTGAGAAAGAAGATCGAACCGTTACTTGACGGAGGTTTCATAAAGTCTGTAATTAAGGTTATTGTCGAATCGGTGTTCGTCTCCGTTTGTGCAACCGTTGCATCCTTAGGCTTCATTATCGTTTTTATCGGATATGTTTCCGTATATTCGATAACTTCTAATTTGTCAATTACAAATATAGCGTCTCTTTGTATGCTCTGCGGCGGCTTCACGGCTTTGCTTTATCCGTTCGGCGGTGCGAGTGATTTATTCGCCGTTGCAACGGGCTGTTTTGCAAAATATATCGTGAATGTTGTCAGCAGTGTCGCACATTGGCCGCTTGCGACGATAGATACGTCGAATATTTATTGGACCTACGGCGTGATTGCGTTTTATGCTGTAGTTGCGTGCTCGTTCATTGTTTTCAAAAACAAGAAAGCGTTCAAGGCATCTTGTGTCGGACTTGTTTTGACGATTGTATTTTGCACTCTGCTCTATCATTTTGAATATTCGGGCTATACATATTTCAGGGTGCTTAACGTTGAAAACAGTGTTGCTGTTATAATTTCGCAGGACGGTAAAAATGCGCTGGTCTGCTCTCAAAGTCAGAACAAATATATTTCATCGGCTCTTGACGATGTCAGACCCGATATAATTATAACCGATATTGAAGACGGAAGCTCGGCGGGAGTTTTGTCCTTGATAAAGGAATGTAATCCCGACAAAGTAATTGTTCCCAAGGCCGATGAGTCGCTGAAATCAATTTTGCCGCAGGACAGAATCACAAAAGCGTCGAACGCACAAATTAAGCTTTTCGGCAATGTCAGCGCCCAATTCGTTTCAAATTCGCATTACAGCGTTGTTTATTGCAAATCGCAGGACGTTGAGGTTTGTATTCTTCTGCGTGCCGACGATATCGAAAATGTCCCCGAGGAATATCTCGGCGGCGATGTTTTTATAGGAACAAGGCTTTATGATGACACAGAATTCAAAACCGTTGTCATAGCCGGAGAGACCGAGGAAAAAGGCTTGGCTTCAACAGCGGAATTCGGAAATATAGATGTAAAAATAAAAGATGATAATTACAAAATAATTGTTGAGGAGGGTTGATAATGCCGCAGCTCAGTGAAATTGAATTAAAAAAACAAATCAGCTCGGGTAATTTCGCACGCTTATATTTTCTTTACGGCGACGAAAAATATCTTATAAGGCATTATACCGCCCTCCTTCAGAAAAAGGCGATCGACCCTGCCTTTGCCGACTTCAATTTTCATCAGTATGACGGCAAAGAGGTAGATTTTGAAGAGGTCGCTCAGGCGGCGGAGGCGCTTCCGATGATGAGTGAACGTACTCTTATTTTGATAAAGGATCTTGCCGCAGACAGTCTCAATGCCGACGCTTCGGACAAGTTTTTGAAGCTGATTTCGGATATTCCCGACACAACGGTAATTCTTATCTCGAACCCAAGCGCCGATGTCAATATGAAAAGCGCAAAGGGCAAGAAAATACTTTCCGAAATTGACAAGGCAGGCTGTTCAGTTTCCTTTGAGCATGCAGGGCTTAATCAGCTTATCAAGCTTATTGAAAAGGGTGCGGCTTCGAGAAACTGCACGATTTCGCAGTCAAACGCACGCTACTTGCTGACACTCATCGGCGACGATATGACGGTAATTATCAATGAGCTCGACAAGATCTGCGCCTACAGAAAAGAGGGCGAGATCGGCAGAGAGCACATTGACGCCGTTGTTGTAAAAACTGTTCAGGCTAGGGTTTTTGACCTTACGAAAGCCCTGACCTCCGGCAACTGTGACCTTGCGATGGATATTCTTGACACGCTCATTGCGATGAAGGAGGAGCCTATCAACATTCTCGGTGCGCTTATTACGCCGTATGTCGATATGTACCGTGCAAAGGTTTATTCGAGCGGCGGCTTCAGAGCCGAGGACGCAGGCAAGGATTTTAACTATCGAAACAAGGAATTCAGACTCACAAACGGCGCAAGAGCGGCTTCAAAATATTCAATCACTCAGCTGAGAAAATTTCTTGACGTTCTCGATGATGCCGACAGACTTTTGAAATCAACTTCAATCAGCGGCAGGCTTATTCTTGAGCAGACAATAACTAAGCTTTTCCTTGTTTCAAACGGTGAGAAAGTATGATTAAGGTAGACAAGGTCATAATTGTTGAGGGCAGATATGACAAAATCAAGCTCTCGTCGATGATTGACGGAATTATAATCGAGACCGAGGGCTTCGGAATTTTCAAGGATAAGGACAAGCAGAGGCTTATCAGAAAGCTTGCCGAGACAAAGGGTATTGTCATTCTTACCGACAGCGATTCCGCAGGATTTGTGATAAGAAATTTCATAACCTCGATCGTGCCGAAGGAGTATATCACAAACGTGTATATTCCCGATATTTACGGCAAGGAGAAGCGCAAGGACTCTCCGTCAAAGGAGGGTAAGCTCGGCGTTGAGGGCGTTTCGGTCAAAATACTTGAGGATGCCTTCAAAAAAGCCGGTATCGGCGTTTCTCAAAGCGAAGTAATCGAAAGAAAAAAAATCACGCTTAACGATTTCTTTGACGACGGGATGACGGGCGGAGCCGAAAGCAAGAAAAAAAGAATTGCTTTATTAAAAAAGCTTGACCTGCCCGAAAGAATGTCAACAAAGGCAATGCTTGATATATTAAACACATTCATCACATATGACGAATATAAAAAACTTGTTAAATCGGAGGAGATATTATGAGAATAGGTCACGGATACGATGTACATAAGCTCGTTGAGGGCCGCGATTTGATTGTCGGAGGAGTTAAAATCCCTTACGAAAAGGGTCTTTTGGGTCATTCCGACGCCGATGTTCTTCTTCATGCCGTCAGCGATTCGCTTCTCGGCGCGGCGGCAATGGGCGATATCGGCGGAATGTTCCCCGATAACGATCCGCAGTTCCTTGATGCCGACAGTCTCGTGCTTCTTCGCAAGGTTTTTGAAAGACTCAGAGAAAGCGGATACAAGGTAATCAATGTTGACGCTACGATTATTGCTCAGAAGCCGAAAATGAAGCCGTATATCCCCGAAATGCGAATGAATATCGCCGCCGCTCTCTCGACTTCAATCGACAATATAAGCGTTAAGGCGACGACCGAGGAGGAAATGGGCTTCACTGGCAGGGGAGAAGGAATTTCCGCACACTGCGTCTGCCTTATTGATAAAATTTAATTTGTGTGTTATAATCATAAAAAAATAAATTATCGGAGAAAAATATGAATGCTTTAATGGATAATGTCAGCGTTCTTTGGGACAGACTGCTGGCTCTGTTTTCTTCCTACAATATAATAACGGATACGCTTGATATCGCCTTTGTCGCTTTTCTCGTTTTCAGCGCAATTAAAATGCTCAAGGAAACAAGAGGTATTCAGATTGTTAAAGGTCTTGTCATTGTTGCAATTATTTATGCGATTATCAGCCTTTTGAACATGCAGGCGAGTACCTATCTTTTTAAGACGATTTTGCGTGATTTTATTCTCGTGCTCATTATTTTGTTCACGCCCGAGATCAGGCACGCACTTGAATCCATGGGACGGAGCAGGTTCGCTTTTCTGAACTTCTTCGGCGCTCAGCAGGGCGACGCACTCTATGAGAGAAAGAAAAGAGCCGTGCTTGAAATATGCAGGGCATGCCGTGATATGAGCGATAAAAAAATCGGCGCTTTGATAATTTTTGAGCGCAACACAATGCTCGGCGATATTATAAACACGGGCACTGTCGTTGATGCCAAGGTTTCAAGAGAGCTTATAAATTCGCTGTTCTTTCCGAATTCTGCGCTTCATGACGGCGGTGTAGTAATTCGTGACGGCAGAGTTAAGGCGGCAGGCTGTATTCTTCCGCTGACCGACAATAATTTGCTCAGCAGTGAGCTCGGAACAAGACACAGAGCCTCGCTTGGAATTTCCGAGAAAAGCGATGCCGTAGCTGTCGTTGTCTCGGAAGAAACGGGCAAAATTTCAATCGCCTGCGGCGGAGAGCTTGAAAGAGGCGTTTCCGACGGCATTCTCATGGAAAGACTCATGGACTATATTCTTCCCGATAATTCCGGCAAAGAAAAGAAATCATTCTTTTCCGTTCTTCTTACCAATGTAAAGGAGAAATTTAAGAAATGAAAGTAAAAAAGTTGAGCCTAAGACAGCTCTTTTCAAATACAAAATTTCTTGTAGTTTTTTCAATCGTTGTTGCGTTCATTTTCTGGATAATAGTTGCGCTTGAATATGCGCCCGTAATTGAGAATGAGATCAAAGACATTCCGGTTAAAATCGACATGAACAACAGTGTTCCCGATAAGCTCGGACTCCAGATTTTCGGTCAGAGCGACTACACGATAAATGTCACCGTCAGGGGCAACCGCTACATTGTCGGCGGAGACCTTTTGACGGCGGACGATTTTGAAGCGACGGCTCAGACCGCTTATGTCGATTCGGCCGGAAAGCACAGCCTTGTCGTTAAGGTAACAGCCAAGGACGCAAATGCCGACTATGAAATCGTTTCAAAATCGACGGATTACATTGAAGTTTTCTTTGATAAATATGCCGAAAAGGATGTTGAGGTTACTCCGAGAATTGTGTCGGAGCTTGACGATTATACAGCCGACGATTACATGTTTGACAAGGCGGATATAATTTACGATACAAAAACCGTCAAGGTTACGGGAGCACAGACGGAGGTCAATTCGATTACCGCCGCATATGCCGATATTCCCATCGAAAAAAAGCTTACTCAGAGCGAAACGATTGACGCTTCCGTGGTCCTCAGCAACGGCAGTGACCTTGACTCGAAATACGTTAAAATCAACGGCGAAAGCAGTCTGACGATTCCTGTAACGCTTCCTGTTTACAAGATGCAAACATCGGCGGTTTCGGTTTCTTTCAAGAACACCCCGTCCGATTATATCAACAGTCCGCTGCTTTACAGTATTTCTCCGAGTAGGGTAAGGGTTGCTGTGCTTCAAAACGGCTCCGATACTACGAATACGCTTGAAATCGGTTCGATTGATTTTTCTCAGATCACGCCGACAAACAACAGCTTCACATTCCTTGCGTCGAACGTTAAAACGGCGAAATTCCTTGACGGAACGACCTCGTTCAGCGTTGAGGTCAATACCGACGGACTCTCGACAAAGACGCTTGAGCCGAACATAAATTCAATTATGATAACGGGCGGCTCGGGTGTTAGCGCAGGAAATGTCGATCTCAGCTCGATAGGCTCGATTACCGTTGTCGGAACGCAGACGGCGCTTAGCAGCGTTAATGCAAATATGCTTGAAATAAGCATCAATCTTACTAATACAAAGCTTGAGGAAGGGGAGAACACCGTGCCTGTTACGGTCTCTCTTAAGAACTCAAAGAATTGTTGGGTAAGCGGATCCTATTCGGCTGTAATTGTACAAAACTAAACATTTGACCGACTGAATGACATTTATGTTGTTCGGTCGGTTTTTGTTTACGGAATTTGTGTTAAAAAAATATGAAAATTTTGCTTTTACTGTTGTAAAAGTGACATGCGGTGTGCTATAATGTAATGACTGTTAGAATGGGTATATTTTAAACGGTTTTGATAGAAAGAAAGGAGTGATTTTGATGAAGCAGCTGAAACGTTTTATGGCTCTTGCGATAGTTATTGCAGTTTCCGTTTCTCTCAGCGGCTGTTCATTCAGATTTTCCTCCTTTGATAATTTGCTTCGTCCGCCGAAGCTTTCGGGCGAATATCAGAGCTTGCAGGACTCATTTGAAAAGCTTGTCGATAAGGATTACAGCCTTTCGACTCCCGAAAACGGACTTTACCGTTCTGCCTTTATCGTAAATGATTTTGATATGGACAAGGACGAGGAAGCGATAGTTTTCTACTCCGAAAAGAAAAATCCCGACCTTGTTAAGATGTATTATTTTGAGTTCAAGGACGGCAATTTTGTTCCTGTAAATTCCTATGACGGCTTGGGAAGCTCCGTTGATGAGGTCAAGCTTGCGGATCTGAACCATGACGGAAAATCCGAAATTATTATCGGCTGGAATCTTTTTTCGAGCAAGACGAACAAGGCTTTTGCGGTTTATGATATTTCCGCAGGCGATTTAAAGCTTATATCATCGTTCCCGTATTCTTATCTTGATATTATTGATGTCAACGGCGACGGCTTTGATGATGTTTTCACCATGAATGTTGATTCGACAGTCACGGATCATTACACATCATCCGCAACGGCATATACATTTGATGCCAAAACCTCGTCGCTTCTGGCGCTCAGCTCGGTTAAGACCGACGGAAATATTTCCTCATATTCAAACATCAAGGTCGAAAAGGTTGACGATTTACGCCTTATTTATGTTGAAGCCTTCAAGGGCGATAATGACATGATAACGGAGGTTATTTATTGGGACGACGAAACCAACTCGCTTGTCGCTCCGCTGTTCGATGTTTCTACTCAGATGACCTCTCAAACACTTCGTCATCTCAGACTTTCGGTTCAGGACATTGACTCGGACGGATTTATCGAAATTCCCGTCAGCGTGGATATGCCCGGTTCGTCGATCGTTGACAACAGCTCTAATGCCATGCTTCTCAGCGCTTCAAACGAGAAAAGCGATGTTCCCACAAAGAGTCTCTATTACACAAAGTGGGTTAAATTCCGCAACGATAAGCTCAGAGCGGTCCAGTATTCCGTTGTTGACGAATACGGCGGATATATTCTTAATATCCCGAGCAGCTGGGTAGGAAGAATAACCGTTCTCGGAAATGATGGTCAATGGGATTTTTATCATTGGGACAGCTCCGAAGATAAGCTCGGAAACCTTCTGTTCAGCATTTATTACTATGACAAAAACGATGAACAGGCTAAAACAAAATACAAAAACTCGAAGCTTCTTACCTCTTACGGCAGTACGACCTATGTTTATACGATAACGCAGGACGGCACAGATTTTGGGGTTAAGGACGAGAGTCTAACGGATAATTTCAACACAACGATTTTAGGAGGAAAAAAATGAAACCTATAAAGATCCTTGTTGCCGAGGATGAGGAAACGATAAGAGAATTTATCGTTATCAACCTTAAAAGAGCAGGCTACGATGTTGTCGAAGCATTTGACGGACTTGATGCTTACGAAAAATACAAGCTTGAACCCGATGAGATTTCAATCGCCGTGCTTGACATTATGATGCCGAGAATGGACGGACTTGAGCTTTGCAAGAAGCTCAGAGCATTGAGCAATAATATCGGAATTATGATGCTTACTGCAAAAACGCAGGAAATGGACAAGGTAAACGGACTGCTTCTCGGTGCCGATGATTATGTCACAAAGCCGTTCTCTCCGTCGGAATTTACGGCGAGAGTTGATGCGCTGGCAAGACGTGTTTCGTCCTCATCAAAGAGCAAGCAGGAGACCGACGACGAAAACATCATTTCCTCGGGAGAATTCAAGCTTGACTGCAAGAGCCGCACACTTACCTGTGACGGCAAGAAAATTGATGTTACACAGGTTGAATTTCAGATTCTTGAATATTTCTTCCGCAATCAGGGAACAAATCTCAGCAGAACGGATATTCTCAATCATGTTTGGGGCACAGAATATTTCGGAGACGAAAAAATCGTTGACGTTAACATAAGACGAATCAGAAAGAAGATCGAACCCGATCCGTCAAACCCGAAGCATTTGCTTACCCGCTGGGGCTTCGGCTACGTTTGGATCTGATAATTGATACATAAATTTTGAAAAGAGGTGATACGGATGAAGATAAAAAACGGCAAGGTAAATTTCAAGGGCGGCTTGACAAAGCGCTGGCTTTTCCAGACCTCGACCATAATTGTTGCTGTTTTGCTTATCATCTGTATTGCCGCAGCATATTTTATTCATTCTTATTACTATGCGACCGCCGAAAGAAAAATAGAATCATACGCAAACGGAATTGTGGATATTTATTTTGAAAACTATGCCACTACCGATGATGTTGTTTTTGAAAAGGGTGCCCGTGAATACATCAGCGATTTTACCGATAAATCCTCCGTTGAGGTTTGGGTGCTCGATAAATACGGCAGTGTGTTCATTTCTTCGAGCGGATTCCCTGTTAACAGCAAGACGAAAATTCCCGAGTATGAGGACGCTATGACCAACAGCAATAAAATCGCCGTATGGCATGGGGAGAATTCATCGGGTGAAAAAATAATCGCACTTACAAAAATTATTACAGACGCAGAAAACAAACAGGTCGGTTCCGTAAGATACATGATCTCTCTTGTTGAAATTGACGATCAGATCAGAACGTGGTATTTCATAATATCGCTTGTTTTCCTTTTGCTTGTTATTTTGCTCGTTATCTCGGGAACTGTCTTTATCAGCTCGATCGTCAGACCGATTCAGGAGGTTTGCGACACGGCTAAGATGATTGCCGACGGCAACTACGACGCACGAATCGACCATTATTTATATAAAGACGAGATCGGACAGCTCTGCAACACCATCAATGACATGGCGGAGAAAATCAAGACCTCGGACAAAATCAAAAACGATTTCATTTCGACAGTTTCACATGAGCTGAGAACTCCGCTGACTGCTATAAAGGGTTGGGGCGAAACGCTTTTACAGATAGGCGATACCGACCCAAATCTTACAAAAAGAGGCATGAATGTTATTATCAGTGAATCCTCAAGACTTAACGGAATCGTTGAGGAGCTTCTTGATTTTTCGAGAATACAGAGCGGCAGAATGGTGCTCAAAAACGAAAAAATGGATATTCTTGCTGAGCTCGATGAAACGGTTTTTGCGTTCAAGGACAGGGCTATGCGAGAGGGCATTGATCTTATATACAATGCGCCGAATTTGCCTGCTCCCATGAACGGCGACCCCGACAGAATCAAGCAGGTTTTCGTAAATATTCTTGACAATGCCTTGAAATACACAAAGCAGGGCGGAAAAATCGTTGTTTCGACTGAAATTAAGGACGATAAAATTACGATAGTTATTTCCGATACGGGCTGCGGAATTTCCGCTGAGGATCTTCCTCACGTTAAGGAGAAATTTTATAAGACAAACATGACTGTTCACGGCTCGGGCATCGGACTTGCCGTCGTTGACGAGATAGTTCGGCTTCACCACGGAACATTTGATATCGACAGCGTTCTCGGTCAGGGAACGACCGTCATCATCAGCTTCGATATTGACCATGTTGAGCTCGAGGATGTATGGGATATTGATGCGGCAATAGCCGCAGAAAACGAGAAAAAGGCAATGGAGGAAAATGAAGATGCCTGAAGAAAATAAAGTAAGCGTCGGCGGACAGGCTCTCATGGAGGGCGTTATGATGAACGGCCCCAAGGGCGTCGCAATGGCGCTCAGACTGCCCGACGGCAGAATTGAAACACAGCTAAAAGAAGCTCACTTCTTAAAAGATAAATATAAATTCGCAAGAATTCCGTTTATAAGAGGTCCGATCAGCTTCGTTGAGCAGATGATATTCGGCTATAAATGTCTTATGGAGTCTGCCGAGAAAACGACGGCTATCGAGGACGACGGCACGGAGGAGATGTCGAAACTTGACCGCTGGCTGACAGACCATTTCGGACCCAAGATGATGACGGTTATCGGAATTATTTCGGGTGTTATCGGTTTTGCACTTGCATTTTTCCTCTTTATGTGGCTGCCGAGCCAGGTTGCCGACCTCATTCTTCACAATGCAGACAGCAACGTTTGGAAGCCTGCAATTGAGGGCGTAATGAGAATCATAATTTTTATCACATATATGTGGGCAGTCTCGCTGATGGGCGATATAAAACGCCTGTTCATGTATCACGGAGCGGAGCATAAGTCGATTTTCTGCTACGAAAACGGACTTGATCTGACCGTTGAAAACGTCAGAAAACAGCGTCGCTTCCATCCGAGATGCGGCACAAGCTTTATCTTCCTCACGCTTATTATCAGCATACTTGTTTCGACGATCGTTGTTATGATTTTCCCGGGTGTGCGTGATTACAAGGCGCTTTGGATGATTATTAAAATACTCATCCTGCCGATAATAATGAGTATCGGATATGAAGCAATCAGACTTGCGGGCAAGAAAAACAACCTTTTTACTAAGATAATTTCCGCCCCCGGACTTTGGATGCAGAGAATTACGACAAAAGAACCGACCGATGATATTATTGAAGTCGGCATCGCTTCATTGAAGGTTTCTCTCGGCTGGGAGAAGGAGAACATTAACGAACCGATCGAGCCTGAGAAGGAAGAAAGCACTGACGAGGACGAAAATGACGGTCAGTGAGCTTTTGAGAACGGGTGCGGAAAAATTAAAATCAGCAGGAATTGACGATGCGGAATTTGATACAAGGTGCTTGGCTGAGCGTGCTCTTGATTGCGATTCGTTCTATTTGAGATTGAACGGTTCGGAAACAATAGACAAAGCAAGGGAAGATGTTTTTTTTAAAACTATAAACCGACGCATGAACGGCGAACCGCTTCAGTATCTTCTCGGCGAATGGGAGTTCATGGGCTTGACGTTTAAGGTCGGAAAAGGTGTCTTGATACCTCGTCCGGAGACGGAATTGCTCGTTGAATTTGCGATTGATTTTCTCGAAGAAAAGAAAAATCCCGTTGTTTTTGACCTTTGCTCGGGCAGCGGCTGCATTGCGATAAGCGTTGCAAAGCTTTGCCCGAATTCAACGGTTTATGCCGTTGAAAAATCGGATATTGCCTATAAATTCTTAGAGGAAAATATCAAGCTCAACGGCGTGAATAACGTTAAGGCTGTTAAAGGTGATATCTTCGATAAAAAATTACTCTCGGGGCTTGCTCCAGATTTGATTCTTTCCAATCCTCCTTATATCCGCTCGGATGAAATTGACGGCTTGCAGAAAGAGGTCAAAAGAGAGCCGACCATGGCACTCGACGGCGGCGAGGACGGTTATGATTTTTACCGTGTTCTCTTCGATGATTGGATGCACCGACTCAAAAAAGGCGGAGCGATTGCCGTTGAATGTGCCGAGGATCAGACGGAATATATCTGCGATTTGTTTTCCGATTATGCTTCGGAAGCTAAAGCATACAAAGACTACAGCGGCTTGCCGCGAGGTGTAATTGCTACTATATAAATTGGAGAATAATTTATTATGTTACTTAGTTTAATTAGGGGCGGCGATGCGCTGTCGATATTTATGGGTGTTTGCGTAAGTGCATTTGTTGTTTTCTGCCTGATGCCGATACATGAATA
This sequence comes from Bacteroidaceae bacterium, assembly GCA_963631735.1. Lineage (GTDB taxonomy): Bacteria > Bacillota > Clostridia > Oscillospirales > Acutalibacteraceae > CAG-488. The sequence continues at coordinate 59,462 of CAVGRW010000001.1, read as the reverse complement.
TGCCCATGCGTTTGTTGCGACAAAGCTCGGCGACCAAACGGCGAGACTCAGCGGCAGACTGACACTCAATCCCATGGCGCACATTGATATGTGGGGCGCTGTGATGATTTTGCTTGTCGGTTTTGGCTATGCAAAGCCTGTTCCCGTAAATGTGCGGAACACCAAGCTGAAAAATAAAAAGCTTGCAATGGCTCTTATTGCGCTTGCAGGACCGCTTTCAAATTTGATTTTCGGCTTCCTTTCGGTGCTTGTGAGATATGTTTTTCTCCTCGCTGTTTCAAAGCGAGGCGGAGAAATGACTACGGCGGTTTTTGCCTTGAACGTTTTCTTCCAATATTCGGCAATAATAAACATCAACCTTGCCGTGTTCAATTTGATTCCCATTCCGCCGCTTGACGGCTCGAGAATTCTTTTTGCAATTCTCCCGGACAAATTTTACTTCGGCATTATGAAATACGAAAGATATATCATGATAGCAATGTTTCTTCTGCTTCTTACGGGGGCGCTTACAACTCCGCTGTCGTATCTTTCAAATCTGATTTATAACGCATTTAATCAGCTTTTCTATTCAATTTTTTAAAAAGGTGAAAGCATGGAAGCAATATCATATAAGCTTGATGTGTTTGAGGGTCCGCTGGACCTGCTCCTGCACTTGATAAGCAAGCATAAAATTGATATAAACGATATTCCGATTCTTCTTCTCGTCGAACAGTATCTTGACTATGTTCGTCAAATGAAAGAGGAGGACATGGAGGTTGCCAGCGAGTTTCTCGAGATGGCGGCAAGACTGATATACATCAAGACCGTTTCGCTTCTTCCCGTGCATGAGGAGGAGGCAGACGAGCTGAAAAGGGAGCTTCAGGGCGAGCTGCTCGAATATCAAGATTGTCAGATCATGGCAAAAAAGCTTGCCGCACAGGCGGACGGCTTCGACCAATATTCAAGAAAGCCCGAGAAATTCCCTCCCGATATGACTTATACACGTTTGCATCAGCCTATTGAGCTTTTAAAGGCGTATATCAACGCCGTCGGCAGAGGAAAAAGGAATCTTCCGCCGCCGATCGAGGCTTTTTCGGGCATCGTTGCCCACAAGATCGTTCCGATAAGAGAGCGAGTCAGCTACATCATGGGCAGCCTTTTCAGGAAGAAAAGACAACGCTTTGTGGCTTTCTTTGAAAAAGCGGAATCACGCTCGGAGATGGTTGCGACATTCCTTGCGATTCTTTCGCTTGCCAAGGATAAGAAAATCACCTTGACCCAAACGGACGACGATCTTGAGGTTGAAATGATTGACTCCGAGATTAACTTTGACGTGGAGGACGACTACACAGATGATAATGAATGAATTACAGGGCGCTGTTGAGGCAATACTCTTTGCGGCAGGTGAGCCGCTTGAAATTGAGCGAATTTGTCAGGCGCTTGAGTGCGAAAAGGAGCCCGTTGAGGAAGCTCTCAAGGGTATTGATGAAGCACTTAAGTCAATAAACAGCGGAATAAGACTTGTTAAAATGGACGATATGTATCAGCTTTGCACCCGTCAGGAATATGCAGACAAGGTAAGAGCTGTACTTGAAATAAAGAAAAACACTCCGCTCTCGGCGGCGGCATTCGAGGTGCTTGCCGTTATCGCCTATAATCAGCCTGTTACAAAGTCTTTTGTCGAGCAGGTCAGAGGCGTTGACTGCTCGGGTGTTATAGGAACTCTTATCGCAAAGGGACTTATCGAGGAAAGAGGCAGACTTGAGCTGCCGGGCAGACCGCTTATTTACGGCACGACGCCCGAATTTCTAAAATGCTTCTGCGTGACAAGCCTTGACGATTTGCCCGATCTTCCCGAGCATGAGGATCTTCCCAAGAGCGAGGAAATCAACGGTCAGCTTGAGATAAATCTTGATGACGGCGAAATAATCGAAAATAAAATGCTCACAGGCGAGCCTGTTAAGGTGGCAGAAGAATAAACTACGGAGGTGATTGAATGACAGCTTTATACATAATTCTCGGAATTATCGCATTTTTTGTAATAGTTCTGAGCATACCTGTCGTTCTTGATCTTGAATATACCGACGCAGTTCGATGCAAGGTTTCGTGGCTTTTCCTGAAATTTGACCTTTATCCCTTCCCTGAAAAAAAGAAGAAGGAAGAGAAGCCAAAGGAGGAAAAGAAAGAGGAGAAACCCGAAGAGAAGAAGGAAGAAAAGCCGAAGCCCAAGAAAGAGAATTTTCTCAAGACCTTCTATAATAATCAGGGCTTGTCGGGAGTTATCGAGCTTCTCAACAACTGCGTTGCGGCGCTTAAAAGATTTTCCGTTAAATTCATTAAGCGTGCCGTTATAATCAAAAAATTTCATCTTGATATTCATATCACAGAGGACGATGCGGCGGCAACGGCGATAAAATACGGCAAGGTTTGCTCGGGTCTTTACTCCTCGCTCGGCTTCATTTGCTCCAATATGAAGGTCAAGGATTACAAGGTCAATGTTTTTGCCGATTACTGCGGCGAGAAAACGACCGTTTCATTCATCACAAAGACCGCAATTATCCCGAGGGCGTTGATAAACGCAGGAATTGCACTTGTTTTCAGCTTATTGAAACAGCTTTTAAAGGTTGTTATTTCAAATAATAAATCATCAAACAATAATACAAACAGAAAGGCGGACTAAACATGAAAGATCAGTCAGCATCAGGAATTCTTGCAACAGCCATTGATAAGATCAAGGATATGGTTGATTGCCAGACAATCATCGGCGATCCCATCGACGCAGGCGACGGAATCAAGGTTATTCCTATTTCAAAGGTTACTTACGGCTTTGCTTCGGGCGGTTCGGATTTCCCGTCAAAGAGCACCAAGGAGCTTTTCGGCGGCGGCGGCGGAGCAGGAGTTACGATTTCTCCCGTTGCATTCCTTGTTATCAATAAGGGCGAGGTAAGCGTTAAGTACATCTGCGAGGGTTCGGAGAGCTCGGCAGAGAGAATTATCGGCATGGTTCCCGACGTTGTCAATAAGGTCGGCGATATTGTCAATAAGTTCAACGGCGACAAGAAGGACGACAAGGACGAGTCTGTTTTTGTTGAGGACTAATATTTGACCCGATCTGCGCATATAGCTTTTATATGGCAGGTGATGGGTTTGCTTAAAAAAATAATACTTTTTTTGACTGTTTTTTGTATAATGACGGTTAGTGCTTCTGCGCTTGAAAGTTCGGATGTATCAGCCGAATGTGCCGTGCTGATTTCTCAGCAGACGGGCGAGGTTATTTTTCAGAAAAATGCCTATGAGCATCATTCTATGGCGAGCACAACGAAGATTATGACCTCACTTCTCGCGGCGCAATCGGGCAAGCTGCATGATGAAATCACTGTTTCTAAAGAAATGATTCAGGTGGAGGGAACCTCGATGGGGCTTCTTCCCGGTGACAGCGTGTCCTTATACGAGCTGATTTACGGCATGCTTTTGCCGTCGGGAAATGACGCCGCCAATGTTACGGCGTATTATCTCGGTGGAAATGTTGAAAATTTCGTAAAGAAAATGAACGCAAAAGCAAAAGAGATCGGCATGGAGAACACAAGCTTTGTCACACCGTCGGGTCTTGACGACGAAAACCATTATTCGACCGCCTATGACATGGCTCTTTTGGGCAGATATGCGGTCAATGACCCCGTTTTCAGGTCGGTTTGCTCGTCGAAAAAAGCGACCCTGAGCTACGGAAACCCGCCGTACAAGCGAACTCTTTATAATCACAACCGACTTTTGGAGAGCTATAAATATGCGCTCGGAATTAAGACGGGTTTTACAAAAAAGAGCGGCCGCTGTCTCGTTTCCTATGCCGAAAAGGATGGAACGGGCTTGGTTGCCGTGACGCTCAATGCGCCGAACGATTGGAATGACCACAAGCTTATGCTTGATTACGGTTTTTCAAAGCTTAAAAGGCATGTCTTTAAACCGACAATTCCGGGAACGGTACCCGTCGTCGGTGGAAATGTTGAAAACTCAAAGCTTTGCTGTGAGCAGTTTGAATATGACAGTTTGGAACAAAGAAATTTGGTTCAAAAGGTCGTTATCGACAAATTCGCATACGCTCCGATCAAAAAAGGCGACAGGCTCGGCGAGGTCAAATTATACCTTGACGGAAAATATATCGGTTCAACGGATATTTGTGCGGCAGATGATATTTGCGTTTCGGAACAAAAACATGAAGAAAAAAGCTTCTTTCAAAGAATTAAGGAGAGATTTTTAAAATGACTGATGATAGAATCAGGCTTCAAAAATACCTTTCCATGTGTGCGGTCGCTTCACGCCGTAAGGCGGAGGAGCTTATCGCTCAGGGTAAGGTAAAGGTCAACGGTAAGGTTGCTCAAATCGGCGATAAGGTAAGCCCGAAGCACGACACCGTTACCGTCAGCGGCAGAAAAATCGTCGGCAATAAAAAGCATTATTATATCATGCTTCATAAGCCGAGAGGTTATATAACCACCATGGACGATGAAATGGGCAGAAAATGCGTTGCGGAGCTTGTCCGTGACGTAGGCGCAAGGGTTTATCCCGTCGGCAGACTCGATAAGGACTCCGAGGGACTTCTGCTCATGACGAACGACGGTGAATTTGCAAATCACATGACGCATCCGTCGAAGCACATTCCCAAGACCTACCGTGTTACGGTTCGTCCCGACGTGACGGAGGACATGCTTACGGCTTTTGCCACAGGCATGGAGATAGACGGCAGAATTACCGCCCCTGCGGACGCTCATGTTATTGAAAAGCAGGATAACAGAGTTGTAATGGAAATTGTTCTTTACGAGGGCAGGAACCGTCAGATAAGAAAAATGTGCGAATCACTCGGACTTGAGGTCGCAAGGCTCAAGAGAACCTCGATGGGCTCCTTGAAGCTCGGCATGCTTCCTCCGGGAAAGTGGCGTGAGCTTAAAGAGGATGAGGTCCACAAGCTCATGGTCTCATCTGGCATGAAGGTTAATAAATTCTGAGGTGATTATATGATTAAATTTTCACCTGTTGCGAGCGATAAGCTCCCTGAGCCGTTCTGCAATGATAAAACGGTAAACGGCTATTTGGGATTTGACATGGCAAACGGCGGCGCAGAGTGCGGATTTTCCGTTTTCAGGCTCAACGGCTACACAATGGAGATTATTGACGTTGTGACCGAGAGCGACGATGAAACGGTCGAGGGCTTTATCAGAAGCTCACTAAACTTCGGCGCAAACCGAGGAGTTTATATCGCATATTACAAAGCCGCAAGCGGCGTCAACGTTGCGAAAACGCTCGGCTTCATAGAAAACAAAGATAATATACTTGAAGGGGAGATCCCCGAGCTGCTTGCAGGAAGCTGCTGCAAGAAAAAATAATTCGGGAAGTTGGTTTAGTATGGTTAAAAGCATGACCGGCTACGGCCGATGTCAGGAAACGGTTGACGGAATGAATGTCACCGTTGAAATCAAAAGCGTAAATCACAGATATTTTGATTTTTCGTCAAGAGTTCCGAGAAATTACGGATTTCTTGATGAGAAGCTCAAATCCTTTGTTCAGTCCAAGGTTTCGAGAGGCAAGATCGAGTGTTACGTTCAGGTGGACAACCTTGAGGACGACACAGTTGTTGTCGAGGTCAATAAATCCCTTGCCGACGGCTATGTGAAGGCTTTCAATGAGCTTTCCGAGACCTACGGAATCGAGAATAATCTCAATGCAGGACTTCTTGCGAGAATGAGCGATGTTCTTGTTATCCGCAAGACGGAAGCCGATGAGGACAGGATTTGGAATGCGGTTAAAACCGTAGCCGAAAAGGCTGTCGAGAAATTCATCAACATGCGTGAGATCGAGGGCGAAAAGCTCCGTGACGACATTGTTTCGAGAGCCGACCTTATTCTTTCATATGTTGAATTCGTTGAGGAGCGTTCACCCGAGACCGTTAAGGAATATAACGAAAAGCTGCTTGCGAGAATGCAGGAGCTTCTCGGCGATATCCATGTTGAAGAAGCGAGACTTCTTACCGAGGCGGCAATATATGCGGACAAGATTGCCGTTGCCGAGGAGACCGTGCGCCTGAGAAGCCACATTTCTCAGCTCAAGGACTTCTTCAATTCGACCGAGGCTATCGGCAGAAAGATGGACTTCCTTGTTCAAGAAATCAACCGTGAGGCTAACACCATCGGTTCCAAGGCAAACGACGTTGAGATTGCAAGACGTGTTCTTGAAATCAAGTCGGAGGTTGAAAAAATCCGTGAGCAGGTTCAGAATATCGAATAACGGGGTGAAAATATGAAGCTTATAAATATCGGCTTCGGCAATATGGTTAATGCGGACAGAATTATTGCTATCGTAAGCCCCGAATCGGCTCCGATCAAGCGTATAGTTCAGGACTGCAAGGAGAAGGGTACACTTATCGACGCAACCCATGGCAGAAGGACGAGAGCGGTTATAATTACCGACTGCGACCAGGTTATTCTGACCTATCTTCAGGCGGAAACGGTTGCCAACAGACTCGATGAGGACAAGGATTATGAGGAGGATGAGGACGATGAGGAATAACGGTATGCTGGTTATTCTTTCGGGTCCGGCAGGCTCCGGAAAAGATACGGTCATTGCCGAGCTTTTTAAATCGGATATTGATATTACAAAATCGGTTTCAATGACAACGAGAAAGCCGAGAGAAGGCGAAGTTGACGGAATAGATTATATGTTTGTCAGTGAAGAGGATTTTCTTGATGCGGTTGAAAACGGTGATCTGCTTGAATATGCACGTTACGGCATCAACTACTACGGCACACCGAAAGGACCTGTCGATAAATGGCTTGATGACGGACATGTTGTAATTCTCAAAATTGACGTGCAGGGTGCAGGCAACATTAAAAAAATGTATCCCGATGCCGTCAGCATATTTATAATGCCGCCGAGCATGGAAATTCTTGAAAGCCGGCTTCGCAACCGTGGCAGCGAAGAGGAGGACGATGTTCTCCGCCGCCTGAAAATAGCAATCAGAGAAATTGAACGCTGCCGCAACGAATATGACTATGTTGTTATCAACGACGATCTTCAGGACGCCGTTGACGATATAAAAACGATTATCACTGCCGAAACACACAGAGTAAGCAGATGTAATAATTTATTTAGTGAGGTATGTAAAAATGTTTGATCAGAACAAAAATTTCAAATTCAATCCGGATTTAAGCTCAGTGCTTTCAAATCACATCAGCCGCTATTCGCTCGTAAGAGCAACGGCAAAGCGTGCAAGAGAGATTTCCGAGGAAGCCGAAGAGGACGGAATCATTCTTGTTGAGAAGCCTGTAAGCATCGCACTTGACGAAATTCTCAACAACAAGTACGAAATTGTTGAGCCCGACGAGATCAAGGATCTTTAATATCGTTAATTCTTAAATAATTACGGAGGTACAAAATGACTGTCGAAAAAGTTGCGGCTGTTGCCGTGGAAAACTCTGCGTTTTCCTTTGACAAGCCTTTTTCCTACCTCCTCGGCGACGAAGAATGTTCTCCCGGCTGCCGTGTTCTCGTGCCCTTCGGCAGGGGAAACAAGTGCCGTCAGGGCGTTGTTCTCGCTGTTACGGATTATAACGGTGAAGAAAAATTAAAGCGGATTTCTCAGGTTATCGACGAAGCTCCCGTGCTCAATGATGAGATGCTGAAGCTTGTAGAATGGCTGAAGGAAAGGACCTTTTGCACCTATTTTGAGGCTGCGAAGGCTGTTTTGCCGTCGGGTATGTGCCACAGAACCGTTACGACCTATACTGCCGTTCCGAATGTCGATTTAAGCGACTGTTCGGCGGATGAGAAGCAGATTTACGGCTTCCTTCTTTCTCAAAAGGGCTATGTCGAGGGTGAAAGGCTTCTCAAAAAGCTTGGTTTTGCGCCCGAAATTTCACGTCTTGAAAGCATGGTAAAAAGGGGTCTGCTTATCAGAAATTATGATTCCGTGAGAAAAACGGGCGACCTGACCGTTAAGACCGTCAGACTGACGGAGGGCGGCAGGGAAATCCTTGAAACGACGGAGAAGCTGACTAAGAAACAGCTTGACGTACTCGATGTTCTCAGCGATATCGGCACTGTTTCGGTCAAGGAGCTTTGTTATTTCACAGGCTTTACCGCTTCGGTCGTACAGGCTCTCGAAAAAAAGGGTTTTGTTGAAATTTTTGACAACGAGATTTACCGCGATCCTTATGAAAACAAGACGGTTACTCCGCAAAGGAATGAAATCATTCTTAACGAAGAACAGCAAAAAGCCTTTGAAAATATGCTCGGGCAATATTCCTCGGGCGAGGGCGGAGCTGCGCTTCTTTACGGAGTTACAGGCAGCGGCAAGACGATGGTGTATCTGAGGCTTATAGACGAAATGCTCGATAAGGGCAAAAACGTTATTGTCATGGTGCCCGAAATTGCACTTACACCGCAAACCTTAAATTTATTTATGAGCCGTTACGGCAGAGATGTTGCCGTTTTTCACAGTGCACTCTCGGCAGGTCAGCGGCTTGACGAGTGGAAAAGAGTCAGAAATGAAAATGTCAGGATTGTTGTCGGTACGAGAAGTGCCGTGTTTGCTCCGCTTGAAAACCTCGGCTTGATAATCATTGACGAGGAGCAGGAGCATACATACAAATCCGAACAAACGCCGAGATACAGCGCAAAGGACGTTGCACGTTTTCGCTGTGCTTATCATAAGGCGTTACTTGTATTCTCCAGCGCAACGCCGAGCATTGAAACATATGCAAAGGCGCAGGCAGGGCAATACACGATCAGCAGACTTACAAAACGCTATTCAAGCTCGGTTCTTCCCGAGGTGCGTATCGTCGATATGCTGACGGAAGCGTTGTCGCAATCCTCGAATTTCAGCGAGGAGCTGAGAGCGAGACTGCAATATAACCTTGAAAACGGCAAGCAGTCTATTTTACTTATCAATCGCAGAGGCTACAACACCTTTGCGGAATGTAGGGCGTGCGGTCATGTTCTGACCTGCCCGTCATGCAGTATTTCAATGACCTATCACCACGCTAACGGCAGGCTCATGTGCCATTACTGCGGTTATTCCGAGCCGTTTACCGATGTTTGTCCCGAGTGCGGCTCGCACGATGTCAGATATTCGGGCACGGGAACGCAGAAGATTGAGGATGAGCTTGTGACATTATTCCCCGAAGCACGAATTCTCAGAATGGACGCCGACAGCACAATGGGGCGCTATTCTCACGAAAATAAGCTGAAGGATTTTGCCGACGGCAAATATGATATCCTGCTCGGCACGCAGATGGTCGCAAAAGGTCTTGACTTTGAAAACGTTACGCTTGTCGGCGTTATCAATGCCGATCAGCAGCTCAACAACGACGATTTCAGAAGTCAGGAGCGAACCTTTGATCTGCTGACTCAGGTTGTCGGCAGGGCGGGCAGAGGTCAATATGAGGGAACGGCGGTCATTCAGACCTGCAATCCCGAAAACGACGTTATTCAAATTGCCGCGAGGCAGGATTACGACGCTTTCTTTAAAGACGAGCTGAAAACTCGAAAAATGCTCATTTATCCGCCCTATTGCGATATTTGTCTTGTCGGTTTTGTCGGCGAAAACGAGCCCAAGGTCAGGGTCGCTTCGCAGAAATTTACCGACAGATTTAAAGAAAAGCTCGGAAATGAATATAACGATTTAAAAATCATAGCTCTCGGTCCGATGACGGCGAGAGTTTCCAAAATAAGCAATAAATTCAGATACAGATTGATATTGAAATGCAAGAATACAAAGCGTTTCAGAACCCTGATGAACGAGCTGTTGAAATACACGGGCACGGATAGGGCTTACAATGACGTATCCGTTTATATAGATATAAATCCCGAAAATATACTTTAGAATTTGAAAGGTTCGATTATTGAAATGGCAATCAGAAATATTGTAAAATTCGGAGATCCTATTCTCAACAAAAAGAGCCGCCCTGTCGAGAAATTCGACGACAGGCTTTTTACCTTGCTTGACGACATGAAGGATACTCTTTATAAAGAAAAGGGCGCAGGTCTTGCGGCTGTTCAGGTCGGAATTCTCCGCCGTGTTGTCGTAATGGACTGCGGCGACGGCTATCTTGAGCTAATCAATCCCGAAATCACGGACAGATCGCCCGAATTGCAGCACGAGGAGGAGGGCTGTCTCTCTCTTCCCGGAAAGTTCGGTGTAACCGAGCGTCCAAAGAGCGTTATGGTCAAGGCGCAGAACCGTGAGGGCAAGTGGTGTGTTTATAAGGGCTCAGATCTCAAGGCGAGATGCTTCTGCCATGAGATCGACCACCTTGACGGAATTCTCTATACGAGCCACCTCGTAGGTGAGCTTGAGGACAACTGATAAAAAGGAGCTGTCGCAAATGCGTATTGTATTTATGGGAACGCCCGAATTCGCCGTTCCCTGCCTTGAAAGGCTCGTTGCCGACGGTCACGATGTTGTCGGAGTTTTCACTCAGCCCGATAAGCCGAAGGGCAGAGGACACAAAATGCAGTTCCCGCCCGTAAAGGAAAAGGCTGTGGAGTATAATATCCCCGTTTTTCAGCCGACAAAGATGAAGGACGGCACGGCATACGGCATTTTAAAGGAGCTTGAACCTGAGCTTATCATCGTTGTCGCTTACGGAAAAATCATTCCGCAGGATATTCTCGATTTGCCGAAATACGGCTGTGTCAATATTCATGCTTCGCTTCTCCCGAGGTACAGGGGAGCGGCGCCGATTCAGTGGTGCGTGCTCAACGGCGAGAAAAAGAGCGGCGTTACATCTATGCAGATGGACGCAGGGCTCGATACGGGCGATATGCTGATTAAAGCAGAAACGGAAATCGGCGAAAACATGACCGCAGGCGAGCTTCACGATAAGCTTTCTGAGCTCGGTGCCGAGGTCATGTCGCAAACAATTAAAAAAATCTTCGACGGAACTCTTGAAAGAGAGAAGCAGGATGACTCGCTTTCAAATTATGCTCCGATGCTTTCAAAGGAGCTTTGCCCCGTTGTCTGGACGAAATCCGCCGATGAAATTCATAATCAGGTAAGAGGACTTTCGCCCTGGCCGGTTGCAACATCTGTCTTAAACGGTGAAATTTACAAGCTTCATAAGACCGAGAAAATCGGAAAAACTAAGGGTGAGCCCGGCGAAATCGTTTCAACGGACGGCGGCTTGACTGTTGCCTGCGGAGACGGAAACGGAGTAAAAATCTTAACGATTCAGGCTCCCGGCAAAAAGGCGATGAGCTGTGCCGATTTTTTGAGAGGACATAAAATTGAGGTCGGAGAAAAATTTGAATGAGGTGATTAGATGATCTATTCATTTTCGGAATATATCAGATATCTTATTTTTGCCGCACCCGTACTGCTTTTTGCGATTTGGGCGCAGGTAAGAGTTAAGGCAACATATTCCAAATACTCCAAAATCAGAAATTCAAGAGGATTGACGGGCGCTGCGGCAGCTCAGTTGATTTTAAAGCATTATGGCATCACGGACGTTCGCATCGAACCGTGCAGAGGCGACCTGACGGACAATTATTCACCAAATGAAAAGGTAATCAGACTTTCGGAAAAGGTGTATAATTCAACGTCTGTTGCCGCCGTCGGTATCGCATGTCATGAGGCGGGCCACGCCGCTCAGCATGCCGAGGATTATCTGCCGAATAAGATCAGATCGGCACTCGTTCCCGTTACAAATTTCGGTTCGAGGTTCGGTCTTATAATCGCTTTCGCAGGCTATTTCCTCGCTTATCTTTCAAATTCTCCCATCGGATATTACGTTATAATCGCAGGACTTCTTTTGTACGGTCTTGTTGCGGTTTTCCAATTCGTAACTCTGCCCGTTGAGTTCAACGCAAGCAGACGTGCGCTGAGAGTTATTGACGAAACGGGAATACTTGCGGGCGACGAATACAAAGCGGCAAAAAGCGTTCTTACAGCCGCCGCATTGACCTATGTTGCGGCGCTTGCAACGGCAATTGTCAATCTGCTTTATTATGCGTCGAGACTTCTCGGAAATTCAAGAAGAAATTAAAAGGAAATTTATATGAAATCAGCCCGACAGACAGCGTTTGAAATTCTCAATAAAATACAGCGTGACGAGAGCTATTCAAATCTTGCGCTCGATGCGGCACTCGATAAAGCGGAAATTGATGCCAAAGAAAAGCGATTTGTTTCCGCACTCGTTTACGGCGTGACGGAAAGACGAATTACGCTTGATTATAATTTGTCGCTTTATCTTTCACAGCCGCTTAAAAAGCTCAAGCCGCAGGTTTTGACTGCACTCCGACTCGGCGCATATCAGATTTTGTTTATGGACAAAATTCCCGATTCAGCCGCAGTTAACGAGAGCGTTAAGCTCGTTAAGAAAAACGGAGCGGCTTTTGCTTCGGGTCTCGTCAACGCTGTGCTACATAAGATTGTCAAAAGCGGCTTAAAAACCGACGACAGTATGAGCGTTAAATATTCCGCTCCCGAATGGCTTTGCAAAATGTGGAGCGAGAGCTACGGCAAGGAAAATGCCGAGAAAATTCTCGAAGCCTCGTTCGGTGCTGTTGACAATATATTGAGAGTCAATACGACAAAGACAAATGCCGATGAGCTTTGCGAAATTCTTTCTTCCGAAGGCTTTCAGTGTGAGAAAAATTGCACGGTCGATAATTCGCTGACCGTTAAAAACGGCGGTGCCGTTCACAAAACCAAGGCATATGCCGACGGCTTGTTCCATGTTCAGGACACGGCGTCTCAGCTCTGCTGCAAGGCTCTCGATGTACATGACGGCGAAACGGTTATTGACGTTTGCGCCGCACCGGGAGGAAAGACATTTACGCTTTCCGAAATGATGAACAACACGGGCAAGGTCGTTTCCTGCGACATTTACCCTCAGCGGTTAAAGCTTATAAATGACGGAGCCCAAAGACTCTGTTTAACAAATATAGATACCGTTCAAAATGACGGCTCCCGGTTCAATTCTTCACTTCCCGAGGCGGATAAAATTCTCTGTGACGTGCCTTGTTCGGGTCTCGGCGTTATACGCAAAAAGCCCGAGATAAGGTTCAAAAAAAGTGAGGAAGTTGACAAATTAAAGGATTTGCAGTATTCTATACTGTGTGTTTCAAGCCGATACCTTAAAATCGGCGGAAAATTGGTCTACTCGACCTGCTCTCTCAACCCCGAGGAAAATGAGAATATCATCAATAAGTTCTTGGCGGAGCATGACGGTTTTAAGAGCGTTCGTGTTTTGCCCGAGCTTAAAAGATACGCCGAGGATACCGATTATCTGACGCTCATGCCGCACATTCACGGCTGTGACGGATTCTTTATTTCCTGCGTTGAAAGAGTTAAGTGAGGATGTGTTTATTTGTCCGAATACGACATTAAATCAATGACCTTGCCCGAGGTAAAGGCGGTTATGCGTGAGCTCGGTCAGCCTGAGTTCAGGGCAGGTCAGATTTATCAATGGCTTCAGGTTCACGGAGCGATGGATTATTCCGAGATGACGAATATTTCAAAACAGCTCAGAGAAGCCCTTAGCGAAAAATACCCGATACGCTACTGCGAGATAGAATTAAAGCAGGTCTCGAAAATCGACGGAACGGTTAAATATCTTTTCAGGCTTTGTGACGGCAATTTCATTGAGTCTGTTCTGATGAAATACAAATACGGCTACACGCTCTGTATTTCGTCGCAGGTCGGCTGCAAAATGGGCTGTGTTTTCTGCGCATCGACCAAAAGCGGCTGTGTCAGAAGCCTTTACCCGTCCGAGATGATAGGTCAAATTCATGCGGCGCAGAGAGACATGAATATCCGTGTTTCGCACGTCGTAATGATGGGAATGGGCGAGCCGCTCGATAATTTTGACAATGCAATGCGATTTTTGGAGCTTGTCGGCGACGACAAGGGACTGAATTTATCGCTGAGAAATATTTCGCTTTCCACCTGCGGAGTTGTGCCTAGAATTTATGATTTGATGGACAGACACCTTCAGCTCACGCTTTCGGTTTCATTGCACGCTCCCAATAATGAAATGCGTTCAAAGACAATGCCTATCAACAGAAAGTATCCGATTGAGGAGCTTTTGAAGGCGTGCCGTGAATATACAAAGAGGACATCAAGAAGAATTTCGTTTGAATATGCGATGATAAAGGACGTCAACGACAGCGACGCCTGCGCCTACGAGCTGGCATCTCTTTTAAAAGGAATGTTATGCCATGTCAATCTCATTCCCGCAAATGAGATAGTCGAAAGTTCTCACAAGCGAAGCACAAACGAAAGACTTGAAAGATTTATAAAGATTTTGAACTCACGTGGCATAAATGCGACAGTCAGACGCAGCCTCGGTTCGGATATTGACGCTTCCTGCGGACAGCTCAGAAGCCGTCATAACAGAGAAATCTCCGAAAAGGAGGGAAACAAATGAAAATTTCCGCAAAAACCGATGTAGGAAAGGTTCGTTCCAATAATCAGGATTCATATGCGGCAGGTGATCTCACCTCAGAAGTCTCATGGGCGGTCGTATGCGACGGAATGGGCGGCGCAAACGGCGGCAACATTGCAAGCGAGGCGGCGGTGAAGGTGATTTCCGATAAGCTGACATCGGGCTACCATGTCGGCATGAACGACAATTCGGTTAAAAATCTGCTTATTTCTTCCGTCGATGCGGCAAACATCACCCTTTACAGCATGGCGAAGAATAACGAGGAGCTCAGCGGTATGGGCACGACGGTAGTTCTTGCCGTCAGAAATGCCGATACGCTCTATATTTCCAACGTCGGAGATTCGAGAATTTATGTTGTTTCCGAGTCGGGTATAACTCAGGTGACGACGGATCATTCCGTTGTTCAGATGATGGTCGATAACGGAGAAATTTCTCCCGAGGAAGCAAAGGATCACCCAAAGAAAAATGTTATAACAAGAGCCTTGGGCGTTGACCCCGAGGTAAGAATAGATTATTCCCAGGAACAGCTCAACGAAGATGATTTGGTTCTGCTTTGCACGGACGGATTGACAAACTACGTTGACGATGAAGTAATTCTTGAGGTTTGTAAAACCGAGGACAGGTATAAAATTGCCGATAAGCTTGTTGAACTTGCAAATGAAAACGGCGGCGGTGACAACATCACGGTTGTCACGGTAAGTGAGTAATTAAGAAGGGACTCTGTTTATGGAAAATTATGTAGGAAAAAGACTTGACGGACGCTATGAAATTCAGGAAATAATCGGCGTCGGCGGCATGGCTGTTGTTTATAAGGCATATGACAATATCGACGACAGAACGGTTGCCGTTAAAATTCTCAAAGAGGAATTCCTTGCAAATGAAGAATTCAGACGCCGCTTTAAGAACGAATCAAAGGCTATTGCCGTGCTCTCGCACCCGAATATAGTTAAGGTTTACGATGTCAGCTACGGCGACAGAATTCAATATATCGTAATGGAGTGTGTTGACGGAATTACTCTCAAGGAGTATATCCAACAGCAGGGCGTTATCAATTACAAAGAAGCTGTTTTCTTCGTAACGCAGATTCTCCGTGCGCTCCAGCATGCACATGACAAGGGAATCGTTCACCGTGATATCAAGCCGCAGAACATCATGCTGCTCGAAAACGGCGCAATAAAAGTCACGGATTTCGGCATCGCAAGATTTTCACGCAGTGAAACACGCACGATGACCGACTCGACCATCGGCTCGGTTCATTACATAAGCCCCGAGCAGGCGAGAGGCGACATTACAGATGACAAGGCAGATATCTATTCCGTCGGCGTAATGCTTTATGAAATGCTCACAGGCAAGCTTCCGTTTGAGTCGGACAACACTGTTTCGGTTGCAATCATGCAGCTTCAGCAGGATCCCGTAAAGCCGAGAGAGATCAATCCCTCGATTCCCGTCGGTCTTGAGCAGATCGTTCTCAAGGCAATGCAGAAGAATGTTAACGACAGATATCAGTCTGCCGCCGAGATGCTTCTCGACCTTGAGGAGTTCAGAAGAAATCCGTCAATTCAGTTTGACTATGATTATAAAAACACCGAGCCCACCAAGTATATTCCGAATATAACGGGCTCAATCAAGCACATTGATCCTGTTGTGACCGAGGACGAGGAAGATGAGGAAGAACCTGTTGTAAAGAACAGAACGATTCCTATCCTTGTCGGCATAATTACGGCGCTTGTTGTTGTGCTTGCCGTAGCCTTCGGCGTACTCTTTAAGACCGGCTATCTTACGGGCAATTCCAAGGTCAAGGTACCGAACTTTGTCGGAATTATTTATGACGAAGAAGAATTCAAGAATAAATATCCGAACTATGTTTTTGACGTAACGGAAAAGGTCGATCCCGACGTTTCGCCGAACGAAATTATTTCTCAGACACCCGAAAAGGGTACAAAAATTGACCCGAAAAAGACTAAAATTGAACTCGTTATCGCAACAAATGCCGAGTTGGTTGAAATTCCCGATGATCTTATCGGCGTTGACTATGTAACGGCGGTTACAAGGCTTAACGGTCTCGGCTTCAAAATCAAAGAAAAAGAGGTCGATCAAAAGGATTATCCCGGCATTACCGCAGGTACGGTCGTAGGAATCAACCCCAAGGGCGGCAACAAGGTTTCGGCAGGTACTACGGTCACGCTCGAATATGTTTCGTATGACGAGACTAAGGAAAAGCTTGTTATTGTTCCCGACGTTTCAAACCTCGATGAGGAGAGCGCAAAAAAGGTTCTTACTTCCTCGGGCTTTACGGTTTCGACCAAGTCGGAATACAGTGATACAGTTACAAAGGGATACGTTATTTCCAACACCTTCACGGGTTCAAAAATCCCCTCGGGCTCAAACGTTGTAATCACGGTAAGTAAGGGCAAGCTCATCGAGCAGTCGTATACAATATCCGTAAGTCTCCCGAAAACCTCGGAGCAGGCGAATGTAACGGCAACGCTTGACGATACAACGGTATTTACAGGCACATGTACCCTTGACGGCACATCTGTTCAAATTCCCGTAAGAGGTCATGAGGCAACATCGGTATTCAAGTTCTTTGTTGACGGCAAGCTGATTTACAAATGCAATGTCAACTTCACTTCTTCGCCCGTTTCGCTGAGCAACGAGACAACTTATGAATATGTTGACGCAACGACCACAACAAAGCCCGTTGAATATACAATTCCGAATGTTGTCGGCGATTCTTATGCTATCGCTATGGCAAAGCTCAGAGCGGCAGGCTTCAAAAATATCATTTCCGAAGGACCGAACAACGGTACGGTTGTAAAGATAGAACCTGCGAGCGGCGTCAGTGTTTCACCCGATGTTCAGATCAAACTTACCTTTGGTGGCGACAGTGAAAATTAACGGAATAATTATTAAAGGAATCGGTGGCTTCTACTATGTAGAGGCCGCTGACGGCATAATCTACGAATGTAAGGCAAGGGGCGTTTTCCGTAAGGAGAAAATAACCCCGCTTGCCGGCGACAAGGTAGAAATAACTGTCGAGAGCAACAACAAGAATTCTATTGAAAAAATTCTCGAAAGACGAAATTTCTTCAAGCGTCCGCCGATTGCAAATGTTGACAGGCTCGTTATTGTTTCCTCGGTCTGCGACCCGAGACCCAACCTGCTCATAATCGACCGACTGACCGCCGTTGCGGAGTATAAAAACGTTGAGCCTATTATCGTTTTCACAAAGGATGATCTGCAAAGCGCCGATGATTATGTAAAAACTTACACTAAAGCAGGCTTCAAAACCTTCGCGGTTTCAAATGAGACGGGTGAGGGAATTGATGATGTCAGGTCGATAATCGAGGACGGCGTGACTGTTTTTACGGGCAATTCGGGCGTCGGAAAATCCTCGCTCATCAACAGAATGTACCCCGATTTCTGCCTTGAAACAGGGGAGATTAGCAAGAAGCTCGGACGGGGACGACATACTACACGTCATGTTGAGCTTTTTAAGGTCGGCAGCGGCTATATTGCCGATACACCCGGCTTTTCCTCGCTCGATTTTGAGACAAACGACCTTATAAAAAAGGATGAGCTTGCTTTTTGCTTCCCCGATTTTGCCGATTATATCGACTCATGCAAATTTTCTACCTGTGCCCACGTCAATGACAAGGGCTGCCGACTCGTTGAGGCCGTCAATAACGGCGACGTTGAGCGCACACGTCATGAAAGCTATGTGACGATGTATAACGAGGTCAAGGATATCAAGGATTGGCAGCTGTAACAAAAATTCAAAACCGCCATAGTATGTAATAAGCAACCGATTTTGTCGGTTACAAAAACTGCTGTGGTGGTGTTTTTTATGAGAAGAGGCAGGCGGTGCAGCTGTAGGTTCGGCTATTATTTCTCGGCTTTCGGGCTCGGAATGATCGTCGCTATGATTTGTCCGAAATCCTTTATTGTGGCTGTTCTTTCCTGCGCCGTAATAATTCTCGGCTTCATCATCAGCAAATAACGGAGGGTGCCTATGAAAGTTATCATGATCGACAAGCCAAAATTCTGGAGCGGAATTCTCAGATTGTTTTTCGGAATAAAAAAGGATAATGATATTACATAATTGTAAAATCTACTCATTTGCCGTCTAAATGACGGCTTTTTTCTTGCAAACAGAGCAATGTTATGATAAAATAAATTAGTATATTTTTAAAATGGAGTTTCTGTAATGTTTAAAGAAAAGCTTAAATTCAATAAAGACGGAAAATTTACAATTCTTCAGGTCAGCGACGCTCAGGACATGCACATCCCGAGAAAAGCCATGTTCAAGATGCTGGACAAGACCTACGATAAGGTCAAGCCCGATTTGATTGTTCTGACGGGCGATAACATTCTCGGCAACCATATCGACGACGCTCTCATCGGAAGTAAAAAGAGCGCAACGACCAAGGAGGCCGTACTCAAAAGAATGAGAAAGGCTCTCGGACTTGTGCTTGATCCGATTGAGAAAAGGAAAATCCCTTTCGCATTTATCTATGGAAATCATGATGATATGAATATCATTTCCAAAAAGGAGCAGGCGGAGATCTACGGCGAGTATGACTACTGCGTGCCCTATAACACGGACGACGACAGCGTTGAATGTGACACCTATAATATTCCTATCTATTCGTCGAAGGACGATAAAATGAAATATAACATCTGGATGCTCGATTCGGCTGGCTCGGACGAGAACGGCAGACCGACCTTCGGCAGGGTTCAGCCCGAAACGATTGAATGGTACGAGAGAAAAAGCCGTCAGCTTCGTCTTGAGAATAACGGACCGGTTATGTCCCTGATGTTTCAGCATATTCCGATCACCGAGACGGCACAGTTCTATGAAAAGTGCGGCGCAGACGACAAGGGCGCAATCAAGGTCGGCGAGGACGAATATGTAAGACTTGATACGAAAAAGGCAAAGGGCTTTGCTTTTGAGATTGAAAACAACGACGAACCGGATTACGGTCAGCTCACGGCAATTAAAAAGTGCGGCGATGTCTGCGGTCTTGTATTCGGACACGACCACATGAACTGCTTCACGGGACAGATCGACGGCGTGAACATAATTCAGACCCCGGGCGCTTCGTTCAGAAGCTACGGCAACATGATTTCGAGAGGCACGAGAGTTTTTGTAATTGACGAGAACGACCCGACGACCTTTGAAACATACACGATCGGCTATTTCGACCTTTTCGGAAAGAATTTCCGTTCGGTTCTCCGCTATATTTTCAGCGCAGACGAATACGAAAAGGTGAAGGCGCTTATTCTTTCCCTCGGCGGCGTGATTGTTGTCGGACTTATTGTCTATATTCTTGCCATATTTAATTTATTTGGCTTTTAAACAGGAGATTTGAAAATGAAAAAGATATCCGATCTGGTTGTTAATAAACCGAAACTGATCGTTATTATATCGCTTTTATTGCTCATTCCGTCGCTGATAAGCTACATTTTTACGAATGTAAACTACGACATTCTGAGCTATCTTCCGTCAAGGCTTGATTCCGTCAAGGGTGAAAACATTCTTGAGGAGGATTTCGGCGGCGGCTCAATGACTATCGTGCTTGTCAAAACGGTTGACGACAACGGCGGTAAGGTATCGCCGAACACCGTGATGAAGCTTAAAAACAGTATTTCGGAAATTAAAAATGTTAAAAACGTTCTTTGGGCGGACAATATCATGGATACGAGCGTTCCGGGTGACATTTTGCCCGACGATGTAAAGAATGTTTTTTACAGCAGTGACGGCGAGTACACAATGATGTTTGTCAGTTACGCTGACGGTGCTTCATCAAAGGATATTATAAAATCGGTCAAGCAAATTAAAAAACTTCTCCCCGAAAACAGCTATCTCAGCGGTATTTCCGCCATGAATTCCGACACCAAGGAAATGACGGACAGAGAAACGCCGATTTATATTTTCATCGCCGTTGCACTTGCGATAATAACGATGATGATTACCATGGATTCGTATGTCATGCCGTTTATTCTCGTCGGAGTTATCGGCATTGCGGTCATGTATAACATGGGCACTAACTTCTTCATGGGAGTTTCGTATATCACTCAGTCAATTGCCGCAATTCTTCAGCTCGGCGTAACGATCGACTATTCAATTTTCTTTGTCAACAGGTACAATGAGGAACGCAAATATTCGAGAACCAAAGAGGAAGCAATGTCGAGAGCACTTCACGGCTCATTTGTTTCGCTTTCGGGCAGCTCGTTGACTACGCTTTTCGGCTTCCTTGCGCTTTGCTTCATGCAGCTTACGCTCGGTCTTAATATCGGTATAGTTATGGCAAAGGGCGTTATTATCGGCGTACTTTCGGTTGTAATAATTCTGCCCGCATTCATGCTTGTTTTTGATGATGCAATCAACCGTCATAAGCATAAACCTTTTAGCCCGAATTTCGGCAAGCTTGTCAACCATGTTGTCAAACGTAAAAGAGTTTTTGCCGCTCTGTTTATTATAATTATAATTCCGTCGGTTTTGCTCTCGGCAAACGTTAAGAAGAATTATAATCTTAATGCCGAGCTTCCCGACGACGCTTCGACAACGATCGGAACAAAGCTGCTTAAAGAAAAATTCAACATGACGACCTCGCATTTTATCATTGTTGACGATACTATTCCCGCAAGCAGGCTTGTCAGTATGGAAAACGAGATAAGCAATGTAAAGGGCGTCAGCAGTATGCTGGCTTACGATATGTTTGTCGGAACGTCAATTCCCGATTCAATAGTTCCCGACGATGTTATTGATATCGTCAAGCAGAACGGACGGCAGGTAATGCTCGTCAATTCTATCTATGAATCCTCGACGGACGAATGTAACAGTCAGGTTGAGGAGATTGAAAGCATCGTGCAGAAATACGCAGGCACCGAGCATTACGGCTATGTAACGGGCGAGGGTGCGCTTTATAAGGACCTTATCGAAACGACCAAGGTTGATTTCGCCGTAACGAGCATTATATCAATTATCGCCGTATTTATAGTTATAGCGATAGTTTTCAAATCAATTTCAATTCCGTTTATTCTTATTCTTGCAATTGAGGTTGCAATATGGATAAATCAGGGCATCTCGACCCTTTTCGGAACGGCAATTCCGTTCATTGCACCGACCGTTATTTCGTGTATTCAGCTCGGTGCAACGGTTGACTACGCAATTCTTCTGACATCTCGTTTCAGAGAGGAGCTTTCAAAGGGTCACGGCAGAACCGCCGCCATGAAAATTGCCGCAAATGAGGCAATTCGTTCGGTATTCCAGAGCGCAATGCTTTTCTTCTTCGCAACCTTCGGCGTGTATCTTGTTTGCAGTATTTCAATTGTCAAGTCGCTTTGTGCAATGCTGGCAAGAGGCTCTTTGATCAGTGCGCTTGTTATCGTATTCTTTGTTATGCCGATACTTCTTCTTTGCGAAAAGCTCATTGCAAAGACGACCAAGGGGTGGGGCATTCACGATGATAAACAGGAACCGGAGCCGGAGCTTAAACCGGTTAAGGCTGTACCTGTTAAAAATAATGCTGATGAATACGAATTTGAGGAAGAAACAAGCTTCACATTTACCGACGATGACTGAGAGGATGAAAGAAATGAAAAAATTTAAAAGTATATTTTGTATTCTTCTTGCCTTTGCAATGATTTTTCTTTGCGCCTGCGGAGACAGCTCTCAGGACGACGGCGAGGAAGAAGTTAATTCCGTAAGATACAATGTGCCTGCCGCATCGGTCAAAAAGTCCGAAACGGTTTATGTTAATCTTGATAATACGGGCACGCAGAAAAGCATCAAGGTCAGCGATTGGCTTCACGTTCCGCAGGGCGGCGTTTATGTTGACGACGTAACAAATCTTACTTCGGTCGTTAATGTTAAGGACGATTCAAAGCCGCAGGTCAACGGCTCAACGCTTCGCTGGCACATGAGCACGACCGACCTTTATTATCAGGGAGACTACAGCGGCAAGCTTCCGCTTGAGTTTAAAATAAGCTACACCCTTGACGGTCAGCCGATAGAAGCGAAGGATATCGCAGGCAAGAGCGGCAAGGTCAAAATCACGATCAAAATGAACAATGTTGACGCTTACACTGTCAAGGTCAACGGAGCTAACATGACGATGTACAACCCGATGCTCGTTGTCGGCGGAATTTCACTCAGCGAAATGAAGTTCCAGAATATCGAGGTTGAAAACGGACGTGTTGTCGGCAGCGGTAACACACAGTATGCCGTGCTTGCAGGCTTCCCGGGCATAAATGAAAGTCTCGGACTCTCATCGCTCTCGTCAGACTCCGACTCGACCTATAAATTCAACGATACATTCGTTATTTCGGCAGACGTGAATAATTTTGAGATAGGCAACTTCATGTTCTCGGCTATTCCGATCGCTTCGCTTGATATCGGACTCAACAATATTTCCGATTCTGTTGACAGCCTTCGTGACAATCTTCAAAAGCTACAGAACGTTCAGAAAAGCTTGCAGCAGATCGACGCTTCAAAGCTTCTCAATACGCTTTCCTCGAACCCGGACAAGCTCAATAATTTAAGCGCACTTGTTAAGCAGGCTTCGTCGCTCTACAGCGAGAATGCCGCCTTGATAAATGTTCTCAATAAATACACAACTCCGCAGAACCTTACAACAATTCAGGTTCTCGTTGAATATATAAGAACAGCCGATTTCAACGGTCTTGAGGATGCATTGAAGGTAATTAACAGCATCTTCGGAGATGAAGCGAGTCAGGAAACGATAAACCAGGGCTTGCAGCTTCTCAAGGAGATGTCCTCCGACCTCAACGATCCGCAGGTTCAGAAGGCAATTGAAAATCTTCCGAAAACCGTTAACACGCTTTCCGAGCTGCAAAAAGCGGTTGAGGAGAATAAGGATCTTATAAACGCCTTGCAGGCACTCTCCGAGTCGAACGCACTTTCTTCGATTGATTCAACGCTTTCAAGCCTTAAAGGTTCGATTGCGACCGACAGTCTTTCGTCAATCTCGGGAATCGACGCTAACACTCTTTCGGCAAAAATGACGGCATGGCTGGAGCTCGGCAAGTCATATACGATTTTCACAAAGAAAACCCAGACAATGTCATCAAGCGTAATGTTTGTTTTCAAAACCGACAGCGTAAGAGTCAATTCTTCAAATAACGAAACAGAAAGCTCGACTGCCGCCGAGGAAAGCACAACTGCAGCCTCGGAGGGCGGCATTAAGGGATTTTTCAACAAGATATTCAAAAAGAGCGAGGGCTGATAATGAGCAGCAAGGTTTCCGTCATTATACCTGTTTATAACTGCATAAAATACCTCGACAATGCTGTTAGTTCGGTTATTTCACAAACCGAATTCAACAGTCTTGAGGTTATTCTTGTTGATGACGGTTCGACGGACGGCTCGGAAAAGCTCTGCGACACTTATGCTGAGAAATACGAAAACATTTCCGCAATTCATCAAGAGAATTCTGGAGTTTCCGTTGCCCGTAATAACGGAATAAATGCCGCAAAAGGGGAGTATATCGCCTTTCTTGACAGCGATGACGAATATAATCCCGAATTTATTTCCGAAATGCTGAATGCTTCCGACGCAGACCTTGTCTGCTGTGACTATTATGTAAATTCCGAAGATGAAAGCAATATCGGCAAATATTTCAAAGAGAAAAAATACATGAAAAATGAATTTGATCTTGGATTTTTTAAAGGTACGGTTCATACGGAGTTTTATTCCTGCTGGAACAAGCTTTATAAAAAAGAGATTATAGAGAATTATCATATCTCATTTCCCGTCGGAGTGAAATATGCCGAGGACATGGTTTTCGTTTTTGAATATTTAAAAAATTGCACGTCTTTTGAATTTATTGACAAGGTGCTGTATCATTACAATGTCAATCC
The DNA here is from genome assembly GCA_963631735.1 of Bacteroidaceae bacterium. Lineage (GTDB taxonomy): Bacteria > Bacillota > Clostridia > Oscillospirales > Acutalibacteraceae > CAG-488. Next base: position 35,163 of record CAVGRW010000001.1, on the reverse strand, counting down.
CGATAATGCTACCTGCGTTGTAAAAAACGGTTTTGATGTTCAGCGTTATATTTACGAATATCAAACAGGATATTTTAAAGATTCTGTCTTCGGAGATGAAATACAGCATGAGGTCTCGGAAAATTTCGTTTATTATACAACAAGCTCTGTAAATTCCGAGATCACATACGGAAACATTCCGACGGCATATAAATATGTCAAACGAATTCTTGCGAGCGAATTTTATGATTTGTATATGAATGCAAATTATTCGGAATTCAAATGCCTTTATGACAAGGTGTTCTTCACTCTTTTGAAAAAACGCATGGCACTTGCCGTTGTACTTTGGCGAAAACTTTTTGATTTAAGGAGCAAGCTTTTACATGACTGATTTAATAAAATTACCGTCCTTTGAATGGTTTTTAGGCTTGATGGGCTTCGGCGGAAAAGGCAATGCCTATGCCGGCTCATACGGAACCGATCCGTATCTCGGCTGTCTCGGAAAGCAGTCATTCAGGTACAGAGCGTGGATTGAGAAGGACGAGAACGACGAAAAGCAGTTCAGGGCAATTCATTATGTCGGCAACGATTGCTACGATGAAACTGACAAAGAAAAAATGACAGAGAAAATATTTGAGGCTTCTGCCGCAGGAATTCTTGAAGCGCAGGAATGGCTGCTTGCGGAGCTTGAAAAATACAAGGAGGCGCAGCAATGAGCAATTTGAAAACACGCTGGACAGATAAAGTGAATTATGACTGTCCGCTCGGCGAATATCCGAGACCTCAGCTTGTCAGAAACGATTGGCAATGCCTGAACGGAAAATTTGAATTCACGATAACGGGCATGACCGACGATATTCCGCAGGATTTCGATGAAGAAATCATTGTTCCGTTTGCGCCCGAATGTTATCTTTCGGGAATTGAAAGAACGATCGAGCCCGAGGATTATCTTTGGTACCGAAAAAAGTTTATACTTGACGATTGCTTTGAGGGCAAGCGCTGTATCCTCCATTTTGAGGCTGTAGACTGGCGCTGTATGGTATTTTTCAACGGCAAGCCCGTCGGAACTCATCAGGGCGGATATATCCCTTTCAGCTTTGATGTAACGGAATATCTCAGAGAGGGCTATAATGAGCTCGTTGTCAGAGTAAACGACCCTACGGAGACTAACTGGCAGGATAGGGGAAAGCAGGTCAGAAAAAGCACAGGCTTCTGGTACACCGCCACGAGCGGAATTTGGCAGAGCGTATGGCTTGAGCCTGTTAACGAAAAGCACATTGAAAATATCCGTCTCACTCCCGATATTGACGCTTCGTCGATCAGAATCGAGACTGAATTAAAATATGCCGAAGATACTCAGCTTCGAGCTATAATCAAAAAGGACGAAACTATCGTTTTCGCAGGAAAGATTTCTGCCGATGAGACTGTCAAGCTCAAGGACGTTCGTCTTTGGAGCCCCGAGGATCCGTTCCTTTACGATATCGTTATAGCTCTTTGCGACGAGAACGAACAAATTCTTGACGTTGTTTCAAGCTACTTCGGAATGAGAAAGTTCAGCATCGGCTATGACGACAAGGCAATTCCGAGACTTTATCTCAACAACAGACCATATTTTCAGACAGGACTGCTCGACCAGGGCTATTGGCCCGACGGCGGCATGACTCCGTCCTGCGACGAAGCGATGATTTTTGACATCAAGGAGATGAAAAATCTCGGCTTCAACATGCTCAGAAAGCACATTAAAATCGAGCCGAGACGCTGGTATTATCATTGCGACAAGCTCGGCATGATAGTTTGGCAGGACATGGTTTGCGGTGCAAAGAAAATAGACATGTTCTTTGTCGGCGTGCTTCCGAATTTGTTTATCAGAAGCGTTTCCGACAGCCATTACAAATGGTTCGGCGTTGACAACGAGGAGTGCCGCAGAGAGCATGAAAAGGCTATATTTGACACTATAGACCATCTTTATAACTGCACCTCGATCGGCTGCTGGGTTCCTTTCAATGAGTCATGGGGACAGTTTGACGCAAAGAGAATAGGCGAGACGGTCAAGGAGTACGACCCGACAAGAATCGTTGACCATGCGAGCGGCTGGCACGATCAGAAGGGACCCGAGCTCAAGAGCGTACATCAGTACATTCTTCCGTTTATTCCGCCGAAGGGTGACGGCAGACCGCTTGTTCTCAGCGAGTTCGGCGGCTACAGCCGTATAATCGAAAACCACGTTTGGAACAGAGAAAAGAGCTTCGGCTATGTAATGTATAAGACCAAGGAAACGCTCACCAAGGCGTATAAAAAGCTCTTTGAAAAGCAGATCATTCCGAGCATCAAAAAAGGCTTGAGCGCAACCGTTTATACGCAGGTCAGCGACGTTGAATTTGAGGTCAACGGCATTTATACATATGACCGTGAGCTTCTTAAAATCGACGCAGACACTATCAGAGAAATCAACGCTAAATTAAAGTACTGAGGTGATTAGATGAACACGGGCGACCATAACCTGCGGCTTCTTTTTCTTGCCGATATCTTTAACAGACAGACGGACGAGGAGCACGTCTATTCCGCTGTTCAGCTGATTTCAATGCTCGGCGAATACGGCGTTACATGCGAGAGAAAGTCCATTTACCGTGATATTGAGGATCTCAAGGAATACGGAATGGACATCGTAAATATCAGAACTCCGCACAGGGGATATTATCTTAAATCGAGAAAATTCTCTCCGCCCGAGGCGAGACTTTTGATTGATGCGGTTCAGGCGGCGAAGTTTATTTCCGAGAAGAACACCAAGAGTCTTATATATAAAATCGGCGGACTTGTCAGCGAATATCAGGAGGAGGAGCTGAGGGAGCAGATATATGTTGACGGCAGCTTCAAGACCGATAAAGAGGATCTCTATGAGACAATACGAATTCTTGACAAGGCGATAAAAAGCAAAAAACAGGTCATGCTCAGGTATGCAAGACGCTCGATAGAGAATAAATACCTCGTTCGCAACGAGGGCAAGACATTTCTTGTCAATCCCTATGCGATGCTTTGGTCGAACGACCATTATTACCTGATATGCAATAACAATAAATATTCCAATCTCATGCACCTGCGCCTTGACAGGATTTTTGACATCGAACAGCTCAATTCGCCTGCAAAGCATTTTTCTAAGGTTTCGCAATATACAGATAAATTTGATATTGCCGACTATTCAAACAAGCTTTTCAATATGTTCTCCGGCGAGGAAGCGAACGTAACACTTTCGTGCTCAAATTCAATTCTTGATGAAATCATCGAAAAGTTCGGTGACGATGTTCCGATAAAAATTGACGATAATGAGCATTTCCGCATTAAGGCAGAGGTCGAAATGAGCGAGGGTCTTGTCAGCTGGATATTGCAGTACGGCACGGATATAAAAGTCATTCAGCCGAAAGCGCTTGTGAGAGCCGTTAAAGAAAAAGCAACCCAAATTTTGGAAATGTATGAATAAATGAAAAAATTACAGTCAACAATTTACTTGCAAAACAAGTAAGGAGTTGACTGTATGTCTTTTTCAAAGAAAATAAAAATTTCACTCTCGGTTGGCATAATCGTTGCCGTTGTATTTTCAATATGTTCCTTTGCGAAAACCTCGGAGGAAATTCGCTCGGACGTGCTCAGACTTCATGTTATTGCCAATTCGGACACAAGCGTTGACCAAAACTTAAAGCTCAGACTTCGTGATTTTATCCTGCAAGAGGGCAAGGAAATTTTTGACGGCAGCGTTAACGTTGAAAATGCAGTTAAAAAAATCAAACCAAGACTGCCAGAGCTCGAAAGCTCGGCTAAAGATTTTGTAAAGCAGTCGGGCTTTGATTATGACGTCAAAATCACTCTTTCAAATGAATACTTCACAACGAGAACCTATGAAAACGTGACGCTCCCTGCGGGTAAATATCTTGCATTGCGAGTCGTTATCGGCTCGGGCGAGGGTCACAATTGGTGGTGCGTGATGTTCCCGCCGATGTGCGTTCCTGCGGCTGATAAAAAGGACGAAATTGAAAATGTTTTCTCCGAAAAGGAAATAAAGCTTGTCGAAAGCAAGCCGAAATACGAGCCGAGATTTAAGGTAGTCGAAATATACGAGCAAATAAAAGAAGCGATTTCCGAAAAAACAGGACAAGCTCAATAAATTGTTTAAATTATACAGTTTTTTAATTTAAAATAATCGAATATCTATAGTAATATATAATAAAAAACCTGCTTTGTTTTTGTATGAAAAGTAGGTTTTTTGTTTTTTAATTTACAAAAGGTCATCTAATGTGATAAAATTAAATACAATAAAGTGTGAGAGTAAGTCACACGGCAGAGAGAAGGTTATCAGATGGCTAAAAAGAATTTTTGGCACAATATGTTCGGCACAACGCCCGGTGAGGGTATTCAGCCGAAGGAAGTTATCGCATACAGTATCACCGGTTTCGGTCAGAATTTTATCTGTACAATAATCGGTTCGTTCCTTACTGTTTTCATGACAGATGCGCTCCTTTTCGGTGCTGTTGAAAAGGGTACGGTATTCAAGAGTATATCGGGCGCAATGGCTGTTGCTTTTTTAATGCTCTTTACAAGAGTTTATGACGCACTCAATGACCCGATCATGGGTTCGATAGTTGACAGAACAAGAACCAAGTGGGGCAAATGCCGCCCGTATCTTAAATGGATGGCTATTCCCATTGCAATAACGACGGTTCTTTGTTTCTGCCCGTTCCTTGAGCCGAAAACAAAATCAACCTTTGTTGTTATTTCCGTACTTTATGTCATTTGGTCGATGGTTTATACCGTTGCCGACGTTCCTTACTGGGGACTTTCAACCTGCATGACAAACGACACGGTCGTAAGAGGCAAGGTGCTTACCTTTGCACGTCTTGTCTGCACGCTCGGCGCAGGACTTGTAACGGTCGGTGTTCCGCTTATTACAAATGCCGTTACAGCAAAATTCAAGGACGCCGACGGCAATGTTCTTCCGCAGTATATTTCTCAGAACGCAGAAACACTCAAATGGACTTACTTTATCTGTGCTCTCGTGCTCGTTGTGGTTTCGATTCCGATGTTCTTTTACGGCTTCAAAAATACGACCGAGAGATTTACCTCAAAGGACGCTCCTCCGTCACTCGGACATAACCTCAAGCTCCTGTTTAAGAACAAGCAGCTGCTTTTAGTCGTTATTTCCGGCGTTCTCGGCGGCGCAAGAACCGTTTATACATACACGGGCGGACTTTATTTTGCAAAATACGTTCTTAACAATGAAGGACTTTTCAGCCTTATAACAATGCTCATCGTTCCCGGCGGACTTGTCGCTTCGATACTTGTTCCGTGGATGACGAAGAAATTCACAAAGAAATGGGCATATATTTACGTTCATATTCTCGGCGCAGTCGTTATGTTTGCGATGTACTTCATCGGCTACGACGCACCGTGGAAGCTTGTTGTCAACGCAATCGGTCTTGTTCTTCTCGGAATTCCGCAGGGCGTTAACAATATCATCACATACGCTATGATCGGCGATACGGTTGACTATCTCGAATGGAAAACGGGCGAGAGAGCCGAGGGTATCTGCTTCGCTATGCAGACACTCATTAACAAGATAGGTATGGCAGTCGGCGCATTCGTAGGCGTTTTCTCCTATAGCTGGGCGGGCATCAACCCCGAGGCAACTCCCGCGATCACTCCCGAGGGAAAACAGCTTCTTTGGAATGTCCTTATTCTTACGGGTGCCATCAGCATGGCGGCTACAATAATTCCGATGCTTTTCTATAACATCACAGAAAAGAGACAGCAGCAGATGGTTGCCGAGATCGCTGAGAGAAACAAAGCGAAAGAGAGCGTGAAATAAATGTCAAAATACATGATAATCAATGCCGATGATTTCGGCTCGTTCAAGGGTGCAAACCTTGCAATATCCGATTTGCTGACCGATCCGAACAGCGCTTTGACATCATCGACAATTATGGCACCATGCCCTTGGGCGCCCGATGCCGTAAATTTCGCAAAGAAAAACCCCGAGCTTTGCATCGGTGTTCATTGGACGTTTACGAACGAATGGAACAGCTACCGATGGGGTCCCGTGGCTCATAATAATACCGAGAGTCTCCGTGACGAATTCGGCTACATGCACCATGAAAGCGACGATTTTGAGAAGCACGCAAATCTTGATGAGGTCTATGCCGAGGCTGTCGCACAGATAGAGCTGCTCAAAAAGCTCGGACTTAACCCGTCGCACATTGACAATCACATGGGCTCGATCTACGGCGTTGCAACGGGTCGCTTTGAGCTTCTGAATGTTGCCTTTAGAGTTGCCGCAGAATACGGCTTGCCGTTCAGATTCCCTGCGAACCTCGCAGACGAACAGTTTTCAAATTCAATGCTTGACATTCAGGTTGATAAAAACGTTGTTCTCGGGCTCCTGAGTAATGTTGTCGAGCAGGCTAAGGCTCTCCACGTTGCAATTCCCGATTATCTTATTCCGAACGAGTGGAGCGGTCCGCAGAGCGAGAGCTATGAGAACTTTAAGGAATATATCTATGAGCTTTATAAAACCTTCCCTGACGGCGCAGTGACCGAAACCTACATGCACCCGTCGCTTCCGACCGAGGATCTCAAGGGCGCTTCGGGCGTTTGGTTCAGACGTGAGTGGGAATATAAATTCCTCAAGGATCCGCAGACGAAACAGCATATTGAGTCGCTCGGCTTCAAGCTCATCAACTACAGAGACCTTGCAGAAATGAAGAAATAAAGAGGGGATAATTATGTCACAATTTATGCAGCATGAAATTACTTCAAAGCAGAAGCTTTTGAACGCAAACGGCAACATCACTGAGCCCGGCTTTGCAAAAAAGCTCTATTGGGAGTACAGCAGAAACGATATTAAGGCGCCTAAATTCCGCATTAAGGAGTGGGACTATTACTACATCGGCAATCAGGACTGCGGTCTTTGCCTTACGATTTCCGACAGCGGTTATGTAAGCTGTCTGAGCATTTCGCTCATGGGCTTCGGCGATAAGCCGTTCCAGATGAACGACAGCGAGATCGGCGCATTCCCGATGGGTAAAATGAACCTGCCTGCAACAAGCGAAAAGGGCGATATCCACGCCAAGGTCGGCACATGCGACATGACATTCAAAAATGACGGCAAAACACGCCGCCTTTACGGAACCTACGGCAACTATTGCAACTCGGGCAAGCTCCTGACGTTCGATGTCACGCTGACCGATATTCCAGAGGAAAGCATGGTTATTGCAACTCCGTTTGATAAGGATAAGCATTTCTATTACAATCAGAAAATCAACTGCATGAGAGCAACGGGCAAAATGACCTTCGGCGATCTTCGCTGGACGTTTAACGAGGAAAATCAGTCGCTTGCAACGCTCGATTGGGGCAGGGGAGTCTGGACCTACGACAATACATGGTATTGGGGCAGCGGTCAGATGATTCTCGACGACGGCAGCCGCTTCGGATTTAATATCGGCTACGGCTTCGGCGATACCTCGGCTGCAAGCGAAAACATGCTTTTCTATAACGGCAAGTCGCACAAGCTTGACCAAGTCGAATTCCATATTCCGTACAGAAACGGCGAGTATTACTACACCGAGCCGTGGACATTCACGAGCAACGACGGCAGGTTTGAAATGAGCTTTGAGCCTATTATCGACCGTGTGGCTCCGCTTGACGTCAAGCTCATCTGTATGCTTCCGCATCAGGTTTTCGGCAAGATCTCGGGCAAGGCGATCCTCGATGACGGCACGGTTATCGAAGTCAAAGACAAGGTTGTTTTCGCCGAAAGAGTACATAATAAGTGGTAAAATGAATAGAAAAACAGCAGAGACATTGCATTTCGCTTTGTCTCTGCTTAATTTTATGACGGAAGAAGCGAATCCATTTCGCTTTCCGAAATCTCCTTACCGCTTGCATTGTAAAATTTTCCGTTATCGACTGTTCCCAGAAGCTTGCCGTCGGCATTGTAGTATTTCTGAATACTATCGTTTCCGTTTTCGTCAAAGCCGCTTGAAATGTAATAATAGCTCAGCTTGCCGTCCTTGTAGTATTCAAAGCGCTCAGGCAGGTTCTTGTCATTATAATAGCCTATCTGATAATTTTTGTCATTTGAATCAAGCCTTTGGGCGGTATATTTTTTGCCGTCAATTACCGTCGTGTAGTGCGGAGGATTGGTCGCCTCGGTTGTGCCGTCGTTGTCTGTATCGGCTTTGCCGCATGAGCAGAACACCGAGATAATCAAAATTAAAAGAAGCAACGCCGTAATTCTTTTCATAAATATATCACCCTGTAATAAAAATTCGTTTTCTGTAAAATATATTACAATGAAAAAATAAATTTGTCAAAAAATTTTTGAAAAACACTTGACTTTTAAAAATAATCGGTTATAATAACAGTAACGATTACTATTATTGATGAGGTAAATCTATGGCAGCTGTAAAACATTCAAAGCAACGTGAAGCAATTCTCACTGAGCTTCGTTCTCGGAAGGATCATCCCACAGCCGAGGATCTGTACTTTACGCTCAAGGCTCAGATGCCGAATTTGAGTCTCGGCACGGTGTACAGAAACCTTAATATGCTCGCTTCCGACGGCGTCATTCTCAAAATAAGCTTTGAGGGCGCCGACCGTTACGACGGCAACAAGGAGCTTCACTATCATTTTCAGTGTCTTGAATGCGGCAGAGTTACCGATGTTGATATGCCCACATTCGATGATATTAATTCAAAAGCGCAAGCATATGCAAAGGGACGCATTGATACGCACGAGCTTATATTCAGCGGCGTGTGCGATGAATGCCTCAATGCAAAATAAAATTTCTTGGAGGTAAATTATTATGGCAAAATGGGTATGCAGTGTATGCGGTTATGTTCACGAGGGCGACACTCCTCCGGAGAAGTGCCCGCAGTGCGGAGTTCCGGCATCAAAGTTTAACAAGCAGGACGAGGGTATGACTTGGGCAGCAGAGCACGTCGTAGGCGTTGCACAGGGCGTTTCCGAGGATATTCTCGAGGATCTCAGAGCTAACTTCAACGGCGAGTGCTCAGAGGTCGGCATGTATCTTGCAATGGCAAGAGTAGCTCACAGAGAGGGCTATCCCGAGATCGGTCTTTATTGGGAAAAGGCAGCCTACGAGGAGGCTGAGCACGCTGCAAAGTTTGCAGAGCTTCTCGGTGAGGTTGTTACAGACTCAACAAAGAAGAACCTTGAGATGAGAGTTGCAGCCGAGAACGGCGCAACGGCAGGTAAGTTCGACCTTGCTAAGAGAGCTAAGGAAGCTAACCTCGACGCTATTCATGACACGGTTCACGAAATGGCAAGAGATGAAGCAAGACACGGTAAGGCTTTTGCAGGTCTCCTCAAGAGATATTTCGGTGCATAATTTTAACACTATAAAATAAATTACTCCCCTGAATTCAAACCGAAGTCAGGGGAGCATTTATGTATTTTTATTTCTTTAAAAAGGGGAGTACGACATCTGCGGTTCTTTCGCCCTCGTCATAGACAAAGACATGACCCGAGCCCTCAAATGTCACATACTCGGCGTTCGGACAAATTTCCTTCATTCTGTCGATCTGATAATACGGCATTGTTTTGTCCGCCGTGCCCCAAACGACAAGCATCGGAATACCTTGCTCATTGACGCTCTTGTAGCCCTCTGTCGCTTCTTTTGTGTTAAGAATACAGTTTATAAGGCTGGAGAATGTACTGTTGACAAAGCCCTTGTATTCGGCGCACATTGCAAAATAGCGTGTGAAATCATCAACCTCGGCCTGTTCAGTATGGGTCATTTCACCGGCACAGTTTTTGATAAGAGTTTTACCGCCGATCGTTTTAAACAGAGCCTTGCCGAAGCCGGGGATTTCGCACAGCTTCATGTAAAGCGGAGGTTCAAAGGTGTCCATTCCCGCAGGTGCAAGAAGAACAAGCTTTTTAACTCTGCCGGGATAGAAGCGGCAAAAAGCTGTTGTTACAGTACCGCCCATTGATGTGCCGACAAGGTAGAATTTTTCATCGCCCAAAAGCTTTTTTGTAAGCTCGTTGAGCTGTCTTGCAAACAATTCGGGTGTGCAGGCGTCATGTGTGCGCTGTGAAAGTCCTCTGCCTATAAGGTCGTATCTTATAACCCTATATCCGGCTTTTACAAGTGCGTCGAAAAGCTTGTCGTATATTTTATACGGCGTCGCATAGCCGTGGGTCAAAACGACAGGTTCGCCGCTGCCCTCCATTTGATAATGAGTAACTCCGCAGGGCAGGGAAATGAAGCTGCCGCTGTTCATGGCACGTTCTTTATCGTTAAGCTCCAGGGTTTCAACCTGACTGACGAGCTTATTCAATTCAGCTTTTTCCATAGGATCAACTCCTTGAATTTTTTATTATTTTATCACATTGAGTTCATAAATTCAATATTCATAAGTATTATATTGTAACCTATTGTAAATTGTCTTAACTTGACAAATTTAGCCTTAAATGTTATCATAGGCTAAAGAAATCTGAGTTTCGGAAGAAGGTATATGATGATCAATTCAGATAATTTATGTATGAGCTGCATGAAGGATATCGGAACGGAGAAGCAGTGCCCCTACTGCGGCTTCCACGCCGACTCAAAGCAGATCGAGCCCTACCTGCCCATCAGGACGGTTCTCGGCAACAGATATCTTGTCGGCAAGCTTCTTGAATACAACGGTGACGGCGCAACATATATGGGTCTTGACCTCTCGACAAGAGAGCCTGTCAATATCCGTGAGTTCTTCCCCGAGGGAATAGCTCTGCGTGACCCGAGAACACTCGGCGTTTATGTTGCTCCGGGAAATGAAAATATTTTTAACGAGTGCCTGCAAAGCTTCACCGAGATGTGGAGAAAGCTCATGCGTCTCAGCGGACTTTCCGCACTTATTAAAGTAAAGGATACGCTTGAGGGCAACGGTACCTGCTACGCAATCACGGAGAATATCGACGGCATTACGCTCAGAGAATATCTTCTCAGAAACAATGTCGGCTATATTTCCTGGGAAAAGGCTCGTCCGCTTCTCATGCCTGTGCTTTCAACCCTCGGAACGCTTCATGCTTCGGGAATTATCCACAGAGGTATTTCTCCGTCAACGCTTATTGTTGCTTCCGACGGAAAAATCAGAATCACAGGCTTCAGCATAAGTCAGGTAAGATCCGCAAGAAGTGAGCTTAAGAGCCAGCTTTACAACGGCTATGCCGCATTTGAGCAGTACGGCTTTGACGGCAGACAGGGCACATGGACGGATATTTACGGCTTCGGCGCCGTGCTTTACAGAACACTTATCGGAACCGATCCTATCGACGCAACCGAGCGTGTAACAAACGACAGACTCATGGTTCCCGGCAAGTTTGCCGAGCAGCTGCCCGCATATGTTATCAACGGACTTGTAAACGCTCTCCAGATACTCCCCGAGGACAGAACAAGAACGGTCGAGGAACTCCGTGCCGAGCTCTCGGCATCTCCGAGCGCCGCCGCAGGTGCAGGCGTTGAATATGAACCCGTCGCTCCTGCGAACGTTAAAAAGCCCGTTGCACAGCGAATCGTTGACGAAGAAGACGATGAGGAGGATTACACCTATAACAAGCGTGAGGCAGCTAAGAAGCGCCACAACAGATCCTCAGCTATTATTGCGATCTGTGCAATTGTAATTGTTCTTGCAATCGGTTTCCTTGTCCTTTGGCAGACAGGCGTTATCAAGCTCGATAACGATACGACAACGACAGCCGCTTCGGAAAGCGTTGAAGTACCGAACTTTGTCGGCAAGCCTTATAACGAGATAATCGACAACACTTATAATACCAAGAACTTTAAGTTTGAAAAGAACGAGGTCTACGACTCAACGGTTGAAGAAGGCTACGTTATCAGTCAGAGTATCGACGTTAACGACAAGGTTCCCGTCGGAACAACCATCAAGCTTGTTGTCAGCAAGGGCAAGCAGAGTATTGTTTTCCCGACCTCGGGCATAGTCGGAATGAAGTATGACGACGCTAAAAATCTTCTCACAAAGCTTGGCTTTGTTGTTGAGAAATCAGTTAAGCTCAATACGGATAACGAGATTCCCGACACCGTTCAGGGCGCTTCACTTGAAGAAGGCGCTTCATATGAAAAGGGCACAACGGTATTCCTTTTCGTTTGGGGTGAGCCTGAAACCACAGAGCCGGTCACGGACGAGACAACAACAGGTGACGATTTCACCCTTGATGACGGTTCGGTCAGCGAAGCTATTGACAAGATCATCAATTTCGGCAGAGGAAACTGACTTACTTAACAGAATATAAAAATACAGCAGCGGAAATTTAATTCTGCTGCTGTTCTTTTATTTAACAATTATATCCGCTGTTTGTCCTCTTGTCGCTTTTATAATATCGGCTGGGGAGAGCTCAATCTGACTTCCTATCCGACCTGCGCTGAGTGTGACCGTGTCAAGCGAATTTATATCCTCATGAAAGGTCGTTTTAAAGCTCTTTTTCATTCCGATGGGACTGCATCCGCCGTGCACATAACCCGTCAGCGGAAGAAGCTCGTTTTGCTTGATCATCTCGATTGATTTCTCTTTGACTGCCTTCGCCGCCTTTTTTAAATCAAGATGCTCGGCAACGGGAACTACAAAAACATAATAATTCTTTGAAGCGGAGCGTGTAACAAGCGTTTTGTAGACCGAAGCGGGTTCTTTTCCGAGGAATTCCGCAACGGTAACGCCGTCCGTCGGAATATCGTCACCGTGGGGATAGAAATGCGGAGTATAATTTATTTTCTGCTTTTCAAGCAAGCGCATAACATTTGTTTTCGTTTCCATAAAATCACTCTAAATAGTCAACAATTTTCTTTGTCTTGCCGTTTCTGATATAAACTCTCGGAACACGGCGTGTGATACAGCAAAGGAACTCGTAATTGAATCTGCCGGAAATATCGCCGATCTCCTCGCATGTGATTTCCTCATCGCCGTCCTTACCGATGAGCGTTACGCCGTCTCCGATTGAAACGCCGGGAATATCCGTAACATCAACCATGAACTGATCCATACATATCATGCCTACGATTTTGGCACGCTTTCCGTGAATAAGCACGCTGCCCTTGTTGGATAACAGTCTCGGATAGCCGTCCGCATAGCCGACGGGAATTGTTGCGATAACGGTCGGCTTGTCGGCAACATATGTTGAGCCGTAGCTGACAGTATCTCCCTTGTGTATGGTTTTTACGTTTATAACAAGGCTGTGAAGCTCCATTGCCGGCTCGATGTGAAGTTTGTCCTTGTGAACAAATTCGGAAGGGTAGAGACCGTAGGTTATGATTCCGCTTCTTACCATGTTCAGAAATTTATCATCGCTGTCGATTATGGCGGCGCTGTTGCAAACATGCTTGATGGGAATGTTTATTCCGATTTCCTCAAGCTTTTTAACAAAGCTCTTGAACTTTTCAAACTGTTTGTTCATTGATGTTTTGTCTGCTTCGTCGGCACACGCAAAATGTGTGAAAATACCGTCTATCTCAACGTTTGGGAGCTGAGAAATTCTGCGAATTTCGTCAATGCTCTCGTCGTCGGGGATAAAGCCTATTCTTCCCATTCCGGTATCGACCTTAATATGAATATGCGCAGTCGTGCCCATCTGCTCCGCCGCTTCGTTAAGCTCCTTGGCTATCTCATAGCGGAATATGGTAAGCATTATGTCGTTTCTGATGATCGTCTCAAACTGATTCGGAAAAACAAAGTCAAGAATAAGTATCGGTTTCGTGATACCTGCACGCCTGAGTGCAAGCGCTTCTCCGACGGTCGCAACGGCAAATCCGTATGTGCCTATCTCGCTGAGAGCCTTGCTGACCTCGATTGCGCCGTGGCCGTAAGCGTCGGCTTTGACAACTGCCATGACCTTGGTATCGGCTCCGACCTTGCTGATTACTTCTTTGATATTATTACAGATTTTATCAAGGTCAATTTTAAGATAAACTCTGTTCAGATAATCAAGATTGCTGCTCAAAATTTACACCTCTTAGTCAATTACCTTAATTGTTTCAATAACGGGCTGCTGATCTGCAGGAATACAATCGGCCTCGGGGATGTTTTCACATACCTTGTCGATGATATCCATACCCTCGGTGATTCTGCCGAAAGCGGCATACTGACCGTCAAGGTCATCCGAGCATGAATTCCTCAGACAAATAAAGAACTGCGACGAAGCCGAATTATAATCAAACTGATTTCTCGCCATGGAGATCACGCCGCGCTTGTGCTTGATCGTGTTCTTGTGACCGTTTGCCGAGAATTCACCGATAATACTGCTCTCGCATCCGCCGAGTCCCGTGCCCTCGGGATCGCCGCCCTGAAGCACAAAATCCTTGACATAGCGATGGAAAGTCAGTCCGTCATAAAATCCGCTATTGCAAAGATTGACGAAATTTTCAACAGTGATCGGCGCTTTGTCTCCGTCAAGCTCAATTTTAACCGTTCCGTAATCTTTTATTACCATTTCAACATGGTGAGTGCCCTTCAAGCCCTTCGAGCCGCATGACGAAAAGCATAAAAGAACAAGTATGACCGTCATAAATAAAGAAACTGCTCTTTTCATAAGAAAATAACCTCTCTTATATATATTTGCCAAAATATTATATCACAACTGCCAACTATAGACAAGTAAAAATTTTATGATATAATATCGGTGATAAAAACGAGGTGTTGTGAATGTATATTTGCAGTCAATGCCCGAGGAAATGCTCTGTTGACAGGAGTGTTTCGGTCGGAATTTGCGGCGTAGGACAAAATTATAAAGTCGCAAGGGCGGCATTGCATTATTGGGAGGAGCCCTGCATCAGCGGCAAAAACGGAAGCGGAACCGTATTTTTTTCGGGCTGTCCTCTGAAATGCGTCTATTGCCAAAACAACAGCATAAGTGAAGGCTGCTTCGGAAAGGAAATTTCCGAAAACAGATTGATTGAAATTTTCAAGGAGCTTGAGGAGCAGGGGGCAAACAATATAAACCTTGTAAGCCCGACGCACTACGCAGAACAGCTCGCCGAAACACTCTCAAAATACAAGCCGTCAATACCCGTTGTTTACAACACGGGCGGCTATGACAGCGTTGAAGCTCTTAAAAAGCTTGAAGGTCTTGTCGATATTTTCCTGACAGATATAAAATATGTAAGTCCGTCCGTTTCAAAAAAATACAGCAAAGCGGAGAATTATTTTGAAGCCGCTTCAAAGGCAGTGCTTGAAATACGCCGTCAGCAGCCCGAAGATATTTTTGAGAATGAGCTGATGAAAAAAGGCTTGATAATCCGTCACCTCGTTTTGCCGGGGAATATAAGCCAAGGCATAAAAATGCTTGATTGGGTCAACGATAATCTTTCAAACGATACGATAATCAGCCTCATGGGTCAGTACATGCCGTGCGGCAAGGCTTCCGAATATCCGACAATCAACAGAAAAATCAGCCGACGAGAATACGAAACGGTTCTATCGCATGCCGAAATGCTCGGCTTTGAGAACGTATATATTCAGGAGCTTGACTCGTCCTCGGAGGAATTTGTTCCCGATTTTGATTTGCAGGGTGTATGATTGTTGACAAAAGCATATTTTTTGTTTATAATTAAATAGAATATTAAAGGAGGTAATGACTTATGAAAAAGCTTTATCGTTTATTTGCCTGTATCATGGCAATAATTGTCGCTCTTACATGCACGGGACTTATCCCGATTGCTTCTGCGGCAGCATCTCCGAAAATAACGGCAGTTAAAATTTTGACATACCCCAACAAAACAGAGTTTGTTCAGGGAACCGACTGGGACTACGGATATTACGATATGCCCGAGGGCGGCGGACTCGGAAACTTTGTTCCTCTTGACGGTCTGATCACCTTCAAGTATCACGGCGGATATTATACCCGTTACGCTGACAGAGGCATGATAGATATGAGAGGTCTCGTTGTCAAGGTAACGTATTCTGACGGCTCAACAAGAAACGAAACCTATAGAGAAACCGTTTCGGGTGTTCAGGTGACTCAGAACATTTACGCTTCTCCGAAGAAAGAGTATGCTCTCGGAAGCAATGTTATCGAGGTTTATTTCAAGAGCAATATGCAGGCGAGAGATACCTACACGATAAATATTGTGACCAAGACAACAAAGGGCGACGTTAATTACGACAACAAGATTAATTCAGCAGATGCTCTTCTCGTGCTTCAGCATGTCGTAGGTATCACGACCCTTTCAAAGGACGCTTTCAACAGAGCCGATATGGACTCGAGCGGAACAGTTAACAGCTATGACGCTTTGCTTATTCTCTACAAAGCAGTCGGTGCATAATCAAATATTGTTATTTCAAAAGGACGGCTTCGGTCGTCCTTATTTTTTGTATTTTTTTCGTTTATTTGCAAATATTATTATCGAACTTTATTTTTTGGAGCGTTGAAAATGAAAATTTCTAATAAACAATATGATGAAATGGTGAAAAAAGCCTCTCCGAATTCGCCGATAGTTTTGGATTGCATCAAGGCTTTTTTGATCGGCGGTGCGATATGCTGTTTCGGTCAGCTTCTTTTCTATATTTTCAGAAAAAGCGGTATGAGCACGGACGAAAGCCGCTCGCTTGTTTCGATATCACTGATTGTAATTACGGCAATCCTAACGGGAATAGGTGTGTTTGATAAAATCGCAAAGCATGCGGGCGCAGGAACGATAGTGCCGATAACGGGCTTTGCCAATTCGGTTGTTTCGCCGGCTTTGGAGTTCAAAAGCGAGGGCTTTATTATGGGTACGGGAGCAAGCATATTCAAGGTTGCGGGACCCGTAATTCTCTACGGAACAACGGCGGCTTCGCTGTACGGCTTGATTTATTTTATTGTCGAAAAGGTGATGGGCAAATGAGCGGAAGGATTATTGAATTTGAAAACAAGCCGAGTGTTATTTCCTATGCCGCCGTTGTCGGCAAAAAAGAAGGGGAGGGACCTCTCGGGAAATGCTTCGACATGGTTCTTGATGACGCAAGATGCGGTCTTGACACTTGGGAAAAAGCCGAAAGCCATATTCAAAAAATCGCCGTCGGACTTGTGCTTGACAAGTCCGGAAAAAAGAGCGAAGAAATTGACGGCATATTTGCAGGCGATCTGATAAATCAATGCACGGGCTCGGCGTTCGGCATCCGTGAATTCGGAATCCCGTATTTCGGCGTTTACGGCGCATGCTCAACCTCGGTTCTTGCAATGATAAATGCCGCCGTCTATGTCGATTCGGGGAAAATGGAGACTGCCATCTCCTCAACTTCGTCTCATTTCTGCTCGGCGGAAAAGCAATTCAGATTTCCGCTTGAATACGGCGGTCAGAGACCCCCGACGGCTCAATGGACGGTTACGGGCGCAGGTGCGGCAATGATTTCATTAAAAGCCGAAAAGAACAGCCCTAAAATAGAGAAAGCAATTCTCGGCAAAATGATTGATAAAGGCGTAACGGATGCAAACAACATGGGTGCGGCAATGGCACCTGCCGCTGCCGATACAATAGCGGCGTTTTTGACCGAAACGCAGACAACGCCAGAGCATTATGACCTTATATTGACAGGCGATCTCGGCAAGGTCGGTTCCGAGCTTCTTTATGAACTGCTCGAAAAGGAATATAACATCAATATAAGGGAAAAGCACAACGATACGGGGCTGATGATGTACTATCTTGATAAGCAGGACGTTCATTCGGGCGGAAGCGGCTGCGGCTGCTGCGGAAGTATAATGTGTTCAAAAATAATGAGCGAGCTGAGCGAGGGAAAGCTCAACAGAGTTCTTGTCGTTGCGACGGGAGCGCTGTTATCTGCGGTTTCACCGTTCCAAGGCGAGAGTATTCCCGGAATTGCTCACGGAATTTTACTGACGGACGGGAGGTAAGAGACGATGAAGAATTCACATTATGCAAAGCTTTTTATGAAAATGGCACGCTATGACTGTATGCTTCTGTCTGTGCTCAAGGCGGCTAAATGCGTTTTGATCGGCGCTGTTGTCATCAATACAATTCTTTCGGGCACATATATTGTCTCGGCTTTGAAAAAATAACACTTGTAAAAAGTCTTTCCTTGTGTTAATATATATAAAACAAAGGGGGACTTTATAATGAAAGATCTTAAACTCAATGCATATAAAATTGACGAAATTCAGTTTGTTAATAAAATCAAGGGCAACACAAAAATCGAGCTGAAGAACAGCTATGCCTATAACGTAAGATATACAAACAACAACATCTGCGAGGGTAAATTTACCGTTACTATCACGGACAAGGAAAATCCCGATGTATTTTCAGTTAAGCTCGTGCTTGCCGGAATTTTCTCCTATCCCGACGGACTCGCAAGGGAGCTTATCCATATTCAGACCTATAAAGAGCTTTTCCCGTACGCAAGAGCAATCATCACGACGATAACGGCAAATGCGGGTATTCAGCCTATCATGATTCCCGATATGGATATCGAAAACAGGGAAATTTACCGCTTTGACAATCCGAATAAGCAGAACTGAACTAATTTCACCGCAGTTGACTTTCAGCTGCGGATTTTTCTTTGTCAATTTAATTAAAATGCACAAATAAAATTGACATATTATTTCTTTCGTGTTAAAATTAAATGAAAATAAATCTACAGGAAGGTGTAACTTTTGAAAACAACATTATTTTCACGAATTGCTTACAAGCTGATGGTAATTCTTATTTCCATCTCCTATATGCTCACTCCGTATGTCGGACCGTCAAGCGACGACCCGATTCAGACGAACGAGCAGACAGGCGCAAATCTCACAGCCGTTATGTGGGCGGATCCGCAGTTCTCGAATTATATCGTTAAGAGAACAAAATATTTTGACGCCGCTTGCGAGGACGTTACATACAACGTTGACGGCAAGGTTGACGCAATGCTCAACGCAGGCGATATCGCCGAAAACGGACTTCTCTGCGAGTATCAGTACGTTGCCGAGAAGCTTGCAGGTGCAAGAACAAATTGCTTCCTTAACGCAGTCGGAAACCACGATGTAAGACTCAAGGCAAGCTACAAGAACACTGTCAGAAACTTCACGGGCTTTACAAACGAGCTTAACAAGTCTGTCGGCAGTGATTTCACAATGGATGAGCTTCATTATTCATATGAAATAAACGGCTACAAGTTCATAGTTCTCGGAACAGACAGAACAGAGTTTGAGGAGTCATATATCAGCGAGGCACAGCTTTGCTGGCTTGATGCTCAGCTGACAGAGGCTTCAAAGACAGGCAAGCCGATTTTTGTTATGATCCATCAGCCGCTCAAGTGGACACACGGTCTTCCCGACACATGGAACAGCCCGATCGACACGGCAGGCTCCGTCGGCGCTCAGTCCGATTCGCTTAAATATTTCCTCAACAAGTATGACAACGTTTTCCTTATCACAGGACATCTTCATACAGGTATCGGACAGTACACATATGAAAAGATAGGTAACTTCCACTCGATCAACCTCCCGTCGCTCACGATTGACAATAAGGACGGCGAGTGCAACGATAACGGCATCGGCTTCGTAATGGAGGTTTATGACAGCCACGTTCTTTTCAGAGCGAGAAACTTTGCTAAGGGCGTTTATATGCCCGAATACGACATTGATATCCCGGTAGAATAATATAAATATTTATCAGGAGGGCGTTTTTATGGAAATCGTCAGAAAAGAGTATTCCTATCCTTCGGTCACGGGTGAGGCCGACATTTTCGCAAGAAGCTGGGCACCTGCCGACGGCAAGATAAAGGCTGTTGTTCAGGGCGTTCACGGCATGGCAGAATTCGGTGAAAGATACGAAGAGTTTGCGTCGACTCTTTGCAATGCAGGCTTCGCTTTCATCATGAATGACCATATCGGTCACGGAAAATCAGTCGCTCCCGACGGAGTCAAGGGTTATTTCGGCGGCGAGAAAAACGCTTTCGGCAAGGGCTTTGTTGACGACGTTCATCAGCTTACGCTCATTGCAAAGGACGAGTTCAAAAAGCCCGTTATCATTTTCGGTCACAGCATGGGCTCGTTCGTTACAAGAAGCTACATTACGAAATATGCCGACGATATTGCGGCAGCCGTAATATGCGGCACAAGCGGCAAAAATCCCGGTGCAGGCGCAGGAATTGTTATTGCTTCGCTTATTTCAAAGGTCAAGGGCGAGAAGCACCCGAGCAAGCTGATTGATAAGATCGCTTTCGGCACTTACAATAAGCGCACCGAAGGCAGAACAGCATTTGACTGGCTTTCAAGGAACACGGAAAACGTTGATTGGTACATCAAGAATGACGACTGCGGCTTCCTGTTTACTGCTTCGGGCTACAAAAACATGTTCGAGCTTCTCGATTCCGTTTCATCGGAAGGCTGGTACAGAAAGGTTCCCAAGGAGCTTAAAATTCTCCTCATCGCAGGCGAGGAGGATCCCGTCGGCGCTTATTCAAAGGGCGTCAAAGAGGTATTTGAAAAGCTCAAGGAAACAGGCCACGTCAATGTTCAGTGCAGGCTCTATAAGGACGACAGACACGAAATTCTCAATGAGCTTGACAGGGAACACGTTTTTGACGATGTTATCGGCTTCTGTGACAGTGTTATCAAATAAGGAGAACAGAAATGCTTACGATTTATAATTTCGCAAAATCGCTTTTTTATAAGGTTTTCGCCGTCTTTATTGCCCTTTTGATGACCTTGAGCAACGGTCTCAACAACTTCTTCAACGGCGACATTTACAAATACGAGTCCAATTCAAAGGTAGTCGGTCTTGAAACTCTTGAGCGTGCTCAGGGCGTTACGACGGACGGCGAATATTGGTATTTCAGCGGCAAGACCTCACTTGTTAAAATAGGCTTTGACAATCAGACGGTTTATGCCTACAACTATAAGGCTTTGACCGATGAGATCGTCGAGAAATACGGTTCAAAGCATATCGGCGGAATCAGCTATTATAACGGTCTTATCTATGCTTCCCTTGAGGACAGCAAGGCTTGGAATCACCCCGTTATCGCTCTTTACGATGCGAAAACGCTCGAATTTACGGGCGAAGCTCATGAGATGCCGAATGATATTCTGACCAGAGGTATTCCGTGGGTATCGGTTGATGCCGCAAACGGCTTGCTTTATTCCTCATACAGCAAGACAGCAGAGGTTATTTACTGCTTTGATCTTAAAACGTTTGAGTATGTCGGCGATTTGAAGCTTTCCGATCCGATTGACGCAATTCAGGGCGGCGAGGTTTACGGCGGCAAGCTCTATGTCGGTTCTAACGATATGACAAGAGCCGTTTATTCAATTGATGTCAAGACAGGCAAGGTCGAGAAACTCTTTGACCGAATCATGTATCAGTGGAAGTGGATCGACAACTTCGGCGGAGAAGGCGAGGACGTTACCGTTTATCCGATGGAGGATGGAACCGTTATTCACGCTCTTGATGTCGGCGCATTGTTCATCGACTCCAACCTCAGACATTACAAGTGGGATGTTTGATTAAATTTAAAGCTTTCGGCACGATGGGTAAAAACTCACCGTGCCGATTTATTTAATTTGTCTATTTCTTTTTTGGGAAAAGTATGCTATTATAAATTATCATTTTTGAAAGGGGATCGTTATGATTCATACAAGGAAGATAATATCTGTTTTGCTTATTGTAACATTGCTTGCAGGCTGTATCGGTCTGAGCGTCAACGCCGCCGACAATTTGCTTCTGCCGGATTATACAATGACAAATGCGGAATGGAATGAATATTGGAAAACAGTCGAGGGAGATAATACGCAGATAGCCCTTACACCCGGTGCGGACGCAACGGAGCTTAACTTTAACTGGCATTCCGAACGAAAAGCAGCCATACCAATGATTAAAATCGCCGACAATGAGAAGATGGAAAATGCGAAGCTTTTCTTAGGCTACAGCACTCTTGCCGACAACGATCAGCAGACCAACAGAGTTACAGTCACAGGTCTTGAGGAGAACACAAAATATTATTATTCGTATTCTCTCGGCAAGGGAAATTGGAGTGAACCGACCTTCTACATAACATACGCAACCGATTCTTTCAAGGCTTTGCTTGTAGGCGATATTCAGTGCTCCGCTCTTGACGACGGCACAGGCTATAAGGATGCAACAAACTGGAACACAACTCTCAACACCGCTTTGAAGAAGTATCCCGATACAAGCTTCATCATATCCTGCGGTGATCAGACCCAGACGGGTGCAAGCGCAGTTGAATGGGCTGCAACGCTTTCACCCAAGGCTATGCGTAATCTCCCGATGGCTACGACTATCGGCAACCATGACCACAAGGGCTCAACCTATCAGCACTATGTAAACAACCCGAATTCTCAGCTCGTTTCGACAAGCAAAACGGGTACACCTTATTGGTTCAGATACGGCGATGTTCTCTTTGTTGTTTTCAACACAACTAATGCGAATGTATTTGAGAGCCATGCGCTCGCCGAAAGAGCAATACTCGCTAACCCCGATGCAAAATGGAGAGTGGCGATTTTCCACCACGACCTTTACGGCACGGGTCATCACGCAATCGACAACGACAACTACATGCTCCAGGGCGTTTACTCCGCCATCATGGATAAATTCGAGTTTGACCTCGCTTTCGACGGTCACGAGCACTATTACGGACGTTCCTACAACATGCTCAATAACGAAAAGGTTGACCTTGACTACACTGCTAAGAAGGTTACGGATCCCGACGGAACGCTTTATATAACAACCGCTTCGGCATCCGGCAAGAACCGTGTCTATGACGAGCCGTATCATCATTCATGGATAAACTACAGCTATATGAGCCCCGAGCTCATATATTGTGAGGTTGAGTTCACCGAATCAACATTCAATCTCAAGACCTACACGGTTGAAGGCGACAAGCTAATCGACGAATATACGATTGAAAAAACAGATTTCACATATTCCGATATCGACGCTACGGAAACGCTTCTCAGCACGGACGCTCTCAACAGAGTCCTCAAGCACTTCATGGGTGACTATTACGTTATCTTTGAGGTCTTTGACAAGGCAGTAAGATATCTTTGGAACGCAATCATTTCAATCATTAAATAAGGTGTAATTATGGATTTTAAAACCTCAAATGTAATTAAAAAACTTGAAAAGCCGATCCTTACTTATAAGGATATTCCATATAAAGCCGCTCTTGTGTTTAACGCGGGCGTTGCGAAATACAACGGCAAGTACGTTATGATGTTCCGCAACGATTACGGCGATTATGAGAGCCACAAGCTCGAGGGCACGAATATCGGACTCGCCACGAGCGACGACGGAATTCATTGGAATGTTTCCGACAAGCCGTGTTTTCAGCTCAAGGACAATGAAATCGACCGAGCTTATGACCCGAGACTTACGGTTATTGACGGTGTTTGCTATGTCTGCTTCGCCGTTGACACAAAACACGGACTCAGAGGCGGCATCGCCTCCACGATCGACTTTGAAAGCTTTGAAATTCACACAATGACCCTGCCCGACAATCGAAACATGGTCCTGTTCCCCGAGAAGATAAACGGGCTTTATACAAGGCTCGAAAGACCGATGCCCGTTTATTCACGCTGGCATAAGGATGTTTTTGACGTTTGGATGTCGCAGTCTCCCGATATGAAGTTTTGGGGCAATTCCAAGCTTGTCATGGGCGTTGAGGATGTTCCGTTTTCAAATGATAAGATAGGTCCTGCCGCACCGCCGATCAAGACAGAAAAGGGCTGGCTGACGACCTTCCATTCCGTTTGGACGGACCCGACGAGGGGCAAAAACGGCTGGGAGGATAAATGGCAGAAACAATACGTTGCCGGAATCGCACTTCTCGACCTTGATGATCCGTCAAAGGTCATCGGAATTTACGATAAGCCGCTCATAGCCGCAGATTTGCCGCATGAGACCGACGAGGGCTACAGGACACACGTTATTTTCCCGGGCGGAATGATACTTGAGGATAACGGCGAGGTCAAGATTTATTACGGCGCCGCCGACACGGTCGAATGTCTCGCAACAGCAGATGTTGACGATTTAATTAAATTATGTATTGAAAAATAAAGAACAGGCAGTCTGAATTGATCGGACTGCCTGCTTTTTATACCGCCGCAAAAATATTCATATTTCGTATGTTCGGGTCTGTAATTGAATCGTTGATTGAATAAGCGTGCTTTTCGAGATCGCCGCAAATTGCCTTCGTCATGCCGTTTTCAATCAGATATCCTATTATCATGCTTGCGATATCCTCGATAACTCCGACCTTGACCTCTGCGGTTTCGCTGTCGTTTTCACTCGTCAGCAGATACTCGAACGAGTCGGAAAAAGTCGAAAAAAGCTCAAGATCACGCATCGCACGAAAGCTCCATTTATAATAAGGCATATACTTTTTGTTGAGCAGAAAAACCGTTTTCATTGCCGCATTGACAAACTCGATAACTGCAAGCTGAGCCGCACCCGTTTCGCCGTGTGAAAGGCATCGGCTGTAGTTATACTGACCCGACTGTGCCATAAGAAGCAGATTTCCTGCAAGCTTTTTAAGTCTTATATCCTCGGGCATTTGCAGAATTCTTTTGCGAATTTCAGTGAATTCGCCGTAGTTATCAAAGAAAATCTCGCCGTTTGTCGCTTCAAAAAGATAGCTTTCGGGAACAGTCAGCCAATCCTTAACGCTTAGATTGCCGTCGGAACAGCCGATTTTATTTGTGTAAAACTCGTCAGTTCGTATGACTCCGTTTCTTCTTCCGCCGACAGGGCTTACAAGGCTTCGTTTAAGCCCCATAAACTCCTTCGGAAGCTTGGCATACGCTCTTTCAAGCAGAAATTCCGTTCGTCTGTCAACGGTTTCTTCGTTGGGAATAAAAATACAAAATCCGGGTTCAAAATCGTGATCTCTCGAAACCTCATCATCAAAGCCGTAGCAGTCCGAGCCGCTTCCGACCATACCGACGCAAAGATAGGGGAGTACGTCACGAAAATCCTTCTCGAGCATAGGCGAGCCGTATTCCTCAAAATATGCCTTAGAAATTTCAATTCCTTTCATAGATATCCCTCGCTCTGTCGCTGAGCTCCTTTTGATAAAGGAAACGTCCGAAATATCCGAAGGTCGGAGCGCATTTCTCGCAAACAAAGGCATAATAGCCGTTTCTCGGCAAATAATCCCTGTTAAGAAGCTCGTATGCCTTTTCTATATATTCGTTGATTATCTTTTCGCTTTGCTCCGAACCGAGCTTTGCTTCGTATAAATCGCATAAATTGAGATATGTGATCGCAATTTCAAGCTCACCGTTCTTGTTCTGCGACATTACATTCATTGCTTTATTGTAATATTCCTCCGCTTCGTCAAAGCGCTTGAGGTCGGTCAGCGTCAAGCCGAGATTGTTATAAAGTCCGCCGAGTCGTGAATCGTCGGGCGATAATTCCTTTTCATATATGGCTTTTGCTTTCTCAAAAAGCTTTATTGACTCCTCGGGCATCGAAAAAGCCTTGTAAACAGTTGCCGCATTTGTCAATGTTGTACCTGCGACAACGGCGGAGCCGAGATTCAATTCATCAATTAAAGATAATGCCTTTTTGACGTTTTCAAGCGCCTTTTCTTTGCGGTTTGTCTTGCGGTAAAGACCCATCAGCTCATTTTCAATAGTCAGCATACCGTGCCTGTCCCTGCCGTCCTCAGCCTCGCCGAGCCAATAGAGAAGCTGTCTTTCCGCCGAGTCATAATCGTTCCTGCCGAGGTGCTCGTCAAGCTTTTCCAGAACCCTTCCGGTCGGAATAGGGTGGACGGGCGGCTCTTTTTTGAATTGATCGGTGCAGAACGGGCATATCGGATCGGTATAGTCGGTGAAGTCCATTTTTTCTTTATCCATAATTTCACTCCCTTGTGTTCGCTTTTCTGCTATTATACTATATTTTGTGCAAAAAGTGAAGCGAAAGTTTGTATATATTTTTATTTCTTTCTTGTTGTAAACCATATCATGTTGTGTTAAAATACTTCGGAGCGATAAAATTACGCTTTTGGGAGGTGCTATGATGCGTATTGACGGACTTCAAAAAATGACTCTGCTGGATTTCCCGGGGAAAGTTGCCTGTACGGTTTTCACAGGCGGCTGTAATTTCCGCTGTCCGTTCTGCCATAATGCACTCCTTGTAACGGAATTGCCCGAAAATCCCGACTATACGGTTGACGAAATTCTTTCTTTTCTCAAAAAGAGATCGGGACTTCTCGACGGAGTTGCGATAACGGGCGGCGAACCGCTGATGAATCCCGATATTGCCGATTTTATTAAAGAAATCCGTGACCTCGGCTATTCGGTCAAGCTTGACACAAACGGCAGCTATCCCGAGAGACTCAAAAGCATTGTCGGCGAGGGGATAGTCGATTATGTTGCAATGGATATCAAAAATTGCAAGGAAAAATATGCCGAAACGATCGGCTTGAAAAGCTATGATTTATCAAAAATCGAGGAAAGCGTCGAATTTCTCAAGAGCGGCACGGTCGACTACGAATTCCGAACAACGATAGTTAATGAATTCCACACCGTTGAGGATATCCGCAAGGCGGCGGAATGGATAAAGGGCGCAAAAAGATATTTTCTTCAGAATTTTGTCGATTCGGGAAATCTCATTGACGGAAGCGTAACGGGCGTCGGCAAGCAGACGATGCTCGATATGCAGAAGGCGGCGGCAGATTTTGTGCCGCAAACGGAAATTCGGGGAATCTAAGGCACAATGTAGTATCTATTTATTTGCCTTAACACAAGATATTGTAAAATAAGTGTTGACATGACACTATATATATGCTATAATCTCGGACGGAACACTAAATAAAGGAGACAAGAGGTATGTACAATGTTGTAAAACGTGACGGCAAAGTTGTCGGCTTTGACCTTCACAAAATCAGAGACGCTATAACCAAGGCATTTGACGCATGTCAGAAGCAGTATAATTCGGATACTGTTGATTTCCTTGCACTCAAGGTAACTGCGGATTTTGAGCAGAAAATCAAGAATGACAAGATCTCGGTTGAGAGCATTCAGGACAGCGTTGAGTCCGTTCTCATCAAGGCAGGCTACGACGATGTGGCAAAGGCTTACATTCTCTACCGTAAGCAGAGAGAGAAGATAAGAAACATCAACGCAACTGTTCTTGACTATAAGGAGATCGTTGACAACTATCTTCATGTTAACGACTGGCGTGTTAAGGAGAACTCCACCGTTACCTATTCCGTAGGCGGACTTATCCTCAGCAACTCGGGCGCTATCACGGCTAACTATTGGCTTTCAGAAATCTACGATGAGGAAATCGCAGAGGCTCACAGAAATGCAGATATCCATCTTCACGACCTTTCTATGCTCACAGGCTACTGCGCAGGCTGGTCGCTCAAGCAGCTCATTCAGGAAGGTCTCGGCGGCGTAAGAGGCAAAATCACCTCCGCTCCGGCAAAGCACCTTGCAACCCTTTGCAACCAGATGGTTAACTTCCTCGGCATCATGCAGAACGAGTGGGCAGGCGCACAGGCTTTCTCGTCCTTCGACACCTACCTCGCATCCTTTGTAAAATATGATAATCTTGACTACGAATCGGTCAAGAAGTGCATTGAATCCTTTATCTACGGCGTTAACACACCGAGCCGTTGGGGTACTCAGGCTCCGTTCTCGAACATCACACTTGACTGGGTCGTTCCGAACGACCTTGCAGAGCTTAACTGCATCATCGGCGGTAAGGAAGTTGACTTCAAGTATAAGGACTGCCAGAAGGAAATGGATATGGTCAACAAGGCGTTCATCGAGATCATGATCGAGGGCGACGCCAACGGCAGAGGCTTCCAGTATCCGATTCCGACATATTCAATCACAAGAAACTTCGACTGGTCCGACACAGAGAACAACAGACTTCTCTTTGAAATGACTTCTAAGTACGGTACTCCGTATTTCTCAAACTACATCAACAGCGACATGGAGCCCAGCGACGTTCGTTCAATGTGCTGCCGTCTCCGTCTTGACCTTCGTGAGCTTCGCAAGAAGTCAGGCGGCTTCTTCGGAAGCGGCGAGAGCACAGGCTCGGTCGGCGTTGTTACTATCAATATGCCCCGTATCGCTTACCTTGCAAAGGACGAGAAGGACTTCTACGAGCGTCTTGACAGACTCATGGATATTTCCGCACGTTCACTCAAGGTTAAGAGAACGGTTATCACAAAGCTCCTTGACGAGGGACTTTATCCCTACACCAAGAGATACCTCGGCACCTTCAATAACCACTTCTCAACTATCGGTCTTGTCGGCATGAACGAGGTCGGCCTCAATGCTAAGTGGCTCGGCAAGGATATGACCGATCCCAAGACTCAGCAGTTCACAATTGACGTTCTCAATCACATGAGAGAGAGACTTTCCGATTATCAGGTTCAGTACGGCGACCTCTACAACCTTGAGGCTACTCCGGCAGAGTCGACCGCATACCGTCTTGCAAAGCACGACGTCAAGAGATATCCCGATATCAAGACTGCCGCTCAGCATGAGGGTGACACACCGTACTATACCAACAGCTCACATCTTCCTGTCGGCTACACAGACGATATTTTCTCTGCTCTTGACATTCAGGATGAGCTCCAGACTCTTTACACCTCGGGTACCGTATTCCACGCATTCCTCGGTGAGAAGCTTCCCGATTGGAAGGCTGCGGCGAACCTTGTCAGAAAGATTGCAGAGAACTACAAGCTCCCGTATTACACTCTTTCGCCGACATATTCCGTATGTAAGAACCACGGCTATATCACAGGCGAGCAGTATGTCTGCCCCGAGTGCGGCGAGCACACAGAGGTTTACAGCCGTATCACAGGCTACTACCGTCCCGTTCAGAACTTCAACGACGGTAAGGCTCAGGAGTTCACAGACCGTAAGGTTTACGATATTGCAAATTCTCATCTTACCCATAAGGGCGTAAAAGAGGAAGCAAAGGCTGATGACGAAGTTAAGACCGAAGCAGGCGAGAACGTAAGCTACCTTTTCACAACGGCAACATGTCCGAACTGCAAGATTGCATGTGCAACTCTTGACAAGGCAGGCTACGAATATACAAAGCTTCTTGCCGACGAAAACGCAGAGCTTGCACAGGAGCTCGGTATCAAGCAGGCACCGACCCTTGTTGTAATCAAGGACGGCGAGGCTACCAAGTACACAGGCGTTTCGGATATCAAAAAATTCCTTAACAAATAAGGATAAACAGGAGCAATTATGTACGACATAATTATAATTGGCGGCGGCCCTGCGGGGCTGACCGCCGCTCTGTATGCTTGCAGGGCGAATAAAAAAACACTTGTAATCGAAAAAGAAACCTTCGGCGGACAGATAACCTTTTCCCCGAAGGTCGAGAATATTCCCGGTTTTGTGAGCCTTACAGGCAATGAATTTGCCGAAAAGCTTGTTGAGCAGGTGCTCGAGCAGGGCGCCGATGTTGAATCCTGCGAGGCTCTTGAAATCAAGGACGGCGATTTTAAAACCGTTGTAACCGACGACGGCGAATACCGATGCAAGGCTGTGATCATCGCAACAGGCGCAAAGCACCGCATGCTCGGCGTTGACGGCGAGGAAAAATACGTCGGCGAGGGAATTTCGTTCTGTGCCGTTTGCGACGGAGCCTTCTATAAGGACAAGACCGTTGCGGTTGTCGGCGGAGGAAATTCCGCATTGCAGGAGGCAATTTTGCTTTCCGACCTTGCTAAAAAGGTTTACGTTGTTCAGAATCTCGATTTTCTGACAGGTGAAAAGAAGCTCGCTGACCAGCTTTATAAGCTCGATAATGTCGAGGTTATAACGGGAGTTACCGTTGAGTCCTTCCTCGGCAATTCGGAGCTTGAGGGCATCGTAATAAAGAATTCGGCAGGGGAGAGCAGGGAGCTTTCGATCGACGGACTTTTCATTGCGATAGGTCTTATTCCGCAGAACGAAGCGTTTAAGAATGTAATTGAGCTTGACGGCAGAGGCTATGCGGTTATCGACGAAACATGTGAGTCTGCAACCAAGGGCATTTTCGTTGCAGGCGACTGCCGCACGAAGAAAATTCGTCAGGTTACAACTGCCGCCGCAGACGGAGCAATTGCCGCTCTCGCAGCGTGCGACTACATTGATTCGATTGAATAAACGAATATTTTCAAAAGACTTCTCCGATTTGTGAGAAGTCTTTTTTGTATAACAATTGACCTCACACAATTTTTTCTGTATAATATTCCCGAGGTGATTCTATGGCAATACTGACATATATAGGCAACAAATTCTTCCTTGACGGGGAGGAATATACTATAATTTCGGGCGCTATGCACTATTTCAGAATTCCGAGAGAATATTGGCATGACCGCCTTTTAAAGCTTAAAGAATGTGGCTTCAATACGGTTGAAACCTATACCTGCTGGAACCTTCACGAGCCGCAGGAGGGCGTTTTTGACTTCGGCGGCATGCTCGATCTTGAAGCATATATCGACATCGCCAAGGAGCTTGGGCTTAACGTTATACTTCGCCCGGGTCCGTATATTTGCGCCGAGTGGGAGATGGGCGGACTGCCTGCATGGCTGCTCAATTATCCGAATATGACTATTCGCTGTAACGACGAGCTGTTCATTTCAAAGGTTGAGCGCTACTATAATGAGCTTCTCAAGCGCATCGTTCCGAAGCTTTCGACAAACGGCGGAAACATTATAATGATGCAGATTGAAAACGAGTATGGCAGCTACGGCGACGACCACGAATATATGCAGAAAATCGCTGATATTTACAAGAAAAACGGCGTTGACTGCTTGCTTTTCACCTCCGACGGAGCGGATTATTCAAGCTTACAGGGCGGCACACTGCCCGAATATCCGTGCGTTGCAAACTTCGGTTCACGTCCCGAGGAGAATTTCAAGGTACTCAACGATTTCAGACCCGATCAGCCGCTGATGTGCGGTGAATATTGGGTCGGCTGGTTCGACCATTGGTACGAGGAGCACCATGTAAGAGACCCGAAAGAGGTTGCAAAGCTTTTCAAGGACATGATTGACTGCGGCGCATCGCTGAATTTCTATATGTTCCACGGCGGCACGAATTTCGGCTACATGAACGGCGCAAACTACTATGACAAATACGAGCCGACGATTACAAGCTATGATTACAATGCGCTTCTTTCCGAGGCAGGCGACCTTACTCCCGCATATTTTGAGGTCAGAAAAATTATCGAAGAACGCTTCGGCAAGCTTCCCGAGCTGACAGTGAAAAATTCCGAAAAAGCCGCTTACGGCAAGCTTGAATTGAACGAAAGATGCAGTATTTTCGATGCCGTAAAGCTTCTTTCAAAGCCCGTGCACGCCGCCGCACCGCAGTTCATGGAGGATATCGGTCAGTATTACGGCTTCACGCTTTATTCGACGGTCGTTGACGGCCCGAGAGACGAGAGAGAAATCAAATTTGACGCTGTTCATGACAGAGCTGTTGTTTTCATAAACGGCGAATATAAGGGCTTTTATGAACGCACAAGAGACAGCGAGCCTGCCGGCTTCTCGCTCGAAAAAGGCGAGAAATGCCGCATAGACATACTTTGCGAGAATATGGGCAGAGTCAACTACGGACCGAGAATAATGGACAGAAAGGGCATCAAGGGCGCCAGATTCAATCTCCAATACCATTTCGGCTGGGATATGTATCCGCTGCCGCTTGATAACATTTCGCAGCTTGAATATAAACAGGAAAGCGGAAAGGTTGAAACGGCTTCATTCCTTAAGGGAACGCTTAAAATTGACGGTGAGCCGCACGACACATTCATGCGTCTTGACGGCTTCACAAAGGGCGTTGTATTCGTCAACGGCTTCAATATCGGACGTTATTATAACCCGGCAGGACCGCAGAAAACACTCTATATTCCGGCTCCGATGCTCAAAAAAGGCGATAACGAAATTGTTGTTTTTGAAACGGATCACTCGGACAGAAACTGTGTTACATTTCTTGATAAACCCGATTTAGGCTAAGGCACTGCTTCTTACTCATTGATTTTTACCGCAGATCGCACGATTTGCGGTATTTTTTTGAGCATATCGGCATAGCTTTTACAAAGGAGTTGACAAGCTATGTCTGTTATCGGAACGAAAAAAACACTTAATCTTCACAAATACAGTATAAAAGTGAACGATTTTCTTTCAAATTGGAAAATAATAATCCCCGTAATTTTCACGTTTGCAGGTATCATATCGGGCTGTATCGGCGGGAAAGGGGAGGGGAAGCTCTTTTTGAGAATAACCGACTATTTCACAACGGTTATTTTAAGCAGAGATATAACATCGGTCGGTTCGGAATTTTTGATTTATCTTATCTTTCCGATCGTGTTTTTGATAATAATATTTTTTCTCGGGCTTTCAGTGTTCGGTTCGCTCTTAACAAACGTTATGCCGCTCGTTTACGGCTACATAATCGGCTGTATTTCGTATTTTCTTTATAACGAGTACACACTCAAAGGGCTCGGCTATTGCATTATAATGATTTTCCCTTACGGAACGCTGTGTCTTTTGGCGATAGTGCTTTGCTGTCGTGAGAGCATAAACATGTCAGAATACATCATGAAAAGCATATCAAAAACGACAAAATTCCTGAATTATGGATTTGCCGTTTATTACAAATCGTTCTTCAGGAATTTTATATTCATTGTTGCCGCCTCAGCGCTCAAAACAATACTTGAGTATTTATTCGGCGGACTTTTTACCTTTTAACTTGTTGAGCGGATTTGACGAAACCGCATCCTTGAGCTGTGAATTTACAATGTGAGTGTAAATCTCCGTCGTTGCGAGGTTCTCATGACCCAAAATGTCCTTAATAAGCAGAACATCGACGCCGCCTTGCTGATACATGAGCGTTGCGGCGGTGTGACGAAGCTTATGAGTAGATAAACCACGGTCGCCGAGACCGCATTTTTCAATATATTTCTCTACGATATGCTGAACAGACTTCGGACTGATTCGGCATTTTCTGCCGCTGAGAAAAAGTGCGTTTTTGTCCTTAACACCGTCAACGGGGCGAACCTTCATGTACGAATTCACGGCGTTAATGCACATCTCGTTAAGATAGATCGTGCGCTCCTTGTTTCCTTTACCCGTAACGGTCATCGTGTTGTCGCTTTTTATATCGCTGTAATTCAGACTGCAAAGCTCGGAAAGGCGCAGACCGCAGTTAAGAAAAATCGTCAATATAGCGTAATCACGCTCTTTATTGCGCCCGTCAACACTTTCAAGAAGCTTTATGCTTTCTTCGAGTGTCAGATATTTTGGCAGGCTTTTCTTTTGCTTAGGGGATTCGAGCTCCTCCATAGGGTTTTCGGGAATAACCTTGATTTTAATATGAAGATACTTAAAAAATGCACGGATCGAAGAAACCTTTCTTGCGACTGCGGCATCGTTGTTTTGGCGCTCGCTTCGGCAATAAGAAAGAAAAGCGTAAGCATCGGCAATTTTAATTGTTTTTATAAAATCGAGATCAATAAAGTCTATTGCAATTTTTTCAAAGTCGCTGTCCTTGGGCACAAGTCCGCGATAGACAAGAAGAAAGCGGAAAAACAGCCTCAGATCCGAGGCATATTCCAGCACCGTAAGCTCGGACTTGCTCTTGACGACCGAAAGGTAGTTGAGAAACTCGATAACGTACGGCGGCAGTGAAACAAATTCTTCCTTGTGCATAAAAACAGTCCTTTTTCTGAAAATTTTTCACTCATTTTGATAGGGTAAAACCATTATAACACATGCCACCGATAAAATCAAGTTAAGATACAAAAGAAATATTTTGTATCAAAAAGGGGACTTGCAACGAAAAATATACTGAATAGGACGGATAAAAAGGTTGAATACATTGGTTTAGAATATAAGAAACTGCGACCGATAAAGTCACGGCCGCAGTGTATATTTAATATATACTTTATATTTCTTCAAATATCGGAACGATGCCGCCGATGTCCGTTAACGGTTCGTCGGTCAGCTCAACATAGCTTACATTAAATTTATTCAGAAAGCTTTTGATTTTATCTGCATCATTATGTGTGCTCAGCTTTCCGTTGAATGCAATCAGATTTTTGTCAATAAATCCGCAGCAGCCGCCGATAAATCCGTAACTGTATCCGCTCAGTTTTATCTGACCCTTAGAAAGCATCAGGCAATCCGATCCTATTCGACGGAAAGTATCGTAAACCGACTCATCATCGGTCATTGCGGCGTTTTGAGCTATTAAAACAGACGAACAGCCAACGTAGCCTTGGTTACAATGATACAGATTAAGGTCGTTGGCGAATGCATAGACCTGTACGGTTTTTCCGACAAATTTTGTATTGCAGACGATACAATCATCAAGCCGTTTGACGTTTATTGCCGCTTCTCTCGGATAAGGTGATGATATTTTTTCACTGTAGACCTTCACCTGTTCTTTTTTCTGCATCTCCTGCCCTTTTGTTAAATAATTAACAATATTATTTTTTTTAATGTAGTCAATTAAAGAAGGTGTGATTTCCTCATCACATACAAATGTCCTTCTATCGAGCTGTAATATATTGCAGTCGGGATGGCTTGCAACGGGAGCCGAAAGCTTGGAGTTAGGCGTTACCTTGAATACATCAATGCCCATTTTTTCAAGAGCTTTGATTGTTTCTTCCGCTTCTGCAGAAACGGCAACAGTCGCCTTGCCCTGCGGCAAAAGCGGTGTTTCGAGTATTCTTTTCAACGTCCTCTCCCCTTTCGGTTGGTCAATTTGAGCTGAATTTAAATAATTTATAAAAACTTTAATACTATTTGTATGGTGACCATTGGTCGTCCGATTTTATTTTTCTTCTGACTTTGGCGGACAATACACGCCCTATAAAATCAAGGTTAATTTGATATTAAAATCTGATAAAGACTAATCATCATGCAGTAACGCCTTGCCTCCCCTGCTGGGGAGGTGGCTTCGGTGGTTTACGCCGAAGACGGAGGGGTTAATTTAAATTTCATCAGACTTTCGATAAAACCCCTCAGTCACGGGCAAGCCGTGACAGCTCCCCTAAAGGGGCGCCAAGCCTATTTCCATCTGACCTCGGGTCGATGTGGGCATCGACCCCTACGAATTGTGCTCTAACCATACCTCTGCGTAGTATTACTTCTCCGTACTTAAAATTTACGTTACGGTCAAGCCTCCCCTTGGTTGATTCAAGGGGAGGTGTCGCATGAGCGACGG